>NZ_JALQDN010000001.1:0-460492 GCF_023631205.1 Caballeronia sp. NCF2 | reverse complement strand
GCGGTCGCACACCGAGCACAACGCAGACGTCCAGACGCACCCCCACCCCCCCCCCCCCCACCCCCCCCCCCCCCGCCCCCCCCCCCCCCCCGCCCCCCCCCCCCCCCCCCCCCCCCCCCCCCCACTTGCGCTTCTGAAGCGTAGCGCTCAACGTGAACGGCGCAGAATCAGCCAAACGAAAACCCCGAGCGCGACGCCGATCGCCAGCAAGAGCACATAGATCCAGCGCCGCCTTCGGATCGTGGACCCGCTTACAACGTCCGGCACTTCACCGCCTACGATTGCCAGCGCCACAACACACAGAAGGGCGAGGAGCATCGTCGCCTTCGCGATCCCGCCAAACAGTAGTTCGGCAGCGCGATGAACGCGTGAATCGCGGTAAGGGCCAGACGCCCGACGACGAAGATCTGGGTAGTTCACACGCAATTACCTTTGAAAAGCAACTCGGAGCATAACGCCCGTCCGAGTGCGCTTGCTCGATTTGCGATGATTTTTTGCGCTGTTTAGAAGAAGCCGCTTCCGGCCGCAAACCGCCGCCCCCCTTCAACCAAGCCGCGCCGCCCGACCTGTACGGTCTGACCGGCTCCCTTTGCCCGCGTACAATACGTTCTTTGAACATTCAATCAAGCACCACATGGCCTCCCCCCTCTTCGACTGGTTCGTCCCCTGCCCGCGCGGTCTCGAAGCACCGCTTGCCGCCGAGTTGGCGGAGATCGGGGAAAGGCACGTGGCCGACGCGCCCCTTTCCGGCGGCGGATCGCTGATCGTCGGCACGCAAGTGCCCGGCGGCGTGCACTTTCGGGGCGGCTGGGTCGCGGGCATGGCGGCGAATCTGCATTCGCGCATCGCGAGCCGCGTGCTTCTCAAAGTCGCGCAAGGCCCCTATCGCAACGAGCAAGACATCTACGAACTCACGCATCGCCAGCGCTGGGAGCAATGGTTCACGCCCAGCCAGACGATGCGCGTCGATCTCACCGCAATCAAATCGCCGGTGAAAAGCCTCGAATTCACGACGCTGCGCGTGAAGGACGCCGTCTGCGATCGCCTGCGCGACGTGGCCGGCGCGCGCCCGAGCATCGACACCGCCCAGCCCGACGTCCGCGTGTTCGCGTTCCTCACGCTGAACGAGTGCACGCTCTATCTCGATACCTCCGGCGAGCCGCTCTTCAAACGCGGCTGGCGCCTGGACAAGGGCGCCGCGCCGCTGCGCGAGAATCTCGCCGCGGGCATTCTGCGCCTGACCGGATGGACGCCCGGCACGCCGCTCTTCGACCCGATGTGCGGCAGCGGCACCTTCCTCGCCGAAGCCGCACAAACGGCGCTCAACATCGCGCCGGGCAACGATCGGCGCTTCGGCTTCGAAAAGCTGAAGCCGTTCCATCCCGGCATGTGGCAGAAGCTCAAGACGGCCGCGCTCGAACAACGCCGCGCCGCGCGTGCGTCGCAAGCCGAGTTGAGCATCTTCGGCAGCGACATTTCCGGCGATATGCTCGAAAAAGCGCGCGCGAACCTGACTCGCGCGGGCATCACCGACCTTTCGCTCAAGCAAGTCGATGCCCGCAATATGGTCCCGCCGACCGACGCGCCCGGCATTCTGATCGCGAATCCGCCGTACGGCGAGCGTATCGAAGTGCGCGGACGCGGCCCGCGCGGCGAAATTCGCGATACGGCGCGCTCCCGCCGCGAAGACGAGGACGCCTTCGCCCGCGCGCAACCCGATCCGGCCGACACCGAGTTCTTCGTCTCCTTCGGCAACGCGCTCAAACAGCGCTTTCCGGGATGGCGCGCCTACGTGCTCACGTCCGACCGCAAGTTGCCGGGCTTGCTGCGGCTGCGCGAATCGACGAAAACGCCGCTTTTCAACGGCGCGCTCGAATGCCGCCTGTTTCGCTTCGATCTGATCGCGGGCAGCGTGCGCAATCGTCCCGCTGGCGAATGAGTATGCGGCGCGGTCACTCGCCGCGCCACTAGGCCGAATGGCATAGGCAAATTCACGCGTCGCCGTCGTTTTGGCCTATGTCGAATGGCCGAGTGCGCGCATCGTGAAGCCGGCGCTACAATCGGCGCATGAACTCAACGACCGAACTCGCCAGCCCCATCGCCGTCGACATTTACCGTGCGCGTCGCGAGCGCGTGCTCGCCGCGTTGCGTGCACGCGGCGGCGGCGTCGCCATCGTGCCGACCGCGCCGGAAGTCCTGCGCAACCGCGACACGGACTACCCTTTCCGTCACGACAGCTACTTCTACTATCTGACGGGCTTCGACGAACCCGAAGCGACGCTCGTGCTGAACGCGAGCGCGCAGGATGGCGAGCCCGTGTCGATCCTTTTTTGTCGCGAGAAGAACGCGGAGCGCGAAACCTGGGAAGGCTTCCGCTTCGGCCCCGACGCCGCGCGCGACGCTTTCGGCTTCGACGCCGCGTTTGCCATCGATTCGATCGACCAGGAGATGCCGCGCCTGATCGCCGACAAGCCCGCGCTTCACTACGCGCTCGGCACATCGGCGGAACTGGATGCCCGGGTGCGCGCCTGGCTCGCCGCCGTGCGCGCGCAAAGCCGCACCGGCGTGCGCGCTCCCGCCCGCGCGGAGAACCTGCTGCCGGTTCTCGACGAGATGCGGCTCGTGAAAGACGCGCACGAAATCTCGATCATGCGCCGCGCGGCATCGATCTCCGCCGAAGCGCACCGTCGCGCGATGCGCGCGTGCCGCCCGGGCATGCGCGAGTACGAAATCGAAGCCGAATTGCTGTACACGTTCCGCCGCCACGGCGCGCAGTCGCCGGCGTATGGATCGATCGTCGCGGCGGGCGCGAACGCCTGCGTGCTGCACTATCCGGCTGGCAACGCGATCGCGCGCGACGGCGACCTGATTCTCATCGACGCCGCGTGCGAACTGGACGGCTACGCATCCGACATCACGCGCACGTTCCCCGCTAGCGGCCGTTTCACTCCGGCGCAGCGCGAACTGTACGAAATCGTGCTCGCCGCGCAAGCCGCGGCCATCGATGCCGCACGCGCCGGCGTCAGCTTCGACGCGCCGCATCAGGCTGCGTTGAAAGTGCTGTCGCAAGGCTTGCTCGATACCGGCATCCTCGACAAGGCGAAGTTCGGCAGCGTCGACGACGTCCTCGCGCAACGTGCCTACGCGCGCTTCTATATGCATCGCACGGGACACTGGATCGGCATGGACGTGCACGACGCGGGCGAATACCGCGAAGCCGACGGCCCGCTCGACGAGCAAGGCGCACGACCATGGCGCGCGCTCGCGCCCGGCATGGCGCTCACGATCGAGCCGGGTCTCTACGTGCGCGCCGCCGAAGACGTGCCGGAACAATATTGGAATATCGGCATTCGCATCGAGGACGACGCCATCGTCACCGAAAACGGCTGCGAGTTGCTCACGCGCGAAGTGCCCGTCGCCGCCGACGAAATCGAAGCGCTGATGCGCGAATCAAACGCAAATTGACCATGAGCGACGTTCAAGGCATCGAACCGCATTTCGATTACGACATCGCCATCGTCGGCGCGGGGCCGGTCGGGCTCGCGCTCGCCGGCTGGCTTGCCCGGCGCAGCGCGACGTCACGGCTGTCCATCGCGCTGATCGATGCGCGCACGCCCGCAGCCGCCGCCAACGATCCGCGTGCGCTCGCGCTTTCGCACGGAAGCCGCGTGATGCTGCAGCCGCTCGGCTTTCCGGGCGATGCCACGCCGATCCGCCGCATCCATGTCTCGCAGCGCGGGCATTTCGGCCGCACGTTGATCGAGCACGACGAGCACGAGTTGCCCGAACTGGGCTACGTGGTGCGCTACGGTTCGCTCGTCGGCGCGCTCGCCGATGCGGTGCGCGCAACGAAGGTCGACTGGCTCACCGACACGTCCGCGCTCGCGCCGCTGCAGGACAACGACGGCGTCACCTTGCCGCTGCAATCGGCGCAAGGCGAGCGCTCCGTCCGCGTGAGAGTGCTCGTGAACGCGGAAGGCGGTCTTTATCAGAAAGGCGAGTCATCCGATGAGCGCCGCGCGCGCGATTACGGGCAAACGGCCATCGTGGGCACGGTAAGCGTGTCCGATCCGCGCGCGAATGTCGCGTGGGAGCGCTTCACGCCGGAAGGGCCGATCGCGCTTTTGCCGTGCGGCGGCCAGCGTCACGCGGATTATTCGCTCGTCTGGTGCTGCTCGCCCGACGAAGCCGCGCGCCGCATGCAGCTCGACGACGACACTTTCCTCGCCGAACTCGGCGCTGCGTTCGGCACGCGCATGGGCCGTTTCACGCGCATCGCGTCACGCGCGGCGTTTCCGCTCGGGCTGACCGCGCTCGACGTGCTCGTCGACCGGCGCACCGTCGCGATCGGCAATGCCGCGCAGACGCTGCATCCGGTTGCCGGACAGGGCCTGAATCTCGGCCTGCGCGACGCGCTCGCGCTCACCGACGCGCTGTCCGCCGACGGTCCCCGGCCGCTCGCGCTCGCCCGTTTCGCGCAGCGCCGTGCGCTGGACCGGCGCCTGACGATCGGCGCCACCGATACGCTCGCGCGCATCTTCACGGTCGATTTCCCGCCGTTTGCGGCGATGCGCGGTCTCGCGCTGACCGCTCTCGAATTCCTTCCGCCGGTAAAAACGGCCCTCGCCCGTCAGATGATGTTCGGTCAAAGGCGCTGATCGAGCACGAAAAAAGGGCAATCGTCCAGGCGAAGTCCGGGAACTTATCCTCTATGGCCGGCCGTTCTTTCATAGAAGATTTAATGACTTGCACGCGATTGCTCTTAATTTCAGCACGCTCTTCGCGTTAAAATAGCTGTTTCCCCTTCAGCAACGTTGCATCCGCCTGACGCGGCTTCTCGCCGGCACCGACAGCGCGGATCGTTTAGCCTTCATGCCCACAATCGGTTCACACGTCCTGCGCAATAACCTGTTCGTCGCACCGATGGCAGGCGTCACCGACCGCCCGTTCCGGCAGCTCTGCAAGCGCATGGGCGCGGGCTACGCGGTGTCGGAGATGGTCGCGTCGAACGCGCAGTTGTGGAAGAGCGAGAAGACCATGCGCCGCGCCAACCATGCGGGCGAGGTCGAGCCGATTTCCGTGCAGATCGCGGGCGCCGATCCGCAGATGCTCGCCGAGGCCGCGCGCCACAACGTCGCGAACGGCGCGCAGATCATCGACATCAATATGGGCTGCCCGGCGAAGAAGGTCTGCAACGTGGCCGCGGGTTCCGCGCTGCTGCAGAACGAGCCGCTGGTCGCGCGCATCGTGGAGGCCGTCGTCCAGGCGGTCGGCGTGGGGCCGGACGCGGTGCCGGTCACGCTCAAGATTCGCACGGGCTGGAATCGCGAGAACAAGAACGCGCTGACCATCGCGCGGATCGCGCAGGAAGCCGGCATTTCGATGCTCACCGTCCACGGCCGCACGCGCGCCGATCTCTACAAGGGCGACGCGGAGTACGAAACCATCGCGGCAGTGAAGGCGTCGGTGAAGATTCCGGTGGTCGCGAACGGCGACATCACCACGCCCGAGAAAGCGCGCGACGTGCTCGCCGCCACGCACGCCGACGCCATCATGATCGGCCGCGCGGCGCAGGGCCGTCCGTGGCTCTTTCGCGAGATCGAACACTTTCTGAATACCGGCGAGCGCCTGCCGCCGCCGCGCATCGACGAGATCCAGCAGGTGATGAACGAGCACCTCGAAGATCACTACGCCTTTTATGGGGAATTCACGGGCGTTCGGACTGCGCGCAAGCATATCGGCTGGTACACTCGCGGCCTTTCCGGCGCCAACACCTTCCGGCACCGGATGAATACGCTGGACACGACCAAAGAACAATTGCTCGCTGTCAACGAATTCTTTGACGCGCAAAAGGCGTTGTCGGACCGTCTCGTCTATGTGGACGAGGCCGGTGACGCCGAGGACGCGGACGGGGAAGAATCGTGCGGCGGGCTCAACAACACGACAGACCGACTGATTGCCGCATGAGCAGACATAACATCGAACAATGCGTCCGCCAGAGCCTCGACAACTATTTTCAGGACCTGGACGGCTCCAACCCGCACGACGTGTACGACATGGTGATTTCGTGCGTGGAAAAACCGATGCTCGAAGTGGTGCTCGAGCAGGCGGGCGGAAACCAATCGCTCGCGGCCGAGTATCTCGGCATCAACCGCAACACCTTACGCAAGAAGCTTCAGCAGCACGGATTGATTTGATTCATCGGACTGAGGCGCGCGCCTTGGTCCGGCCTGGTTTCCCTTTTCGGTTTCAGTGTTCATCATGATCAAGCAAGCGCTCCTCTCCGTTTCCGACAAATCCGGCATCGTCGATTTCGCCAAATCGCTGTCGGCGCTTGGCGTCAAGCTCCTTTCGACCGGCGGCACGGCGAAACTGCTCGCCGACGCGGGCCTGCCCGTGACCGAAGTCGCCGATTACACCGGCTTTCCGGAAATGCTCGACGGGCGCGTGAAGACGCTGCATCCGAAGGTTCACGGCGGCATTCTCGCGCGCCGCGACCTGCCCGAGCACATGGCCGCGCTGGAAAAGCACGACATTCCGACCATCGATCTGCTGGTGGTGAATCTGTATCCGTTCGTGCAGACGGTCTCGAAGGAAGAGTGCTCGCTGGAAGACGCGATCGAGAACATCGACATCGGCGGTCCGACGATGCTGCGCTCGGCGGCGAAGAATCATCGCGACGTGACGGTCGTCGTCGATCCGGCCGATTACTCCGCCGTCCTCGACGAGATGCGCGCAAACGGCAACAACGTCGGCTACAAGACGAATTTCCGTCTCGCGACGAAAGTCTTCGCGCACACCGCGCAGTACGACGGCGCGATCACGAACTATCTGACGAGCCTGACCGAAGAGCTGCAGCATTCGAGCCGCAATACGTATCCGGCGACTTTCAACCTCGCGTTCGAGAAAGCGCAGGATTTGCGTTACGGCGAGAATCCCCATCAGAACGCGGCCTTTTATCGCGATCTGAGCGTGCCGGCCGGCGCGCTCGCGAACTACGAGCAGTTGCAGGGCAAGGAACTGTCATACAACAACATCGCAGATTCGGACGCCGCGTGGGAGTGCGTGAAGACGTTCGACGCGCCGGCGTGCGTCATCATCAAGCACGCGAATCCGTGCGGCGTGGCGCTCGGCGCGAATGCGGCCGAAGCGTATTCGAAAGCGTTCCAGACGGACCCGACTTCGGCGTTCGGCGGCATCATCGCGTTCAATCGTGAAGTGGACGAAGCGGCGGCGCAGGCTGTCGCGAAGCAGTTCGTCGAAGTGCTGATCGCGCCGTCGTTCAGCGAGGCGGCGCGCGCCGTGTTCGCGGCGAAGCAGAACGTGCGCCTCTTGCAGATCGCGCTCGGCGACGGCCACAACGCGTTCGATCTGAAGCGCGTCGGCGGCGGTCTGCTCGTGCAATCGCTCGATGCGAAGAACGTGCAGCCGCACGAATTGCGCGTCGTGACGAAGCGTCATCCGACGCCGAAGGAAATGGACGATCTGATGTTCGCGTGGCGCGTCGCGAAGTTCGTGAAGTCGAACGCGATCGTGTTCTGCGCGAACGGCATGACGATGGGCGTCGGCGCAGGCCAGATGAGCCGCGTGGATTCGGCGCGCATCGCGGGCATCAAGGCGCAGAACGCCGGTCTGACGCTGAACGGCTCGGCGGTGGCATCGGATGCGTTCTTCCCGTTCCGCGACGGCCTCGATGTCGTCGTGAACGCGGGCGCCACCTGCGTGATCCAGCCAGGCGGATCGATGCGCGATGACGAAGTGATCGCCGCCGCCGACGAGCACAACATCACGATGATTTTCACGGGCACGCGTCATTTCCGCCATTGATCGCGGCCGCTTCATTTAAGATTGGCCTGTTTGCGCTTCGAACGGCGCAAACAGGCCTTTTTAGTTTCAACGAGCCGCGAAACGCGAACGAATGAGAATCCTTGGCATCGACCCCGGCCTGCGCGTGACGGGCTTCGGCATCATCGAGAAGACGGGGCACACGCTCAACTACGTGACGAGCGGCGTCATCAAGACGGCCGAGGCGGATCTGCCTTCGCGTCTCAACACCATTTTCAGCGGCATCTCGACGCTCATCGCGCAGCACAATCCGGATCAGGCGGCGATCGAAAAAGTCTTCGTCAACGTGAATCCGCAGTCGACGCTGCTCCTCGGGCAGGCGCGCGGCGCGGCCATCTGCGGGCTCGTCGCGAGCGGCGTGCCGGTTGCCGAATACACGGCGCTGCAACTGAAGCAGGCGGTCGTCGGCTACGGACGCGCGACCAAGGAACAGATGCAGCAGATGGTCGTGCGTCTGCTGTCGCTTTCCGGCGTGCCCGGCACCGACGCCGCCGATGCGCTCGGCATGGCGATCTGTCACGCGCACGGCGGCACCGGCCTCGCGGCCCTGGGCGGCATCGCGCCGGGGCTGGCCAAGAAGGGCTTGCGCGTGCGGCGCGGTCGTCTCATCGGCTAATTTCCTCTACGAATACCAAACATGATCGGTCGCATCGCCGGCGTTCTGCTGGAAAAAAATCCGCCGCATTTGCTCGTCGATTGCAACGGCGTCGGCTACGAAATCGACGTGCCGATGAGCACGTTCTACAACCTGCCGAATGCCGGCGAGAAGGTCGTGCTGCTCACGCAGTTGATCGTGCGCGAGGACGCGCATCTGCTGTACGGTTTTCTCACCGCGCAGGAGCGTTCGACGTTCCGCGAGTTGCTGAAGATCAGCGGGATCGGCGCGCGCATGGCGCTCGCGGTGCTTTCGGGCATGAGCGTGCACGAACTCTCGCAAACCGTGACGACGCAGGACGCCGCGCGCCTCACGCGCGTGCCGGGCATCGGCAAGAAGACGGCGGAGCGCCTGCTGCTCGAACTGAAAGGCAAGCTCGGCGCGGATCTCGGCGCGATCGCGGGCACGGTTTCGCAGTCCGATCACGCGTCCGACATTCTCAACGCACTGCTCGCGCTCGGCTATTCGGAGAAGGAAGCGCTCGCCGCGGTCAAGAACGTGCCGGCCGGAACGGGCGTGTCCGAGGGCATCAAGCTGGCGTTGAAGGCGCTTTCGAAGGGCTGATTGCCTAGGCCATTCGGCCAGCTTCGTCGCGCAAAAGCTCGCTGTACAATCGAAAAATGATCGAAACCGACAAACTCGCCGCCGAACGCGTCATCTCGGCCTCGCCCGTCTCGCCGAACGAGGAAGCGTTCGAGCGCGCACTGCGTCCGCACAAGCTCGATGAATACATCGGGCAGGAAAAGGCGCGCGGCCAGCTCGAAATCTTCATCGAGGCGGCGAAGCGCCGTTCCGAAGCGCTCGATCACGTGCTGCTGTTCGGGCCGCCGGGTCTCGGCAAGACGACGCTCGCGCACATCATCGCGCGGGAAATGGGCGTGAATCTGCGGCAGACGTCGGGACCGGTGCTCGAGCGCGCGGGCGATCTCGCCGCGCTGCTCACGAATCTCGAAGCGAACGACGTGCTGTTCATCGACGAAATTCATCGGCTTTCGCCGGTCGTCGAGGAAATCCTGTATCCGGCGCTCGAGGATTATCAGATCGACATCATGATCGGCGAAGGGCCGGCCGCGCGCAGCGTGAAACTGGATCTGCAGCCGTTCACGCTAGTCGGCGCGACCACGCGCGCGGGCATGCTGACGAACCCGCTGCGCGACCGCTTCGGCATCGTGTCGCGGCTGGAGTTCTATAACGCGAGCGAACTGGCGCGCATCGTGTCGCGATCGGCGTCGTTGTTGAAGGCGGAGATCGTGCCGGAAGGCGCGCTGGAAATCGCAAAGCGCTCGCGCGGCACGCCGCGTATCGCGAACCGGCTGCTGCGCCGCGTGCGCGATTACGCCGAAGTAAAGGCGAACGGCATGATCACCGCCGACGTCGCCGACAAAGCGCTGAAAATGCTCGACGTCGATCCCGTCGGCTTCGATCTGATGGACCGCAAGCTGCTCGAAGCCATCCTGCACAAGTTCGATGGCGGGCCGGTCGGCGTGGATAACCTCGCTGCGGCTATCGGCGAGGAGCGCGACACGATCGAGGACGTGCTGGAGCCGTATCTGATTCAGCAGGGCTTTTTGCAGCGCACGCCACGCGGACGGGTCGCGACGATGCTCACGTATCGGCACTTCGGTCTTGCTGCGCCGGATGCGGGGCCGATTCGGGATCTTTGGGATACGAACAACGGCTAGGCCCGCTTGCGCAGATTGTCGTCGTCCGTGTCCGTCGACAGATGCGCGATATCGCCCCACGACGCGACCTTCGCGCCGCCATCGGCATAGTCCACCACGTTCACGCTGCAATTGAGCAGCGGCCAGTTGCGCGGCTCCTGCAACGGCAGGTTCATCGCGAACCTGTACACACAATCGAGCACGCCGCCATGCGCGACGACCGCGATGCGCCCGCCCGCGTGCGCCGCGACGATCGGTTCCATCGCATGCACGATGCGGTGATAAAACACGCGCTGCGATTCACCGTCGCCGGGTGGCGAGAAGCCGGGGTCGCGCGTCTGCCATTCGATATATTCGGCGGGAAACTTGTCGTTGATCTCGTCGCTGTCGTGGCCTTGGAACGCGCCATAGAAACGCTCGCGCAAGTTCTCCGATAACCGCACGTCGAGCCCGAGCGCATCCGCGAACGGACGCGCCGTCTGCTGCGCGCGTTGCAGATCGCTCGAATAGACCGCGTCGATGCGCCCGTCGTGCGCCAGACGCCGGCCGAGCTGTTCCGCCTGCAGAAAGCCATGTTCGGACAACGGGATGTCAATATGCCCTTGAATGCGCTTGATGCGGTTCCAGTCGGTTTCGCCGTGTCGAATAAAGAGAACCTGAGTCGTCATGGTCGTACCTGAAGCCAGAAAGTGACTGGCCCGTCGTTCACGAGCGACACCTGCATTTCCGCGCCGAACTCGCCCGTTTCGACGACGGGATGCTTCGCGCGCGCTTGCGTCACGAAATAATCGAAGAGCCGCTTGCCTTCGTCGGGCGGCGCGGCGGGCGTGAAGCTCGGGCGCAAGCCGCTGTTCGTGTCGGCGGCAAGCGTGAACTGCGAGACGAGCAGCAAGCCGCCGGCAACGCCTTGCACCGAGAGATTCATCTTGCCCGCTGCATCGCTGAACACGCGGTAGCCGAGCATCTTCGCGAGCAGCTTGTCGGCGGCGGCTTCGTTGTCGCCGCGCTCGGCGCAGACCAGCGCGAGCAGGCCCGCGTCGATCGCGCCGGTCACGCGCTCGCCCACGCGCACATCGGCGCGCTTCACACGCTGAATGAGCGCGATCATCGGCTTACGCCGTCAGCGTGACGCGCGCGAAGCGGCGCTTGCCCACCTGCACGACGAACTCGCCCGCTTCGACCTTCAGCCCCTTGTCGGAGACCGTCGCGCCGTCGATCTTCACGCCGCCCTGCTCGATGTTGCGCAGCGCTTCGCTCGTCGACGGCACGAGTCCCGCCTGCTTGAGCAGCTGGCCGATCGCGACCGGCGCGCCTGCGAGCGTGACCGTCGGAATGTCGTCGGGCACGCCGCCCTTTGCGCGATGATTGAAGTCTTCGAGCGCACGCTCGGCATCCGCCGGCGAGTGAAAGCGCGCGACGATTTCCTGCGCCAGCATCACCTTGAAGTCGCGCGGATTGCGGCCGCCTGAGGCTTCGCGCTTGTAGCCTTCGATTTCGCTCATCGGGCGGAACGACAGCAGTTCGAAGTAACGCCACATGAGCACGTCCGAAATGCTCATCAGCTTGCCGAACATCTCGGTCGGCTTCTCGCTGATGCCGACGTAGTTGTTCTTCGACTTCGACATCTTTTCGACGCCGTCGAGACCTTCGAGCAGCGGCATCGTCAGAATGCACTGCTGTTCCTGGCCGTACTGCTTCTGCAACTCGCGGCCGACGAGCAGATTGAACTTCTGGTCCGTGCCGCCGAGTTCGAGATCCGCGTTGAGCGCGACGGAATCGTAGCCCTGCATCAGCGGATAGAGGAATTCGTGGATCGAAATGGGCACGCCGCCCTGGAAGCGCTTCGTGAAGTCCTCGCGCTCAAGAATGCGCGCGACCGTGTAGCGCGATGCGAGCTTGATCATGCCGTCGGCGCCGAGCGGCATCGACCATTCGCTGTTGTAGCGGATTTCGGTCTTTTCGCGATCCAGCACGAGCGCCGCCTGCTCGAAGTACGTCTTCGCGTTCATCTCGATCTGCTCGCGCGTGAGCGGCGGGCGCGTCGCGTTGCGGCCAGACGGATCGCCGATCAGCGACGTGAAATCGCCGATCAGAAAAATGACCTGGTGGCCGAGATCCTGCAACTGGCGCATCTTGTTCAGCACGACCGTATGGCCGATGTGAATGTCGGGCGCGGTCGGATCGAGGCCGAGCTTGATACGCAGCGGCTTGCCCGTCGCGGCGCTTCGCGCGAGCTTCTGCGCGAATTCGTCTTCGATCAGCAGTTCGTCGCAGCCGCGCTTGGCGATGGCGAGCGCGCTTTTGACATCTTCGGTGATCGGGAAGCTGGGCGCGTTGGAATCAGTGGTCATGCTTGCGGCTTGTGAAGTCAAAAGGGTTCGATGACCGGCGATGCGGTGGCGTGGCCTGCGCAGATGCCGCGTCGAGAAGTGGGGCGCGGAAAATGACGAAATCGCGCGCAATTGCTTGTTCAGGCTCACGATTTTACGCGATGACGCGGGCATTCGCGCCCTTTCGTGTCTGATCGCGCGGTTTTGCGCGGCATTCGGCGCTCAGGAGTGTGGAATCGCGTCTTAACGATTCGCCCCGTAACGCGGATAATCGCCGCTGATTGGCAACATCGGCATCGACGAGGAGATCAGCGTGGGAAAGAAAACCGAAGCAATCGAAACCGGCAAGGCGGACGGCGTGTACTTCGGTTTGATGTCCGGAACCAGCATGGACGGCGTCGATGGTGTCGCGGTCCAGTTCGCGACGGGCAAGCCGCCCGTCGTGCTCGGCGAGGCGCATGTCTCCTTTTCCAAAGGCTTGCGCGATGCGCTGTTCGAATTGCAGTCGCCCGGCGACAACGAACTCGAACGCGAAGCGCTCGCCGCGAATGCGCTCGCGACACGCTATGCCGTCTGCTGCCACGAACTGCAGAGCATGAGCGGATGCTCGGCGACGAAGGTGCGCGCGATCGGCGTGCACGGCCAGACGGTGCGGCATCGGCCTGACAAAGGCTACACACGGCAGATCAACAATCCGGCGTTGCTCGCGGAGATGACCAGCATCGACGTGGTCGCCGATTTCCGCAGCCGCGATGTCGCCGCGGGCGGCCAGGGCGCGCCGCTCGTGCCGGCGTTCCACACGACCGTGTTCGGCGAAAAGAACGAGACGCGCGTCGTGTGCAACCTCGGCGGCATCAGCAACATCACGATTCTCGCGGCGAACGGAGACGTGCGCGGCTTCGATTGCGGCCCGGCCAACGCGCTGATCGACGAATGGGCTTTGCGCCACACACAGCGCGCCTATGACGACGGCGGGCAGTTCGCAGCCAAAGGCCGAATCGATCAATCGCTTCTCGACGCGCTGCTCGACGAACCGTTTTTCGACCTCGCGCCGCCGAAGAGCACAGGGCGCGATCTGTTCAATCCGGCGTGGATGGACGCGAAGCTCGCAGCCTTCGCGAACCTCGCTCCCGCCGATGTCCAGGCGACGCTCACGGCCCTCACCGCGACGACCGTCGCGCGCGAGATCGCGCGACACGCGCCGGACACGCGCGCCGTGTACGTGTGCGGCGGCGGCGCACGCAATCCTGTGTTGATGAAGATGCTCCAGCAGGCGCTCGAAGACAGCAAAATCGCAGGCGTTCCCGTGATGACGACCGAGGCGCTCGGCGTGCCGCCGCAACAAGTGGAAGCGCTTGCTTTCGCGTGGCTCGCGATGCGCTGTGTCGCGCGCGAGCCGGGCAATCTGCCCGCGGTGACCGGCGCGGCGGGCGAGCGCGTGCTCGGCGCGATTTATCCGCGTTAACAAAAAACGGAGCCGCTGAGGCTCCGTTTTCTTCAGCGTCAGAAATGCACGCTTAGACCGAGAACGACGAACCGCAACCGCAAGTCGTCGTGGCGTTCGGATTCTTGATGACGAACTGGGCGCCGTTGATGTCGTCCTTATAGTCGATCTCCGCACCGACGAGATACTGATAGCTCATCGAATCGACGAGCAACTGCACGCCAGCCTTGTCCATGACGGTGTCGTCTTCGTTCACTTCTTCGTCGAACGTGAAACCGTACTGGAAACCCGAGCAGCCGCCGCCTTGCACGAACACGCGCAGCTTCAGATCCGGATTGCCTTCTTCATCGATCAATGACTTGACCTTTTCCGCGGCCGCGTCGGTGAAGACGAACGGCATCGGCATTTCGGTCGTGGGGGTGTCGCTGACAGCGCTCATTCGAATTCTCCAATTAAGCTTCTAGCCGCTATTGTAGGGCTGATCTCAATATCGTGCCGAATGTCCATGGAATCAATGGGCTATATGAAAATTCGACATGGTCCAGCCCAAACGCGCCAAAACGAAAAAAGCCGCCTGCACAGGGCGTGCGGGCGGCTTTTGCAGCTTCGCCGGAACCCGTCCGGCAAGAAGCGCTTAACGCTTCGAGAACTGCTTGCGGCGGCGTGCCTTGTGGAAACCGACCTTCTTACGTTCCACTTCACGCGCGTCACGCGTGACGAAGCCTGCGTTCGACAGTTGCGACTTGAGCGTAGCGTCGTAGTCCATCAGCGCGCGGGTGATGCCGTGGCGAACCGCACCGGCTTGACCCGTCTCGCCGCCACCGTTGACGTTGACCTTGATGTCGAACGTGGTGGCGTGGTTCGTGAGTTCGAGCGGCTGGCGCACGATCATCAGCGACGTTTCACGCGAGAAGTAGTCGGCGATGGGCTTGCCATTGACGATGATTTCGCCCTTGCCCGACTTGATGAAGACACGAGCGACGGCGCTCTTGCGGCGGCCCGTACCGTAGTTCCAGTTACCGATCATGTGGGCTCCCCTTAGATCTCGAGCGCTTTAGGCTGTTGAGCCGTATGCGGATGCGTTGCTTCGGCGTAGACCTTCAGCTTCTTGATCATCGCGTAGCCGAGCGGACCCTTCGGAAGCATGCCCTTGACAGCCTTCTCGAGCGCGCGGCCCGGGAAACGCTCTTGCATCTTGCCGAACGTCGTTTCGTAGATGCCGCCCGGGTAGCCCGAGTGACGATAGTACTTCTTGTCCGTGGTCTTGTTGCCGGTGACCTTCAACTTGCCGGCATTGACGACGATGATGAAATCACCGGTGTCGACGTGCGGAGTGAATTCAGGCTTGTGCTTGCCGCGAAGACGGCGTGCCACTTCGCTGGCGACACGGCCGAGAACCTTATCCGTCGCGTCAATCACGTACCATTCGCGCGTCACCTCTTCGGCTTTTGCGGAAAACGTCTTCATGATCGATCCAAAAAATTGATCTGCCCTTGAACTGTGTCTTGTTCGGCCCTGCTTATATGAGTGCGCTCAGGTCGAAACCGGGCGCGTGCAGGCTCTCACAAGCCTCTCTCCGCGGGCGTGTGGCGAAGAGAACTTTGAATTATAAAGGGAATTTGGTCGCCGCGTCAAAAGAATGCTTCGACAGGCGCGAGGACGAAAAAAAGCCCGAGCAGCTTGGCTCGGGCTTAATCCACCAAAGGAGGAGGTGGAGGAGACAGGAACGAGTATAGGCACGGTCATGCTGCAAAGCAAGAAGATTTGCATTGTGGAAGACGATTTCATAATATGGAATCTGAGCACAGTGGACAGGTCCCCCGAAGCCCTTTATTTTCAGATGTTTACGGGCCGCGACTGCTTGGACGCCGTCGCGATGAGCCTTTAGAGCCCGTCCTCGACTGGCGCGCTCACGGCCAGCATCAGAATCGCCGCGCCGATTTACGCTTCGTCAACCGGTAGATGCTCGTAAGCAGCGACCGGTGGAAAAATTCCGAACCGCTACAATGTAGCCTCTGTAACGACGCGCTGAACAGCTGGAGCCTGAGCATGGAATGCAAAGTTAGCTGGATGGGACAAGACGGCATGGCCTTCGCCGCCGAAACGGGAAGCGGCCATCTCGTAAACATGGACGGCGCACCGGAAGGCGGCGGCCGCAATCTCGCGCCGCGCCCGATGGAAATGGTGCTGCTCGGCACCGGCGGATGCACCGCCTACGACGTCGTGATGATCCTGAAAAAGAGCCGTCAGGAAATCCAGGGCTGCTCGGTCACGCTGAAGGCCGACCGCGCGAGCGAAGACCCGAAAGTCTTCACGAAGATCCACTTTCACTTCACCGTGACGGGCAAGAACCTGAACCCGGCGACCGTCGAGCGCGCGATCAACCTGTCGCACGACAAATATTGCTCCGCGTCGATCATGCTGGCGAAATCGGCGGAGCTGACGCATTCGTTCGAGATCGTCGAAGCGTAAGTTTCATCGGAAGCAAAAACGAAAAGAGCCGACGTCGCGAGACGCCGGCTCTTCTCTTTTGAATGACGACAAAGCGGGCCGATAAGCCGGATTCTGTGCACGCGCCGCCCGAAAGCGACGCGCGTGGCAATCATTCCTCTAGACGCGTCATTACTGACGCGCTCAAGCTTCCTACCCGCAGACGAACGGGGGCCCCGTCCTGCATCGCGAAGATGCGCGCCTGCCTATTTGGAATTGCTCCGGGTGGAGGTTACCGTGCCGGAACGTCTCGCGACGTCCGCGGTGCGCTCTTACCGCACCGTTTCACCCTTACCTGATCTCCGGACTTGCGCCCGGAGCCATCGGCGGTTTGCTTTCTGTTGCCCTGTTCCGCGTGTCGCCACGGATGGCCGTTAGCCATCACCCTGCCCTGTGGAGTCCGGACTTTCCTCGCCCTCTTCGGCTTTCACCTCGGAGGCCGCGATTGCCTGGCCCGCTTTGCAACTCGTCATTTTAGCATCCGCGCGATCGGCGGCCCGGTCGAAAGACGGAAACGTCGTCGTAGAAATCGGGCGATGCATTCGCGTCCCACCAGCCCGGCACGCCCAGCACCGGCAGCGGCGCGAACGCGCGGCTGTCGATCGGCGCGGCGTTCAGCCGTTCGGACACGCATCCGTCGATGAACGCGCGGCGCGCGGCATCGTCGAGCGAAAAATAGTCGGCGGGAACATCGACGATCCACGCGTGCCCCGTACACGCCTTGTACGGCGCGACGAGCTTTTCCAGCAACGCGTGCCCGAAAATGCGCGCCTCGCAGCGCGTGCCCCACGCCGCGCGCTCGCCGACGAAGAGCGTGCGCCAGCCGAAACCGCGCAGCGCGCGTCCAAGCGATGCATCGGCGCAGGCGAAGAACGCCGCGTTTTCATCGAAGAGCGTGAGCGCGTCGCGCACGCCGCCGCGCGTCGGTCCGATGCCGAGCGTATCGATCTGCTCGGCCTGCCGCGCGTTGAGCGCCGCCTTGATGCGCGGATACGCGAACCACATCGAGGCGTTGAAGAAATCGTGGAGATTGTGGCGCGTCGGCACGCAGCCGGTCTGCGCGATGTGACCTTCGTACGACGCACCCGAAGGCAGCGCTTCCTGCGCGATGAATGCAAGCGGCTTGCCGCGGCCCGTGACCTGCGCGGCGGCCGTGGCGTCGTCGTTCAATGTCGCGAGATAGTTGTCGTAACCCGCGAGCGCCGCCGTCTGCCAGCGCCTGCCGCGCGCTTCGATGGACGCGAGCCAAGGCCGCGCCCAGTCGATATCGGCGAAACCCGCGCTCACGTCGGCGTGCTTACTGCGCGTCCACGAAACGCCAGCCGATCGATTCGCCGCCACGCAGCGGCACGACGGTCGAATCGCCGGCGGTGAATTCGGCGGGCAACGTCCACGAACCGCGCTCGATCGTCACCGATTCCTTGCTGCGCGGCAGACCGTAGAAGTCCGCGCCGTGGAAGCTCGCGAAGCCTTCGAGCTTGTCGAGCGCGCCGGCTTTGTCGAAGGTTTCCGCATAGAGTTCGAGCGCGTGCAGCGCCGTGTAGCAACCCGCGCAACCGCACGCGTGCTCCTTCAAGCCCTTCGGATGCGGCGCGCTGTCCGTGCCGAGGAAAAAGCGCGGATTGCCCGACGTCGCCGCTTCGACGAGCGCCACGCGATGCGTCTCGCGCTTCAGCACCGGCAGGCAGTAGTAATGCGGACGCATGCCGCCGACCAGCATGATGTTGCGGTTGTACAGCAGGTGATGCGCGGTGATCGTCGCGCCGATCTCGCCGTCCGCGTCGCGCACGTAATCGGCGGCGTCCTTCGTCGTGATGTGCTCGAACACGACTTTCAGCGCGGGAAAATCGCGGCGCAGCGGCGTCATCACGCGGTCGATGAACACTTTCTCGCGATCGAACACGTCGATGTCGCTATCGGTCACTTCGCCGTGAGTCAGCAAGGGCATGCCGACTTCCTGCATCGCTTCGAGCGTTTTCGCACATTTGCCGAGCAGATCCGTCACGCCTGCGTCGGAATTGGTCGTCGCGCCCGCCGGATACAGCTTCACGCCATGCACGAAGCCGCTTTCCTTCGCGCGGCGGATTTCGTCGGGCGGCGTGTTGTCGGTGAGATAGAGCGTCATCAACGGCTCGAAGCGCGCGCCCTTCGGAAGCGCCGCCAGAATGCGCTCGCGATAGGCCGCGGCCATTTCCGTCGTCGTCACGGGCGGCTTCAGATTCGGCATGATGATTGCGCGGCCGAACTGGCGCGCCGTGTGCGGCAGGACGGCCGCGAGCGTCGCGCCGTCGCGCACGTGCAGATGCCAGTCGTCGGGACGCGCGATCGTGAGCGAATTGGGCGAGGATGAAGTAGCGGACATGGCGAGATGACGGGGAACGTTGGAATGGCGCAAGTCCACGCAAGGACCGGAAAAAATCGCCGTGGAATTTCCACAACGCGCGCATCGACGAGCGTTTGCGCGTTTTTTTCGATTCGGTCTCGGTGATATGCTTGTCGGACGTATTGTAACAACAGGCCAAAAGCCGACCGCCTCAGCATCATGTGCCAACTTCTCGGAATGAACTGCGCCGAACCGACCGACGTGACGTTCTCGTTCACCGGTTTCGCGGCGCGCGGCGGCGTCACCGATCATCATGCCGACGGCTGGGGCATCGCGTTTTTCGAGGACAAGGCGTGCCGGCTTTTCATCGATCATCAGTCGTCCGCCAGTTCGCCGCTCGCGGACATGGTGAAGCGCTATCCGATCAAGTCGAAGAACACGATCGCGCATATCCGCAAGGCGACGCAGGGGCATATCCTGCTCGAGAACTGCCATCCGTTCATGCGCGAACTGTGGGGCCGGCACTGGATCTTCGCGCACAACGGCGACCTCAAAGGCCACGCACCCGAACTCACCGGCGTATATCAGCCGGTCGGCACGACGGACAGCGAGCTTGCCTTCTGCGCGCTCCTGCAAGGCTTGCGGCGCGCGTTTCCGTGCTCGCAGCCGCCGCTCGACGAACTGTTCGACGCGCTCGCCGAACTCACCCGCGACATCACGCAATACGGCGTCTTCAACTTTCTGATGTCGAACGGGCAGGCGCTCTTCTCGCACTGCTCGACGCATTTGTACTACCTGGTGCGTAGCTGGCCGTTCTCGACCGCGCATCTGATCGATGCCGACATGTCGATCGATTTCGCCAAGTACACGACGCCGGAAGACCGCGTCGCCGTGATCGCGACGTCGCCGCTCACCGACAACGAAATCTGGACGCGCTTCGCCCCCGGCGATCTCGCGATGTTCCAGTGCGGCGATCTCGCCCGCGCGACGAATATTCCGGTGCCGGAGGAAGTGGCGAGGAAAGCGGCCGAGCCGCTCGCGAAGGCGTGCATCGGATCCGCGCTGAAGATCGACGAGATACGGACGACAGCGGCGATGGAATCGGAACTCGGGATCGAATAAAAAACGGCGCTTCTTTTCGGAAGCGCCGTTTTGCTTTGCCGAGCCGAGACTCAGTGCAGGATCTTCGCGAGGAAATCCTTCGCACGATCCGACTTCGGATTCGCGAAGAACGCTTCCTTCTGGTCGTCCTCGACGATGAGCCCGCGATCCATGAAGATCACGCGATTCGCCACCTTCTTCGCAAAGCCCATTTCGTGCGTCACGCACATCATGGTCATGCCTTCCTGCGCGAGTTCGACCATCACGTCGAGCACTTCGTTGATCATCTCCGGATCGAGCGCGGACGTCGGCTCGTCGAAGAGCATCGCGATCGGGTCCATCGACAGCGCGCGCGCAATCGCCACGCGCTGCTGCTGACCGCCGGACAACTGGCCCGGAAACTTGTCCGCATGCGCGCGCAGGCCGACGCGATCCAGCAGCTTCATGCCCTTCTGCGTGGCTTCGTCGCTCGAACGGCCGAGCACCTTGATCTGCGCGAGCGTCAGGTTCTGCGTGATCGTCAGATGCGGAAACAGCTCGAAGTGCTGGAACACCATGCCGACCTTCGAACGCAGCTTCGACAGATTCGTCTTCTTGTCCGTCAGCGACTGGCCGTTGATCGTGATTTCGCCCTTCTGGAACGGCTCCAGGCCGTTCACGGTCTTGATGAGCGTCGACTTGCCCGAACCCGACGGGCCGCACACCACGACGACCTCGCCCTTCTTCACTTCGGTCGTGCAGTCGGTGAGCACCTGGAACTGCCCGTACCACTTGGAAACATTCTTGATAGAGATCATCTTGCGACCTTTTTCTGAAGACTTTTGACGAGCGCCGACGCCACCACGCAAATCACGAAATAGCACGCGCCCGCGAACAGAACCATTTCGACGGACGTGCCGTCTCGATCCCCGATGTTCGTCGCCGTGCGGAAGAAGTCCGCGAGACTGATGACGTAGACGAGCGACGTATCCTGAAACAGGACGATCGCCTGCGTGAGCAAGAGCGGCACCATCGCGCGGAAGGCCTGCGGCAGCACGACGAGCTTCATCGCCTGGCCGTAGGTCATGCCGAGCGCGAACGCCGCGTTCACCTGACCGCGCGGCACCGCTTGAATGCCGGCGCGGATGATTTCCGAATAGTACGCGGCTTCGAAGAGCGAGAACGCGACCATCGCCGAGGCAAGACGGATGTCGATGTCGGCCGACAGTCCGAGCACGTTTTGCAACAGCTGCGGCACGATCAGGAAGAACCACAGCAGCACCATCACGAGCGGAATCGAGCGGAACAGCGTCACGTACGCGCTCGCGAACCATTGCAGCGGCTTCACGCCCGAAAGGCGGAACAGCGCGAGAATCGTGCCCCAGATGATGCCGACCACGATGGCGAGCACGGTGATCTGCAGCGTGATCTTCGCGCCCGTCATCAGCGTGGGCCACGACGCGAGCACACCGCTCCAGTTGAACTGATGCATTTATTTGCCTCCGATGTAGCCAGGCAACCGCGTCTTCGCCTCGACCCAGCGCATCAGTTGCATCACGACGAGGTTGATGAGCATGTAGGCGATCGTCACCGCGATGAACGATTCATACGTCTGCGCCGTGTAATCGACGAGCTGGCGCGCCTGAGCGGACAGATCCAGCAGACCGATGGTCGACGCGACCGCCGAGTTCTTGAACACGTTGAGGAACTCGGACGTGAGCGGCGGCACGATGATGCGGTACGCGACCGGCATCAGCACGTAGCGATACGTCTGCCATTGCGTGAAGCCCATCGCGAGACCCGCGTTGCGCTGTCCGCGCGGCAGCGCGTTGATGCCCGAGCGCACCTGCTCGCACACGCGTGCGCCAGTGAAAAGCCCGAGACAGATGATCGACGACGAAAAGAACTGCGCGGTGGGCGGCAGTTGCTTGAACCAGTTGCCGATGGAAGGCGGCAGCAATTCCGGTATCACGAGATACCAGACGAAGAACTGCACGATCAGCGGAATGTTGCGGAAGATCGCGACGTAGACGGTGCCGATGCCCGCCAGCGTGCGATTCGGGACCGTGCGCAAGATGCCGAACAACGAGCCGACCACGAGCGCGATCACCCAGGCCGCGAGCGACACGGTGATCGTCACCCAGAAGCCGGAAATCAGCCAGCCGAGATAGGTGGTGGGCTCGCCGGTCGAAACCGGACTCAGCAGGATGCCCCAGTTCCAGTGATAAGACATGGACTCACTCCAAAAAGAAACGGAAGAAGCAAGCTCCTTCCGTTTCGTCTGTTCGATTACCGAACCGGTTAGTCGATTGCCTTGTCATTCGGGCTCTTGTAGAGAGCCTTCATGTCTTCACTTTCGGGGAAGTTGAGGTTGAGACCCTTCGGCGGAATCGGGCTTTCGAACCACTTCTTGTAGATCTTGTCCGCTTCGCCCGAGGTTTCGACCTTGGCGATCGCGTCGTCGACGACCTTCTTGAACTCCGGATCGTTCTTGCGGATCATGCAGCCGTACGCTTCATGCGATTGCGGCGCACCGACGATCACGAAATCGTTCGGGTTGTTCGACTTCGCGCGCTCGCCCGCGAGCAGCGCATCGTCCATCATGAACGCGACGGCGCGGCCGGTCGACAGCGTCAGGAACGACTCGCCGTGATCCTTCGCGCTGATGATGTTCATGCCCATGTTCTTGTCCTGATTCATCTTGCGAAGCAGGCGCTCGGACGTGGTGCCGGCGGTCGTCACGACGGTCTTGCCCTTCAGGTCGGCCCAGTCCTTCACGCCCGAATCCTTCTTGGTCATGAGGCGCGTGCCGATCACGAAGATCGTGTTCGAGAAGGAAACTTGCTGCTGACGCTCGGCGTTGTTCGTCGTCGAGCCGCACTCGATATCGACGGTACCGTTCTGCACGAGCGGAATGCGGTTCTGCGAAGTGATCGGCGTGAGCTTCACCTTCAGGTCGGACATGCCGAGCTTCTGCTTGACCGCGTCCACGACCTTCAGCGCGAACTCATGCGAGTAGCCGACGACTTGCTGCTTGTCGTCATAGTAGGAAAACGGAATGGACGATTCGCGATGCCCCAGCGAGATCACGCCCGTGTCCTTGATTTTCTTCAGCGTGCCGGCGTCTTGAGCGTATGCGCCGGTGGCGAGAAACCCGAGCGCGGCGACGAGCAGCGCAGCCTTTTTAACCTTCATGTGTTCGATCTCCTGTGGCGAAAAACCGGGGCAAGTTTAGCAGGGTAATTATTCTGAAAGAATGATTGTTAACCCACGACCGTCTTATTTCTGAGACGCTGTCGCCGTAAGGGTGCAACCCGGTGCGACCGCGCATATTACTGGCGTTTTTGTGACCATGCTTGACCGAATGCAGCGAGTCGGCCGACTTGTCGCTTTCATGCAAATGCGGGCGGCATTCCGAATGAAATGCCGCCCGCAATCAATTAAAGGGCACGACCGCCTGACACCGAATCAGGGATACAGCCCGCGCATCTCGCGCGCCTGCAGAATGCGCGTACACGCGACGATGAACGCCGCCGTGCGCACCGATACCTTGTGCTCGCTCGCGACCTGCCACACGCCCGCGAACGCTTCGCGCATCACGCGCTCGAGACGCTGATTGATCTCGTCCTCGGTCCAGAAGAAGCTCGAGAAGTCCTGCACCCATTCGAAGTACGACACGGTCACGCCGCCCGCATTCGCGATCACGTCCGGGATCACGAGGATACCCTTGTCGTTGAGGATGTCGTCGGCCGCGGTCGTGGTCGGGCCGTTCGCGCCTTCGACGACGATCTTCGTGCGGATCTTCGACGCGTTCTTCTCGGTGATCTGGTTTTCCAGCGCGGCCGGAATGAGGATGTCGCTTTCGATCATCCAGAATTCTTCCGCCTGTACCGGATCCGCGCCCGCGAAGCCGCCCACGCCGCCGTTCTTCGCGACGTGATCGAGCAGCGCGACGGTATCGATGCCCTTCGAGTTATGAATCGTTCCCGTGTGATCCTGCACGGCGATGACCTTCGCGCCCGCTTCCTGGAACAGCTTGGCCGCGATGCCGCCGACGTTGCCGAAGCCCTGCACCGCGATGCGCGCGCCTTCGATCTCCATGCCGATGCGCCGCGCCGCTTCCGTGCCGACGACGAACACGCCGCGCCCCGTCGCTTCCTTGCGGCCGAGCGAGCCGCCGAGCGAAATCGGCTTGCCGGTCACGACGCCGGTTGCCGTCTGGCCCTGGTTCATGGAGTAGGTGTCCATCATCCACGCCATGATCTGCTCGTTCGTGTTCACGTCCGGCGCGGGAATGTCCGTGTTCGGCCCGATGATGATGCCGATCTCGCTCGTATAGCGACGCGTCACGCGTTCCAGTTCGCCACGCGACAGCGTGCGCGGATCGACACGAATGCCGCCCTTCGCGCCGCCGTACGGCACGTTTACCGCCGCGTTCTTCACCGACATCCACGCGGACAGCGCCATCACTTCGGAGAGCGTCACGTCCTGGTGGTAACGCACGCCACCCTTGCCGGGACCGCGCGACGTGTTGTGCTGCACGCGATAACCCTCGAAATGCGCGACGGTGCCGTTATCCAGCTCGATCGGGCAATCGACGACGAGAATGCGCTTCGGGCGCTTGAGGGTTTCGAGCCAGCGGGAGAGAGAACCGAGATACGGGGCAACGCGATCGACCTGTTGCAGATAGTTTCCCCAGGGACCGAGATCATCGGCATGGAGATACGACGGGATAGCGTGTTTTGCGTCCGGCGCTTGCACAGGTTGCTTCGAGGCAGACATTGATGCTCCAGCGGTGAAGGAATTCGCTCATTGTCGAAAAACGTCGTTTCCAAATCCAATGCCGTTTCCTTATCCCGTCATGCAAAACTTGCATAACGTCGCCGAGCCTTATGCCGCGGGCTTCTCCGGCTGCGCCTTCAGCAATTCCTCACCGACCGCGTCCCATAGCGCGCGCATCAATGCCTGTCGCGGCTCTTCGCCCTGCGCTGCGAGCTTGTCGCGATAAAGGCGGATTTCCATCGTCAGCGTGAACTGGCCGGCGGGCGTGCCGCGCGTGCCGCGATCGAGGCGCACGAGCCGCCCTTCTTCCACTGCATCCTCGACAGCGCTGTGCGGCAGGAACGCGACGCCATGACCGGCGAGCGCCATCGCTTTCAGACCTTCGGCCATGTCGGTTTCATAGACCTTGTCGAGATAGAGGCGCGTCGGCGCGGTCGCGATGATGACTTCCGTCATGCGCCCGAGATACGCATTAGGCGTGTACGACAGATACGGCACCGGCGATTCGGCCGTCGCGGGCAGCGTGAAGCGCGCGCGTCCGCCTTTGGTCACGGCGGAAAACGGGCTGATCGGTTCGGCGCCGAGCGTGAGCATGTCGTAGCGCGCGGGATCGAGCGCAACCGGATGACTCGGATGGTGATAGCCCATCACGAGATCGACACCGCCTTCGACGAGCGACAGCACCGCATCGTGCACATTGAGCGCGCGCAGCCGCGTGCGGATGCGTCCGAGCCGCGCCTCGATGTGTTCGAGCCAGCGCGGAAAATACGTGAGCGAAAGCGTGTGCGGCACGGCGAATTCGATGGTCGCCGACGGCACGCCGCCTTGTCCGCGCAATAGCGTGCGCGCTTCGTGGAACTGCGAGAGCATCGCGAGCGCCTGCTCGTAGAACACGTTGCCGGCTTGCGTGAGGCGCGTCGGATACACCGACCGGTCGATGAGTTCCGTGCCGAGCCACGCTTCGAGCGCCTGAATGCGTCGCGAGAACGCGGGCTGCGTGATGTGCCGAAGCTCGGCGGATCGACTGAAGCTGCGCGTCTCCGCGAGCGACACGAAGTCTTCCAGCCATTTCAGTTCCATGCGTTTCTCGGGCGCGCGCGGCGCTTCCTTGGCAAAGAACGCATTCTAGCCGGCGCATGAGCCGTGCGAAGGCGCGGCGCACCATTCGCATGCGGTCACGCACGGACGCGGTGCTGTCGGTTTGCGGGACGCGGAACCTCACGCGTGCTCTGATCCCTCGCCGACCCTTGCGCTACCCGGCGCATCGGTAAATATGCATTCCATTGGCATGATGCTTGCAATTTTCGGGGCCGTCGCGTGCTCATTCGGCAGCACGCGCATATACGGAACCCGCAATGTCCAATCTGATCGCATCGCTCAAGAGCGGCAACTGGCGCTCGCTCCTCGCCTGCTTCCTCTACTTCGATACGGGCTTTACCGTCTGGGTACTGTTTGGGCCGCTCGCGCCGTTCATCGGACGCGACGTGACGATGTCCGCCGCGCAGCAAGGCTTTCTCGTCGCGGTGCCGGTGCTGGCCGCCGCCATTCTGCGCGTGACGCTCGGCAACCTCTATCAATCGACCGATGGACGGCGCGTCGCGCTGATGGGCGTCCTGCTCTCGTCGATTCCGTCGATCGTGCTGCCGCTCATGCCCGGCGTGCCGTCGTATGCGGTGTTGCTTGTGCTCGGCGTGTTCCTCGGCATGGGCGGCGCGAGCTTCGCCGTCGCGTTGCCGATGGCTGGCAGCAACTATCCGCCGAAGGTGCAGGGCCTCGTGCTCGGACTCGCCGCGGCAGGCAACATCGGCGCGGTGCTCGACGGCTTCCTGTTCCCGCATCTCGCCGATGCCTTCGGCTGGCAGATGTCGACCGCCGCCGCGCTGCCGCTGCTCGCGATTACGGGCGTCGCGCTCTTCGCATGGGCGTCCGATGCCGGCGTGAAAACCGGCAGCACGATGCGCGCGCTGTCGAGCTTCGCGGTGACGCTCGTGAGCCTGATCGTGCTGGTGCTCGCGGTCAACGCGGGCGTGTTCGGCGGCGGCAAGGCGGGCGTGCTGCTCTTGCCGGTGATCGGCGCGCTCATTGCGATCGCGGTGCTGCCGCGGCATTATCGGTCGGTGCTCGGCGAGCGCGATACGTGGGTCATCATGCTCATTTACAGCATCACGTTCGGCGGTTTCGTCGGCATGTCGTCGTATGTGACGCTGCTGCTTACCTCGCTTTATCAGATGCCGAAGCTCGAAGCCGGCCTCTTCATGTCGCTGCTCGCGTTTCTCGGCGCGATCGTGCGTCCGTTCGGCGGTTATGTCGCCGATCGCGTGACCGGCGTGCGTGCGCTGCTCGTGCTGCTCGCGGCCATCGCCATCGGCGACTTCGCGTTCGCGATCTGGATGCCGCCGGTCGCGGGCGGTCTCGCGATTCTCATCTGCCTGTATATCGCGTTCGGCCTGGGCAACGGCTCGACGTTCCAGCTCGTCCCGCATCGCTGGAAGGGCAAGACGGGATTGCTGTCGGGAATCGTCGGCGCAGCGGGCGGTATCGGCGGGTTCTATCTGCCGGTCATCATGGGCATCGCGAAGGAAAGCACGGGCAGCTATCAAATGGGCTTCGCCACGTTCGGCGTGCTCGCAACGTGCGCGTTCGGCGCGCTCTTCGCGCTGCGCGGTCAGTGGCTGCGCTGGTCGTCGACGGCTTCGCAATCGCACGATGGCGTCGCCATCGGCGGCGCGCACGCGATGGAGTGAGGACAGCGCGTCATTCGCCCAGTGTCGCCAGCGCCGCCTCTCCTTCGCCGGAGCTGGCGGCGCGCTGTTGCTGAAGCGCCCACATCTGCGCGAACAGCCCGCCCGCACGCAGCAACTCCGCATGCGTGCCACGCTCGACGATGCGCCCGTGATCCATCACGATGATCTGCTGCGCATGCACGACCGTCGATAGCCGATGCGCGATGATGAGTGTCGTCCGCTCGCGCGCGATCGAGTCGAGTTCGTGCTGAATCGCGCGCTCGGACTTCGAATCGAGCGCGGACGTGGCTTCGTCGAAGATCAAAATCGGCGGATTCTTGAGCAGCGTGCGCGCGATCGCGACGCGCTGCTTCTCGCCACCCGACAGCTTTAATCCACGCTCGCCGACGGCCGTGTCATAGCCCGCCGGCAACGCCTCGATGAAATCGTGGATATGCGCCGCGCGCGCCGCCGCGATCACTTCGTCGCGGCTCGCCGAAGGACGCCCGTACGCGATGTTGTAATAGATCGAATCGTTGAAGAGCACGGTGTCCTGCGGCACGATGCCGATCGCCGCGCGCAACGAATCCTGTGTGACGTCGCGAATGTCCTGCCCGTCGATGCGAATGCTGCCGCCCTGCGCGCGATCGAGATCGTAGAAGCGAAAGAGCAGCCGGCCGAGCGTCGATTTGCCCGAGCCGCTGTGTCCGACGACCGCCGTCGTCGTGCCCGCGGGAATCGTGAAATCGACGCCATGCAGGATCGGCCGCGCCTTCTCATACGCGAAGCTCACGTTCTCGAAGCGCACTTCGCCGCCGCGCACGGCAAGCGCGGGCGCGTTCGGCGCATCGGGCACTTCGCGGCCCGCGCCGAGCAGCGTGAACATGCGATCCATGTCGGTCAGCGCCTGCTTCAGTTCGCGATACACGACGCCGAGAAAATTCAGCGGAATGTACAACTGCAACATGAAGGTGTTGATGAGCACGAGATCGCCGAGCGTCAGACGCCCCGCCATCACGCCCTGCGTCGCGCGCCAGAGGATGAAAACAAGCCCCACGCCGATGATCGTCTGCTGCCCGAAGTTGAGCATCGACAGCGAGCGCTGCGACTTGATCGCGGCCGCGCGATAGCGCTGAAGATTTTCATCGTAACGGCGCGTTTCCCACTCTTCGTTGCCGAAGTATTTCACGGTCTCGTAGTTGAGCAGCGAATCGATCGCGCGCGAATTCGCTTTCGAATCGAGATCGTTCATCGTGCGGCGAAAGTGCGTGCGCCACTCCGTCACCTTCACCGTGAACACGATATACGTGACGAGCGCGATGAACGTGACGATCGCGTAATACGCCTCGTACTTCGTCACGAAGAACGCGAGCACGAGCCCGACCTCGACGAGCGTCGGCAGAATGCTGTAGAGCGAATACGAAACGAGCTGCTGGATGCCGCGCGTGCCGCGTTCGATATCGCGCGACATGCCGCCCGTCTGTCGCTCCAGATGAAAGCGCAGCGACAGCGAATGCAGATGCCGGAACACTTGCAGCGCGAGTTGCCGCACGGCGCTTTCCGTGACCTTGGCGAAGAGCAGTTCGCGCAACTCGGTGAAGAGCGACGTAGAAAGCCGCGCGGCCGCATACGCGACGACGAGCAGCCCGATTCCGCCGATCAGCACGATGCCCGGCGAATCGTTCGCGCGTCCGAGCGCGGTGAGATGCTGCACGGAAGCGAGGCCGTCGACGATGCGCTTCATCACGATCGGCACGCCGAGGTTCGCGACCTTCGCGCCGATGAGGCACGTCAGCGCGAACGCGACGCGCCATTTGTACGTCGTGAGATAAGGCAGCAGCGAGCGGATCGTCTGCCAGTCGTTGCGCGGGCCTTGCTGCGCGGGCCCGGGCTCTGCGTTCGGGAAGCGGCGCATGAGTTCGTATCGTTCGAGCGCGTCGCGCGAATGGAGTCGGGCGCGGCGTGGGGAAGGTTTTTATCGTCGAAACGGGCGCAACTTCGTCTGGATGCTTTCCCGTACAATTTGCTGCAAGCCCCTGGCGCGACGTCGCGCGCAATCGGGCTCATTCATAAATAGGCATTGTCGCAGAAGGTTCAAGAGGCCGCTCACGCGCGCCAGCCTTCGCGCCGCCTTGCAAACCGGAACGCCTCCCATGACCGACCATCCCAATCTTCCTGAGAAACACGTCGCGCTGCGCGTCGTGCCGCAGCCCGCCGACGCCAATGTCCACGGCGACGTGTTCGGCGGATGGATCATGGCGCAGGTCGATATCGCCGGCTCCATTCCGGCGAGCCGCCGCGCGAACGGCCGCGTCGCGACCGTCGCCGTGAATTCGTTCCTGTTCAAGCACCCGGTTTTCGTCGGCGATCTGCTGAGCTTTTACGCCGACATCGTCAAGACGGGCAACACGTCCATCACGGTGTCGGTCGAAGTCTGGGCGCAGCGCATGAGCCTCGCCGAAGAAGTCGTCAAGGTGACGGAAGCGACGCTCACCTACGTCGCGACTGACCGCGATCGCCGCCCGCGCGTGCTGCCGTCGCTGGACTGATAAAAATCGATTAGTGGGGCAGCACGCCCTGCTGCAAAAGGCCCGGAATCGCCTCGTGCGGCATCGGGCGCGAGAAAAGGTAGCCCTGCATTTCGTCGCAATCGCGCTCGCGCAGGAAATCGTGCTGCGCGTGCGTTTCGACGCCCTCCGCGATCACCTGCATCTCGAGCGAATGCGCGAGCGCGATGATCGCCGACGTGATGGTTTCATCGTCGCCCGACGAGCCGATATCCGCGACGAACGAGCGATCGATCTTCAGCCGATGCACCGGAAAGCGCTTGAGATACGACAGGCTCGAATAGCCGGTGCCGAAGTCGTCGATTGCAATACCGATGCCGAGCGCCGATAGCTCCGAGAGCATCGTGATCGCTTCCTCGGCGTTGCGCATGATCGCGCTTTCGGTGAGTTCGAGTTCGAGATAGCGCGGCGCAAGGCCCGTCTCTTCGAGCACCGAAGTCACGAGCCGGGCGATGTCACGCTGCTGGAAATGCCGCGCCGACAAGTTCACCGACACGCGCGCCGGCGGCAGCCCCGCATCCTGCCACGCCTTGTTCTGCCGGCACGCTTCGCGCAGCACCCATTCGGAAAGCGGTCCGATCAGCCCGCTCTCCTCCGCCACCGGAATGAACGACGCCGGCGACACGAGCCCTTGCTCGGGGTCGTGCCAGCGCACGAGCGCTTCGATGCCGACGATCTGACGCGTCGACATGTCGACCTGCGGCTGATAGTGCAGCAGGAATTCGCCGTCGCGCAGCGCGCGCCGCAAGCGCCGTTCGAGATTCATGCGCGCGCCGACGCTCGCGTTCATCTCCGGCTGATAAAACTGATAGTTGTTGCGGCCCATGTCCTTCGCGCGATACATCGCGAGGTCGGCCTTCTTCATCACGGTTTCGGCGTCGTCGCCGTCTTGCGGATAAAGACTCGCGCCCATGCTGCAGCCGACATACAGCTCGGTGTCGTCGATCCACACCGGTTCGGAGATCGCCGCGCGCGTGCGCTCCATCCACACGATGAGACCGGCTTCGTCGGTGATGTCCGGCAGCACGACGACGAACTCGTCGCCGCCGTGACGCGCGACCGTATCGCTCGTACGCGCCGAGCGCGCGAGCCGCTCCGCGATCACCGCAAGCAGACGGTCGCCGACGCTGTGGCCGAGACTGTCGTTGACGTTCTTGAAGCCGTCGAGATCCATGAACACGACTGCGATCTTCGCATCGCGCCGCCGCGCCGTTTCTATCGCGTGCTGCAGGCGATCTTTCAGCAGATTGCGATTCGGCAGGCGCGTGAGCGTGTCGTAATTCGCCTGATATTCGAGCTCTTCCTGATAGCGCATCAGATCGGTCACGTCGTTGATGATGCCGATGTGATGCGTGGTCATGCCCTGCGCGTTCGGCACCGGCGCGACGAAGAGCTGGTTCCAGAAGAGCGCGCCGTCCTTGCGATAGTTGCGCACGACGACGCTCGCTTCCATGTTCGCATCGAGGGCGCGGCGGATCGACGTGAGCCCTTCCTGATCTCCGTCCGGGCCGTGCAGGAAGCGGCAATCCTGGCCGATGACCTCGCTCGGGTCATAACCCGTGATGCGCTTGAACGCCGGATTCGCATACTCGATCACGTTCGCGCCATCGACGACGCCGGTGATCAGAATCGCGTTCACGCTCGCGTCCAGCGCGCGGCTTTGCAGACGCAGCGCGAGTTCGGCGCGCTTGTGATCGGTGACGTCGTGATACGAACCGAGCACGCCGATGGTCTGCCCTTCGCCGTCGAGCAACGGCAGCTTGCTCGAAACGACGGTGCGCAACTGGTCGCCCATCACGATGTCGCGCTCGTGATGCATCTTCGGCACGGTCGTGACGATGACCTCTTCGTCGTCCGCGCGCACCAGATCCGCGAGCGCGCTCCACGGCAAGTCGAAATCCGTCTTGCCGATGACCTGCTCGTTGTACGCGAGACCCGCGTCGCGCGCGAACGCATTGTTGCAGCCGAGATAGCGCAGTTCGCGGTCCTTCCAGAACACGCGCTGCGGAATGTTGTCGATGACCGCTTCGAGCATCTCGTTCGAGCGGCGCGCTTCGGCTTCCGCGTTGATGCGGTCGGTCACGTCGTTCGCCAGCATGAAGATGCCCGGCCGGCTCGAGTAGATGAGCGAGTGATGCGACACGTCCGCGCCCACGATCGATCCGTCCTTGCAGCGATAGCGCCAGACGCCCGCCGAACCTCGTCCCGACTGAGCGCGCTCGCCCCGCTCGCCGCCTTCGCCGCCGCTGCGCGCAAGACGCGCGGCGAAGCTGTCGAAGTCGTCCGCATGATGCAGATCGCGCAGCGTCATGTTCATGAACTCCGGCTCGTTGAAGCCGAAGTGTTCGATCGCGGCCTGATTCACGGCAACGAAGCGCATCGTCTCGCTATCGACGATCCACATCGGCACCGGATGCGCCTCGAACATGCCGCGAAAGCGCTCGTTGCTGCGCTGTCGCGCGCGCGCCGCGCCGAGCTTCTCGCGCGATTGCCGCTCGCGGCTCGCGAAGAGCCAGATCAGCACGGCGCTGCCCGCGAGCATCGTGAAGACGAGCAGCAGCATGGCGCCGCTCGACGCCCGCGCGGACTGATCGAGCGCGCCGATCGTCGCGTTGTCGATGCGCGAGCGCACCGCCGCGAGCTCGTCGTCGACGCCTTGCTGATCCTCGCCGAGCGTAACGAACGCCGCATCGGCCCATGCGCGGGACGCGTCGGGGCTCGCGTTCTTCGCGCGCTCGAAGGCGACGTCGGCGTCGTGCCGCATGACGGCGGCGCGGGCGGCGAGCGCATCGAATGCGCCCATCATGCCGGGCTCCATTTCGAACTGCGCGCGCAGGCCGCTTTCGAGCGCGTCGAGATGCGCCACGCGTTCCTGATGGCCCGCTGCGGTTTCCGCGATGCCGGTGGCTTCGAAGCGGCTCAGTTGCGTCAGCGATTCGCCGAGCGTGCTGCGATAGTTCGCGAGGTCGCGCAGCAGGCTCATCGAGCGCAAGGTGCGCGCGTCGCTTTCACGCAGACCGCCGATCCGCTCGCAGGCGACGAACGCGTTGGCGCCGAGCGCGGCCAGCACGACGGCAATGTTGACGAGCAAACCTCTGGAGAGGAATCGAGTCATGAAGAGCGGGCTAATCCCTTTGATGCGCGCACATCGAACGCAATGCGCGGCGTGGCGAACGGCTCCACGCCCGATTAATGGATAACGTCCATTAACGGCGCCTCTCGCCCGACATTTAGGGCTCACCCGCAAATAATCTGATTAAAGCGGTTGCTTAACGTTTGCGAGCCGCGTGCTCACTCCGTGAGACCGAACTCTTTCATCGCGGGAAGGAAATCGTGATTGACCTTGTCCGTGTTGCGCGAGAGTTTCGCGAGCGCGTAACGCTGGAAACGATCGAGTTGGCCCCAGCGATCGAGACTCGGCGCGCTGATCCCGGAGAGGCTGCTTTGACGGATCACGGTTTCCGGCACGGCATCGGCGTGCATCCACACCGGATCGGGGTCGCGTTCGATCTTTTCGGGCGCGGCATTGGCGTGCGTCTTCAGCATCTCTTCAAGCGCGAGGTCGAAGTTCTTCTCGAGCTCGGCCTCTTCTTCGATCGGAAAGCGCGCCAGCAACGCGCGATCTTCGTAAGGAAGCTGCTGCCATTGGTCAAGCGAGATGCGCATGCCGAAGCGGTCGAGATTGAAGCGCACGGCAAGCGGAATGAAGCGCAGATTGTCAGAGGATTCGACTTCGAATCCGAAGAGACGCGCGGCGTCGTAAAGTCCCATAGCGAAGCCTCGTTGGATTGAAGCGGGCGGCGCGGCGCGCGATGCCCGCTTAAGTTATTGTAGGGCCTTGGATCTGGCTGGAACCATTGCAATCTAGCCGCTGTTCGCGTCGCGATGCGTGCGGACAGCAACTTTTGGCAGCAAGTCACATACCCGACTTTACTCGAAGTGAGCGGTCAGGAGCATTGAAGTGGAACAACTCGAAACCGACGACCAACCCGGCTTCGTCGAGCGCCAGGTGCGCAGGCATCGCAAGAACGAAGTTGCGATCGCCGCTGACAACGTCGGTCAGGAATGGCCCGTCGCGCTGGTTTTCAACGGCATTTCGCACGCGGTGATGATGTGCACGCCACGCGATCTCGAAGCGTTCGCAGTGGGCTTTTCGATGACGGAAGGCATAGTTGAGCGCGGCAGCGATATCCACGATATCGAGGTTTATTTGCGGGATGACGGCGTCGCGTTGCCGCATGCGGAAGTGCATCTGCAGGTCGTGCAGCAGGCTTTCGCGTCGCTGAAGGACAAGCGGCGCGCGCTCGCCGGGCGCACCGGATGCGGCGTGTGCGGCATCGAAAGCATCGACTTGCTCGATCTTCAGCCGGAACGCGTGCCGGAGACCGGCTTTCTGAATCGTCTCGCGTCCGATGCGATCGAACGCGCCGCGCGCGAATTGCCCGCGCATCAGCAATTGACGAAGCTGACGGGCGGTCTGCACGCCGCCGCGTGGTGCGACGAAAACGGCGCGGTGCGCTACGCCTTCGAGGACGTCGGGCGGCATAACGCGCTCGACAAGCTCATCGGCCAGTTGATCCTGCGCCGCGAGGACACGACGCAAGGTTTCGTGTTCCTGTCGAGCCGCGCGAGCTATGAACTCGTGCGCAAATCGGCGCGCGTCGGCGTGCCGATGATCGCGACGATTTCCGCGCCGACCTCGCTCGCCATTTCGATCGCGAAGCAGGCGGGCCTGCGGCTCGTCAGCTTCGCGCGCGAGAACAGCTTCGTCGAATACGATGTCGAGTGAAGCGCGCTATTCGAACTATCCGAGCTATTCGAACTTACTGAAGTCCGGCTTGCGCTTCTCGAAGAACGCCTGAAACGCCTCGCGCGCTTCGGGCGCGACGAGCATCCGCGAGAAATGCGCGGCTTCGTCTTCCATGCGCGCGGTCACTTCCTGCGCGTGCGCGCCTTTCATCAGCGACTTGGTCACGCGCAGCGACGACGCCGGCAGGAGCGCGAGCCGCTTCGCCTTGTCGAACGCGTAGGCGTCGAGTTCGGCGGCATCGATCGCGCCGTTGAGGAAGCCCATGCCGATCGCTTCGTTCACGTCGAACGCTTCGCCCAGCAAGAGCTTTTCCGCCGCGCGCTGATAACCCGCCGTGCGCGGCAGCAGCAGGCTCGACGCCGCTTCCGGACACAGCCCCAGTTGCGAAAACGGCAGCGAGAACTTCGCGTTCGGGCTCGCGTAGACGATGTCGCAATGCAGGAGCATCGTCGTGCCGATGCCGACCGCCGTGCCCGCGACCGCCGCGACGATCGGCTTCGGAAAGCCGGCGATGCGCCGCAGGAACTGGAAGACGGGCGCGTCGAGTCCCTTCGGCGGATCGTTCAGGAAGTCATCGAGGTCGTTGCCGGCGGAGAACGTCGTGCCGTTCGCGCGGATCAGCACCGCGCGCACGGTCGGGTCCATCTCGGCTTCGTAGAGGCCGTCGGCCATTTCCTGATACATCGCCGCGGTGATCGCGTTCTTCTTTTCCGGACGATTGAGCACGATGCTCAGCACGCCGTCCGCGCGTTCGATCTGAATCTCCATCCGCTGTCTCCTTCGTGTCGGTCCGCGAGCTTTCGGCACTCGCGGACCGTTTGCGTCAAAGCCGCTCGATGATGCCCGCCGCGCCCATGCCGGTGCCGACGCACATCGTCACCATGCCGTACTTCAGGTTGCGGCGACGCAGGCCGTGCACGACCGTCGACGCGCGGATCGCGCCCGTCGCGCCGAGCGGATGGCCGAGCGCGATCGCGCCGCCGAGCGGATTGACCTTGGACGTATCGAGTCCGAGATCGCCGATCACCGCGAGCGCCTGCGCCGCGAACGCTTCGTTCAGCTCGATCCAGTCGAGATCGTCCTGCTTCAGGCCCGCCGCCTTCAACGCGGCCGGAATCGCTTCCTTCGGCCCGATGCCCATGATCTCGGGCGGCACGCCGCGCACCGCGAAGCTCACGAAGCGCGCGAGCGGCGTGAGGTTGAACTGCTTCAGGATCTTTTCCGACACGACGATCAGCGCGCCGGCGCCGTCCGACGTCTGCGAGCTGTTGCCCGCCGTCACCGAGCCTTTGTTCGCGAACACGGGACGCAGCTTCGCGAGACCTTCGACCGACGTATCCGCGCGCGGACCTTCGTCGAGCGCGATCTCGCGCGCGTTCACGCGAACTTCGCCCGATGCGAGATCGGGGAAGCGCTCGTTCAACGTGTATGCGGCGATTTCATCGGCGAATTCGCCCGCTTGCTGCGCGGCCAACGCCTTGCGATGCGACTCCGCGGCGAACGCGTCCTGCGCCTCGCGGCTCACCTTCCAGCGTTCCGCGACGCGCTCCGCCGTCAGCCCCATGCCGTACGCGATGCCGACATCTTCGTTGCGATCGAAGATATGCGGCGACAGCGAAGGCTTGTTGCCCATCATCGGCACCATGCTCATCGACTCGCAGCCGCCGGCGATCATCGCATCGGCTTCGCCGACGCGGATGCGGTCCGCCGCCATCGCGAGCGCCGTCAGGCCCGACGCGCAGAAGCGGTTCACCGTGACGCCGCCGACGGTGTTCGGCAAGCCCGCGAGCAACGCGCCCATGCGCGCGACGTTCAGTCCTTGCTCGGCCTCGGGAATCGCGCAGCCGACGATCGCGTCCTCGATCACGTTCGTATCGAGCCCCGGCACCTGCGCGACGGCCGACCTGATCGCGTGGACGAGCAGCTCGTCCGGGCGCGTGTTCCTGAACACGCCGCGCGGCGCCTTGCCGATCGGCGTGCGGCTCGCGGCGACGATGTATGCGTCTTGAAGTTGTTTGCTCATCTTATGCAGCTCCGCTTAGTTACGCACCGGCTTGCCGGTCTGCAACATGCCCATGATTCGCTCTTGCGTCTTTTGCGTGCCGAGCAGCTCGACGAACGCGCGGCGCTCCAGCGCCAGCAGCCATTCTTCGTCGACGAGACTGCCCGCTTCGACATCGCCGCCGCACACGGCTTCGGCGATACGGCTCGCGATCAGATAGTCGTGATCGCTGATGAAGCGCCCGTCGCGCATGTTGACGAGCGACGCCTTGATCGTCGAGATCGCCGAGCGGCCCGCGACCGGCACCTGCTTCACGCGCAACGGCGGACGATAGCCCGATGCGCTCAATGCGCGCGCTTCCTTCTTCGCGATGTCGAGCAGTTCGTGCACGTTGAAGACGATCGTGTCGGACGGCTTCAGATAGCCCATCGCGCGGGCATCGAATGCGGAGGACGACACTTTCGCCATCGCCGCGTTTTCGAAGGACTTCTGCAGGAACTTGAGCAGATCGCTGGTCGCGTTGACGGCGCTCGCCGCTTCCGCCGCGCGCAGTGCCGCTTCCTTGAGACCGCCGCCCGCCGGCACGAGACCGACGCCCACTTCGACGAGACCGATATAACTCTCGACATGCGCAACGCGCTTCGCCGAATGCAGCAGCAGCTCGCAACCGCCGCCGAGCGCAATGCCCGAAACCGCCGACACGACCGGCACGTTCGCGTATTTCACGCGCATCATGCCTTGCTGGAACTTTTTCACGAACGGCTCGATGCCCTTCGCGCCGCCCATCATGAACGCGGGCATCGCTTCTTCGAGATTCGCGCCCGCCGAGAACGGACCGCCCGGCGCGCCGAGTTGCAGCGAAGTCGGCTGCCAGATCACGACGCCACGGTATTCCTTCTCCGCGAGTTCGATGGCTTGCGTGAGGCCCTCGATCACGCCCGGACCGATGGTGTTCATCTTCGACTTGAACGACACGATCACGACATCGCTTTGATCGTCGTCGAGCCACGCGCGCACGTTTTCGGTTTCGAAGAGCGTCTTGCCGTAGGTCTTCGGATCGGCGCCCGTCTCACCGACGAGCGGCGCGCGGAACACCTGCTTCTCGTACACGGGCAGCGTCGAGCGCGGCTCGAAACGGCGCGCGGCGGGCGACCACGAACCTTCGTCCGTGTGCACGCCGTTCTTCTCGGCGACGGGACCATCGAGCACCCACGCGGGCAGCGGCGCGTTCGAGAGCGCCTTGCCTGCATCGATGTCTTCCTGGACCCACTTCGCGATCTGCTGCCAGCCCGCGGCTTGCCAGCTTTCGAACGGTCCCTGGTTCCAGCCGAAGCCCCAGCGGATCGCGAGATCGACGTCGCGCGCGTTGTCCGCGATCGATTCCAGATGGACCGCGATGTAATGGAACACGTCGCGGAAGATCGCCCAGAGGAACTGCGCCTGCTTGTTGTCGGTTTCGCGCAAGAGCTTGAAACGCTCGGCTGGCGGACGCTTCAGAATGCGGCCGATGAGTTCGTCGGCTTTCGCCCCGCCATCGACATAAGAAGCCGTCTTCGGATCGAGAACCTTGATCGCCTTGCCTTCCTTGCGATAGAAACCCGCGCCCGTCTTCTGGCCGAACGCGCCGTTCTTGACGAGCGCGTCGAGCACGGGCGGCGTCTTGTAGACGGCGAAGAACGGATCGTCGGGCAGGTTGTCCTGCATCGTCTTGATGACGTGCGCCATCGTGTCGAGACCGACGACATCGGCTGTGCGGAACGTCGCGGACTTCGCGCGGCCGAGGCGCGAGCCGGTGAGATCGTCGACTTCGTCGAAGCGCAGGCCGAACTTTTCGGCTTCGGCGATGACCGCGAGAATCGAGAACACACCGACGCGATTCGCGATGAAGTTCGGCGTGTCTTTTGCGCGCACGACGCCCTTGCCGATCACGCTCGTCAGGAACGTTTCGAGTTGATCGAGGATCTCGGGCTTCGTGGATGCGGTCGGGATCAGCTCGACCAGATGCATGTAGCGCGGCGGATTGAAGAAGTGCACGCCGCAGAAGCGCGATTTGAGTTCATCGGAGAAGCCGTTCGACAGCTCCGTGATCGACAGGCCCGACGTGTTGCTCGCGAAGATCGCGTGCGGCGCGATGTGCGGTGCGACCTTCTTGTAGAGATCGTGCTTCCAGTCCATGCGCTCGGCGATGGCTTCGATCACGAGATCGCATTCTTTCAGTTTCTCGATGTCGTCGTCGTAGTTCGCGGGTTCGATGTACTGAGCGTCGTCTTTCACGCCGAACGGGGCGGGCGACAGCTTCTTGAGGTTCTCGATGGCCTTCAGCGCAATGGCGTTCTTCGGGCCTTCCTTGGCCGGAAGGTCGAAGAGCATGACCGGGACGCGGGCATTGATCAGATGGGCGGCGATCTGCGCGCCCATCACGCCCGCGCCGAGCACGGCGACTTTTTTGACGTTCACGGTGGGGTCACTCCGGGGTTCGTGAATGTTTGGGGTTTCGTCTTGCTGCGGCTTTCGCTTTTTTGTTCGCTTTCGCTTTCGCTCGGGTTCGCTTCCGCCTTCGTGCAATCCTGTTTTCGCGTCGGTCCATTAGCACTGCCGCCCCGCACAGGGGCAACGCTAATAGACCGACACGAAAACGGGATCACCCGAAAGCGAAAGCAGAAGCGAAAGCAAAAACATCAAAACAACGCTTCGTCGTAATCCATCATAGGCTTGGCACCGGCCCGAGCAGCGCGAATCGTAGAAGCGGTCTCAGGCAGCAGCTTGGCGAAATAGAACCGCGCGGTGGCCAGCTTGGCCTTATAGAAAGCATCACCGCCAGAGGCACGATCGAGCGCAACCCTCGCCATCCGCGCCCAGAAATAAGAAAACACGAGATGCCCGACAGTGCGCAGATAGGGCACAGCAGCAGCCCCGACCTCATCGGGATTCTGCATGGCCTTCATGCCGATCTCCATCGTGAGCTTCTGCACCTTCTCGCCGATATCCGCGAGCGGATTGATGAACTCCTGCATCTCCGGCTTCACGCCTTCCTGCTCGACGAAGTCCGCAACCAGCTTGCCGAAGCGCTTCAGCTTCGCGCCCATGTCGCCGAGAATCTTGCGGCCCAGCAGGTCCAGCGCCTGAATGGAATTCGTGCCCTCGTAGATCATGTTGATGCGCGCATCGCGGACGTATTGCTCCATGCCCCATTCGGAGATGAAGCCATGTCCGCCGTAGATCTGCATCGCCATGTTCGTGCCTTCGAACGCGTTATCGGTCAGGAAAGCCTTGATGACCGGCGTCAGCAGCGCGACAAAATCGGCGGCTTCGGCGCGCACGGCTTCATCCGCATGCGACAGTTCCTTGTCGATATTCAACGCCGCCCAGTACGTGAACGCGCGGCCCGCCTCGGCATAGGCCTTCTGCGTGAGCAGCATGCGACGCACATCCGGATGCACGATGATCGGATCGGCGGCCTTCTCCGGCGCCTTCGGGCCGGTCAGCGAGCGCATCTGCAGACGCTCTTTCGCGTACACGAGCGAGTTCTGATACGCGACTTCAGTCAGCCCGAGACCCTGCATGCCAACGCCCAGACGCGCGGCGTTCATCATCACGAACATCGCGTTCAAGCCCTTGTTCGACTCGCCGACGAGCCAGCCCTTCGCGCCGTCGAGGTTCATCACGCAGGTCGCGTTGCCGTGAATGCCCATCTTGTGCTCGATCGAGCCGCACTTGATGTCGTTGCGCGCACCGACCGCACCGTTCGTGTCCGGTACGAACTTCGGCACGATGAAAAGCGAGATGCCCTTGGTGCCCATCGGCGCGCCGGGCAGACGCGCGAGCACCAGATGAACGATGTTCTCGGCCATGTCGTGCTCGCCGCTCGAAACGAAGATCTTCGTGCCGGTGAGCGCGTACGAGCCGTCGGTATTCGGCTCGGCCTTCGTGCGCAGAATGCCGAGGTCCGTTCCGCAATGCGGTTCCGTGAGGCACATGGTGCCGGTCCACTCGCCCGAGACGAGCTTCGAGAGATACGTCGACTTCTGCTCCGGCGTGCCGTGCGCATGCAGGCATTCGTAGGCGCCGTGCGACAGGCCCGGATACATCGTCCAGGCCTGATTCGCCGAGTTGAGCATTTCGTAGAGCGCGTTGTTCACGAACGCGGGCAAGCCCTGGCCGCCGTACTCGGGATCGCATCCGAGCGCGGGCCAGCCTGCATCGATGTACTGCCGATAAGCTTCCTTGAAGCCGGCAGGCGTCTTCACGACGCCATCGCCCCCGTAAGTGCAGCCTTCGCGGTCGCCGCTCTGATTGAGCGGGAACACGACTTCGGAGCAGAACTTCCCGGCTTCCTCGAGCACCTGATTGATGGTGTCGGCGTCGAGGTCGGCATGCTTCGGCATGCTCTTCAATTCGGCTTCCACGTTCAGCACTTCGTGCAGCACGAACTGCATGTCGCGAAGGGGGGCGGCGTACTGTCCCATGAGTCTCTCCAGTTTCTTCAAGCGTCTGGTTGCGCGCCGCCGAACCCTTTGTCGATTCGAACGGCGCCGCTAACGGCTGTCGGTCTGTTGCGATGTCAGATTCGTGGCCGGGATCGGAGTCGGCTGCGCAACGCTTCCATTCGCGCCCGCACTCGACGTCTGATACGACTGAATCGTCTTTTCCAGCGCGTCCCGCGTCAGTTGCACGGCTTCCGGCAGATGCAGGAAGCGCGCGTCGTGATGCAGGCCGAGCGTAAAGCTGTACAGCTCGAACAGCATCAGATGCGGATCGGTTTCCGCCTTCAGATGCCCTTCGTCCTTCGACTGGCGGATCGCGCGCAGCAGCGCCTCGCGCCACATGCTCACGCTATGCACGAGCTGCTCGCGCACGGCGCTCGCGGCGCGGTCGTCGTACTCCACCGCTCCGCTGATATAGATACAACCCGTGGTCACTTCCTGGATGCGTTTCTCCATCCAGCGATTCATCATCGCGCGCAATCGCGGCAGGCCTCGCACCTCACGCAGGCTCGGAAAGAACACCTCATCTTCGAAGCGCCTGTGGTACTCGCGCACCACTTCCACCTGCAAGTCCTCGCGCGACCCGAAATGCGCAAACACACCGCTCTTGCTCATTTGCATCCGTTCGGCCAACAGGCCGATCGTCAGCCCTTCCAGCCCGTCCCGACTTGCCAACTCCAGCGCTGCGTCGAGAATCGCGGCCCGCGTCTGTTCGCCTTTTCGCATGATGTCCCTACCGTTCTTATGTGACCCGTAAAATCGAACGGCCGTTCTATTATTATGGCCGAACGTTGGTGATACAAGCAGATTTTTAGACACGCATTTCTAAAACGCCAAGCCTTGTCTATAGGATAAATCTCAACAATGTCCGGGTTCATTGTCGCGTTTTATGTACGGACTGCCTGTAAGTGACTGCCCGAATCTCCCGATTCGTGGGAAGCCTTCTCCAGCGCTGCTTGTCGGTATGTATTTTTGCGCAATCGCTGCTAAAAGGCAGGTTAATCGTACTGCCCGATGGTGATCACCTTCATCATCAACCGGTACGTGTTATAAGCCAGCCAATTAAGCGTGCGCTCCGTAACGGGCCGCGCCGCATAGTGTTTTTCATCGATGGGGCGGCCTTCGTCAAAAGCCTGAAGAATGGCGTCGTGCAACCCCGCGATCTCGGAATGATTGACGAGCACCATGTTGGCCTCGTTGTTGAGCACGAGCGAAAGCGCATCGAGATTGGATGAGCCGATGGTCGCCCAGTCCGCGTCCACTACCGCGACCTTGCCGTGAAGCATCGTCTTCTCATACTCGGCGATCCTCACGCCATGCTTGAGCAGATTGCCGTAGAGAAACGGCGTCGCGTAATCGAGCGCGACGAACTCCTTACGACCGATGACGAGGGACACGCGCACGCCGCGCTCCGCCGCGTTGACAAGCGCGCGCCGCAGTTTGCGACCCGGCATGAAGTAAGGATTCGCCAGCAGGACTTCGCTCTCGGCGTTCGCGATCGCCCGCAGATACGCCTTTTCGATCGCGCGCCGGTTGAGCAGATTGTCGCGCGCGACGAACGCGACGCACGGGCGATCGACCGCGTGAATCTCGCCGAGACGCGCGCGCCGGCGTGCCAGCATGGCGCGACGGGCGTTCCATCGGCCGGGCGCGCGATCGCTCTCTTGCGTTTCACAACCCGGCTGCGACGGCTGACGCGGCTTCACGCCGAGCCGGATGCGCTGCCATTGGAGATCGAACGCTTCGCGCACGTCCTTGACGACGGGGCCTTGCGCCTCCATCGCGAAATCCCAGCGCGGACGCTCCAGACGCGTGCCGTTCTGGTCGTAGTCGTCGACGATATTGATGCCGCCGCAGAACGCAAAGGTTTCGTCGATCAGCGCGAGCTTGCGATGCGTGCGCGACCAGCCTTGCGGACCGAACAGCAGATGCGGGTTATAGATGCGATGCTCGACGCCGCGCGCCTTCCAGAGCTCGAACATCGGCAGATTGCTTTCCGTGCCGATGCCATCCGTGATCACGCGCACCGTGACGCCGCGCTCGGCGGCGCGCACGAGCGCATCGGAGACGGCGCGACCGATGTCGTCGTTGGCGAAGATGTAGGTTTCGAGCGACACCGATTTGCGCGCGTTGTCGATCCGCTCGATCAACGCCGGAAAGAACTGCACGCCACCTTTGAAGAGCCTGACGTGATTGCCCGTCGTGAAGCATAAGCGCGGCGGCCGGCGGCCGGAGAACAGCGCCTGGCGCAGCCGCTTGAAACTGCGCCGGGGACGCAGTCCGATCATCGGTTATGCGCCGCGAGGCGCTCGGGCAATTGCAGGATCGCTTCCCGGTTCGACCACGAGAAGCATCGGTCGGCGGCCTCGCGAAACGGCAGCCAGAGATGCGCGGTGTGTTCGCGCGGCGCGAGCGTCACTTCGAGACAATGTGGCACGAGCAGGCTGAACTGATGCTCAGTGTTGCGCATGATCCCTTCCGCGTAGCGATGCCGCCATTGCGGATAAATCTCGTACTGAATGCTGTGATGCCAGTCGAGCAGCGCGTTCTCGGGCACGAGCGCGCTGCCTATCACGATGCCCGTCTCTTCCTGCACCTCGCGCGCGGCGGTCTCGATGAGCGGCTCGTCGATGTGATCCTTCGAGCCCGTCACCGATTGCCAGAAGCCCTTGTGATCCGCGCGTTCGATGATGAGCACGTCGAGCTCGGGCGTATGAATGACGACGAGGACGGATTCGGGAATTTTGGGCGGCTTCTGCATGAGCTTTTGAACGCGCGTTTCTTTATCTGTTTATGCCCAAAGACTGTAACGCAAAAAACGAAAAAGGCGCACCCGGCGCCTTTTTCATCACATCGACAACGAAAGCTGCTTATTGCGCTTTCTGCTCCGGCTGACGCAGACGGATGTGCAACTCGCGCAACTGGCGCTCGTCCACTTCGCTCGGGGCCTGCGTGAGCAGATCCTGCGCGCGCTGCGTCTTCGGGAACGCGATCGTGTCGCGGATCGAATCGGCGCCGGACATCAGCGTGACGATGCGGTCCAGACCGAACGCGATGCCGCCATGCGGCGGCGCGCCGTACTGCAGCGCGTCGAGCAAAAAGCCAAACTTCAGGCGGGCTTCTTCAGCGCCGATCTTCAGCGCGCGGAACACCTTGCTCTGCACGTCTTCCTGGAAGATACGCACGGAACCGCCGCCGATTTCCCAGCCGTTCAGCACCATGTCGTACGCCTTCGCAAGGCAGCGGCCCGGGTCCGTTTCCAGATACTCGAGGTGCTCGTCCTTCGGGCTCGTGAACGGGTGATGCGCGGCCACGTAGCGGTTCTCTTCCTCGTCGTACTCGAACATCGGGAAGTCGATGACCCAGAGCGGCTTCCAGCCGGTTTCCAGCAGGCCGTTCGCCTTGCCGAATTCCGAATGACCGATCTTGAGACGCAGCGCGCCGAGGCTGTCGTTCACGACCTTCGCGCGATCCGCCGCGAAGAAGATGATGTCGCCGTCTTCCGCCGCCGTGCGCTCCATGATCGCCGCGAGCGCCGCGTCATGCAGATTCTTGACGATCGGGCTTTGCAGGCCGTCGCGGCCCTTGGTCTTGTCGTTGACCTTGATCCACGCGAGCCCCTTCGCACCGTAGATGCGCACGAATTCCGTGTAGCCGTCGATGTCGCCGCGCGACAACTCGCCGCCCTTCGGCACGCGCAGCGCCGCGACGCGGCCGTCCTTCGAGTTGGCCGGCATGCTGAACACCTTGAAGTCGACGTCCTTCACGGCATCCGTCAGGTCGGCGAATTCGAGCTTCACGCGCAGATCCGGCTTGTCGGAGCCGAAGCGGCGCATCGCTTCCGAGTACAGCATGACCGGGAATTTCTCGGGCAGCGCGACTTCCATCGTCTCCTTGAAGACGTGGCGGATCATGTTCTCGAACAGATCGCGGATTTCCTGCTCGGTGAGGAACGAGGTTTCGCAGTCGATCTGCGTGAATTCCGGCTGACGGTCGGCGCGCAGGTCTTCGTCGCGGAAGCACTTGGTGATCTGGTAGTAACGGTCGAAGTTCGCGACCATCAACAATTGCTTGAACAATTGCGGCGACTGCGGCAGCGCGAAGAACTGACCCGCGTTCACGCGCGACGGCACGAGGTAGTCGCGCGCGCCTTCCGGTGTGCTCTTGGTCAGCATCGGCGTTTCGATGTCGATGAAGCCCTGCGCGTCGAGATACTTGCGCACTTCCATCGCGACGCGATAGCGCAGGCGCAGATTCTTCTGCATCTGCGGACGGCGCAGGTCGAGCACGCGATGCGTGAGGCGCGTGGTCTCCGACAGGTTGTCGTCGTCGAGCTGGAACGGCGGCGTCACCGATGCGTTCAGCACCACGAGTTCGTGGCATAGCACTTCGATCTTGCCGCTCGTGAGGTTCGCATTGACGGTGCCTTCCGGACGGTTGCGCACGACGCCCTTCACCTGCACGCAGAACTCGTTGCGCACGCCTTCGGCCACCTTGAACATCTCGGCGCGGTCCGGGTCGCAGACGACTTGAACGAGGCCTTCGCGGTCGCGCAAGTCGATGAAGATAACGCCGCCGTGATCGCGCCGGCGATGCACCCAGCCGCACAGCGAGACGGTTTCGCCCAGTCGGGCCTCGGTCACCAGACCGCAGTATTCAGATCGCATCGACATGATGTTGTGTCTTTCGTTGTTCGTTAATCAACGGCTCGCGCGCTCGGGTCATGCTCTCTCGCGGCTGACTCTCGCTGCGCGCGCGCCGGCATTACATCGGCGGCTCGGTGGGGCGGCGGGCTGGCGCGACCGGTGTCGGTGCGCTCGGCGAAGGGGCCACCACGCCCATCGAGACGATGTACTTCAGTGCGGCGTCGACGGTCATGTCCAGTTCGACGACTTCGCTTTTCGGCATCATCAGGAAGAAGCCGGACGTCGGGTTCGGCGTCGTCGGCACATAGACGCTCACGTGCTCTTCATCGAGATGATTCAGCACGTCGCCGCCCGGAATGCCCGTGAGAAATCCGATGGTGTACGAGCCTTTGCGCGGATACTCGATCAGGAGCGCCTTGCGAAACGCGTTGCCGCTCGAAGACAGCAACGTGTCCGACACCTGTTTCACGCTCGTGTACAACGGGCCGACGACCGGAATGTGACGAAGGATGGCGTCCCACCATTTCACGAGCTTCTGGCCGACGAAGTTCTGCGTCAACAGCCCGACGATGAAAATGAACGCAAGCGTCAGCACCGCGCCCACGCCCGGCAGATGAAAACCGACGATCCGCTCGGGCTGCCACGATTGCGGCAGCAGAAGCAGCGTCTGGTCCATCGTTCCGATCACGAGCCCGAGCACCCACAAGGTGATGGCGAGCGGCACCAGCACGAGCAGGCCGGTGAGGAACACGGTTTTCAGCGTAGTCTTTTTCGTGGTCATTTACACGGGGCGAAGGCTGCGCCGGCTCTCGAGTGCGTCGGAGATTCGGCTTGGCAGGCGGGTCGCGCTCGGCTGAGCGCGGTCTACGAGGTCATCGGCGCGGCATGTGGCCGGCCGCGCCGGCCGTCTGGCGCTCAGGCGGCGCTCGACGACGCGGACGCGCCCGCGGCGGGTTTGGCGGCATCCGAGGATGATGGCGTGCTCGCCGGCGTCGCGCTATCGCTCGAATTCGAGTTGCCGGAACCGGCCGAAGCGGCATCGTCCGATTTCGCCGCCGATGCGTCAGACGCGGCCGCGTTGCTCTTGTTGCCGGCATTGCTGTTTCCGCCACGGAAGTCGGTGACATACCAGCCTGAACCCTTCAACTGGAATCCGGCGGCAGTCACCTGCTTCGAAAAAGTGTCCTTCCCGCAGGCGGGACACTGCGTGAGCGGCGCATCGCTCAGTTTCTGAAGCACGTCTTTTTCGTGGCCGCAGTCGGCGCAACGGTACGCGTAAATCGGCATGGCACTCTTCCTACAATGATCTGTCGACGCTTGCAAAGCCTTGAATTATAGCCGCAAACCGATATTGGCCCGCCATTTTCGGGACCGCGGGCGCAAGATTAACCGCGCAATATTTCAGGGCGTCGGCGGCGAATTTCAAGCCGGCTGGCTCAGATTCGCCGCCACGTCATCCAGCGCTCGCGGCCGGCGAATACGGGTATCGAGTGGCTCACCTCGCGGTCTTCGATCAATTCGAAGTGCGGCGACAGCAGTGCATCCAGTTCGGCGCGCTCGATTCCGAAAGGCGGCCCTTTCGGCGTCGCTCCGATGAAAAAGAAGCCCGCCAGCAGCGCGCCGGGCGCAAGCAACGCCGCCATCCGGCTGGCGTAATCCTGCCAGCGGGTCTTCGGCAGCGCGCAGAGAAACGCGCGCTCGTAGATCCAATCCGGCGAAAACGGCGGCACATACGCAAAAAAATCCGCCTCTTCGACGACGCCCGCATGCGCGCCGAGTTGCGCGCGCGCCGCCTCGACAGCGGCCGGCGAGAAGTCGATTGCGCGGACCGGCCAGCCGCGTTCGGCAAGATGGAGCGCTTCGTACGCGCTGCCACAGCCCGGAATCAGCACACTCTGCGCACTGCGCGACGCGACGAAACTCTTGAACCTCTCCGGAACGCCGGCCTGATCCCACGGCGTGAAGTGCTGACCGAAACGTTCATCCCAGAAACCCGGAGAGTTCGGATCGCGGTTTTCGAAATCGGGAACGTTTGAGTTCGTCGGATCGCTCATGCTGCGCGCCCTCAGGGATGGAGCCAGAACTGCGCGATTACGAAGCCCGCGCCCGCCATCGCGACGACACCGGCAACGAGCACCGCGACGAGCAGGCGGTTCGTGCGCTTCTGCTCCGCAAGGAGCATTCGCATCAGTTCGTCGCTGCCGCTTTTCGGCGCGTCGTGGCGCTCCGCCAGAATATGGTGAATCAACCGCGGCAGCTGCGGAATCGTCTTGCTCCACTGCGGCGCTTCCATTTGAAGCCGCTCGTACCAGCCGCGCCAGCCGATCTGCTCGTTCATCCAGCGCTCGAGATACGGCTTGGCCGTTTTCCACAGATCCAGCTCCGGATCGAGCGAGCGCCCGAGTCCTTCGACGTTGAGCATCGTCTTTTGCAGAAGCACGAGTTGAGGCTGAATCTCGACATTGAAGCGTCGCGACGTCGAGAAAAGGCGCATCAGCACCTGCCCGAGCGAAATGTCCTTCAGCGCGCGATCGAAATAGGGCTCGCAGACCGCGCGGATCGCGCTTTCCAGTTCCTCGACGCGCGTGCTCGGCGGCACCCAGCCGGATTCGAGGTGCAGCGTCGCGACGCGGTGATAGTCGCGCTTGAAGAAGGCGAGGAAGTTCTGCGCGAGGTAGTTCTTGTCGAAGTCCGAAAGCGCCCCGACGATGCCGAAATCCAGCGCGATATAGCGCCCGAACGTCGCCGGATCGAGGCTCACCTGAATGTTGCCGGGATGCATGTCGGCGTGAAAGAAGCCGTCGCGGAACACTTGTGTGAAGAAAATCTCGACGCCTTCGCGCGCCAGCTTGGGAATATCGACGCCCGCGGCGCGCAAGGTCTCCACCTGGCTGATCGGCACGCCGACCATGCGCTCCATGACGAGCACCGTCGGCGCGGACAAGTCCCAGTACATCTCCGGCACGAGCAGCAGATCGAGCCCCTGGAAATTGCGGCGCAACTGGCTGCCGTTGGCGGCCTCGCGCATCAGATCGAGCTCGTCGTGCAGATATTTGTCGAACTCCGCGACCACTTCGCGCGGTTTCAGACGCCGGCCGTCCGCCCAGAGGCGCTCGGCCCACGTCGCGATGTCGCGCAGCAGGGCGAGGTCGGAGTCGATCACGGGCAGCATGCCCGGGCGCAACACCTTCACCGCGACGGCCTTTCCCGCGTGCTCGCCGTTCCTGATCTTCGCGAAATGCACCTGCGCGATCGACGCGCTCGCCACCGGCACGCGCTCGAAATCGTCGAACAATTCGTCGATGGGCGCACCGAGCGATTTCTCGATGATCGACACGGCCACCGCCGAATCGAACGGCGGCACCTGATCCTGAAGCTTGGCGAGCTCGTCGGCGACATCGACGGGCAGAAGATCGCGCCGCGTCGACAGCACTTGCCCGAACTTCACGAAGATGGGCCCGAGGCTTTCCAGCGCGAGCCGCAAGCGGATGCCGCGCTCGACGTCGAACCTGCGGCCGAACGTCGTGATACGCATGAGGTAGCGCACGCGACGATCGTCGATGCCGCTCATCACCAGCTCATCGAGACCGAATCGGACGATCGTGAAAAAAATCTTGAGGAAACGCAGAAAACGCATGGTTCGAATTTGCTTCAGCTCGTTATTCGTGCGAGTCGCGCACAGACTCGCCGCCGGATCGCGCTGAGGCGCCGCTCGCCGGCCGGGATTGTTCGGTTTGCCGTTCGATTCTTTCGATGCGCTTTTCGACGCGCGCCAGTGCATCGCGCGCTTTCGAAAGCTCGGCATTGAATGCGTCGAGCGCGCTCTTGCGCACGAGTTGCGGGCGCTCGTCGAGGAAATACTCGGTGAAGGTGTCAAGAAGATTGCGCCCGGTGCGCTGCGCCTGCTCCTGCACCGCCCGCGCGATGATGCCAACGCGATGCGCGGGCGCGTCGCCGATTACGCGCGCCAGTTCCTCTTCCGGATCCCAGCGCAGATGTTCGGCCAGCTTGGCGAGCGTCGTCGCGAATTCGGCGTCGCCCTCGATGCGAACGTGTTTCATCACCGCCGCCTGGCCGCCTTGCAGGAACGCGGGCAGCGCGTCGAGCGGCACGGCGATCGTCACGTCGAATGCGCCCGCTTCCGCTTCCGTGGTTGCCGCGAAGAGACCGTCCGGCTGCACGACGAGCGCGATCGAAACCGGCCCGCACGACAGCTTCACGCGCTTGCCTGCATAAGGCTTGAGCCGCTCGAGCGCCCAGGGCTCGCGCACGAGCAGATGGTTCACGGCGGCCGCGAATCCACTGGACGCGGTCTTCAAGGCGGGATTTGCTGCGGGACGGGCGGATTCGTCTGCGTTCGTCATCGGCTGTGAGATGAAAAAACCCGCGCGGGACACTTCTCGCGCGGGTTTCTATTCTACCTTCGCAACCGGCCATCACACCGACGGTTGCCGGCGCCCTGGCCATTCGGCCAAGGGCATGGTCAAGCTCAACTGACCTGCTGAATGCCCGCCAGCAGCCAGCCTTCGTTGCCCGACTTCTGCTTCGACAGGTTCCAGACCTCGACGAACGGTTCCGCCGCCGCCCCTTCCGACTCGCGGATCAGGCCGTGGAAGCGCACGCTCGCGAGATACTCGGACGCGCGGTCCTCGACACCGAGCACATCGGCGTTGAGCTGAACCACGTCGGTACGGTTCGGCGCGCTGCCGCGTGCGTCGACGTCGAGTTTCACCTCGGCGAACATCTCGGGCGTCGTGAACTCGCGGATGTCGTTGACGTTGCCGCGATCCCACGCGTCCTGCAAACGCACGAAGTAGACCTTCGCGTTACGCACGAATGCTTCGGTGTCGAAGCCCGCCGGCACGTTGGGATTCGCGACCGCTTGCGTCGCCGGCGATTCGATGTAGTTGGCACCGAAACCGGTCGGCTGCTGCGGCATTTGCGGCGGTTCCTGATTCAGGCTCTGGCGCGCGGCCGCGCCGTACGGCGAACCCGAAGCAGATCCGGCACCCGCGTATGCCGGCGTGTTGTTGCCCTGACGCTTGCGCATGATGAAGCGGAACAGCATGACGGCCGCCAGCACGATCAACGCGATCATGATCATGTTGGCCATCGCGCCGGCGAACGCCTCGCCCAGCCCGAAGTGCGACAGGAGCGCCGCGATGCCGAGACCCGCCGCGAGACCGGCGATCGGCCCGAGCCAGCGATTGCGCGCGGGTTGCGCCGCGGCGGGTGCGGCCGGCGCGGCCGGCGCGCGTTGTGCCTGCGCTGCGTTGTTCTGCTGCATCGATTGAGACTGCGAAGGCGGCGTCGCCTGATGCTGCTGCGTTGCCGTGGCCGACTGACGGCCCATGCTGCGGCCGCCGCCCATGCGCTTGGCTTCCGCCGTTTCCGCGAAGATTGCGCCGGCCGCAATAACGCCAGCCAGCGCCAAGATTCCGGCCTTCCTGAAGAAGAGGTTCAGGAAACCCCGGGATTGGGGTTTGCGCGAATCGAACATATCGAATCCTTAAGAGAGTGGAACATCAAAATTTGGTCCCGACGTGTAACGCTACCACGCCACCTGACAAATTGTAATATTCGACTCGATCCAGGCCCGCTTGTTCCATCATTGTTTTGAGAGTTTCCTGGTCCGGGTGCATGCGGATGGACTCGGCCAAGTACCGATAGCTATCCGCATCTTTGGCCACTTTTTCGCCAAGCCACGGCAAAATCTTGAAACTGTAGACATCGTACGGCTTCTTTAGCGGCTCCCATACTTTCGAAAATTCCAGCACGAGCAGCTTTCCACCGGGTTTCAGCACGCGCGTCATTTCGGCCAACGCGCGATCCTTGTGCGTCATGTTACGAAGACCGAAGGCAACTGTAACCACATTGAAATAATTGGCCGGGAACGGAATCTTTTCGGCGTCGCAGAGCAGCGCGGGCGTCAGCACGCCTTTGTCGATCAGCCGGTCGCGGCCTACGCGCAGCATCGATTCGTTGATGTCCGTGTGCCAGACTTCGCCGGTCTCGCCGGCCTGCTTGGCAAACGCCATCGCGAGATCGCCCGTGCCGCCGGCGATGTCCAGCACCTTGTAGCCCGGCCGCACCTTGGCCTGCCCGATCGTGAAGTGTTTCCAGATCCGATGCAGTCCGCCGGACATCAGGTCGTTCATCAAGTCGTAGTTGCCCGCGACGGAATGAAACACGCCCGCCACTTTCTTCGCCTTGTCCTGCTCTTCGACCGTTTCGTATCCGAAGTGGGTCTTGCTCATCGCGCGTTTTCCTCGCCTGTTGTTCGTTCTATGTCTGCGCAAAACTCGCGCCGGCTACGCGGCGTTATGCCGCAGCCCTATTGCTCAGTGACAGTGTCCGCCGGATGGTTTTGCGGCCATCGGCGCGTCTCGGTCCACGCCGGCGGCTTCCAGCTTCGCCAGATACTCGCGCCACAGTTCGTCCTGACGCGTCGCCAGGTCGTGCAGGATGTCCCAGGAATAGATGCCGGTATTGTGACCGTCCGAAAAATTGAGTTGCAGCGCATAGTGCCCGACCGGATCGACGCCGATGATCGTCACCTCGCGCTTGCCCGTCTGCAGCGTTTCCTGTCCGGGGCCGTGGCCCTGCACTTCGGCGGACGGCGAATAGACGCGCAGAAGCTCGAACGGCACGCGATACGACTCGTCGCCGTATTGCAGCTCCAGCACGCGCGATTTCGAATGCACGACGACGCCGGTGGGAATCGGCGTCGTGGAAGTGAGTCCGCTCATGATCTCGTCTTATTGATGGCCGAAGGCCTGGTTCAGCTCGTTGCGCACCTGTTCGCGCAAAAGCGTGGCCTGCGCGCGGCGCTTCGATAGCTGCGATTCGGACACCGTGCGCTGGCGCGGCGCCCAGATCGGCAGAGGAAAGCGGGAATCGTTGGAAAAGCGTGGAATGACGTGCCAGTGGACGTGCGGCACCTGATTGCCGAGACTTGCCAGATTGATCTTTTCCGGCACGAGCACGCGGCGCATCGCGCGCTCGACGCCGTTGACGGCGGTCATCACGCGCACGCGGTCGGCATCCGGCAAATCGGACATTTCGGCGACGTGCGCGCCCCAGATCACGCGACACAAGCCCGGCCAGTCGGGCTCATCGGCAAGGACGACGCGCAACGTGTCGTCCGACCACAGCACTTCGCCGCCGTCTTCACGGCAAAACACACAGTCCATCTCATACCTCTAGCGAATCAAACCTCGATTTCGCTATTACACCAGCACGCGCTCGATACCGCCATTGTTCGCGCGTTCGACGTACTGTTCCATCCAGTTTTCGCCGAGCACCTTGCGCGCCATTTCCACGACGATATAGTCCGCCTCGACGTTGGCGTCCTCGTTGTAGCGCGACAGACCTTGCAGGCACGACGGGCAGCTGGTCAGGATTTTCACGTCCGTGCCGTTGGTCTGCGCGCCATCGCCTGCGGAGAGCACCGAACCGGGCGCCGCGCCGGCCGAGCCCGCAGACGCGTTCATCGGATTGATCGCGTTCGAGCCCGCTTCCGCGACGAGCGGAATGCCGCGCAACTTGGCCGCGCCCTTGCGAATCTCTTCTTCCTTGCGGAAGCGCACTTGCGTCGAGATGTCCGGACGCGTGACCGCCAGCGTGCCCGATTCGCCGCAGCATCGATCGTTCTTCTCGATCTTGTAGCCGTCGTTCTGCGAACCCATCAGATCGTTGACGAGCTTGACCGGGTCCATCGTCTTGATCGGCGAGTGACACGGATCGTGATACATGTAGCGCGTGCCGGTCACGCCGTCGAGCTTCATGTTCTTCTCGAGCAGGAACTCGTGAATGTCGATGATCCGGCAGCCCGGGAAGATCTTCTCGAATTCATAGCCCGCGAGCTGGTCGTAGCACGTTCCGCACGACACGACCACGGTCTTGATATCGAGATAGTTCAGCGTATTCGCGACGCGATGGAACAGCACGCGATTGTCGGTGACGATCTTCTCGGCCTTGTCGTACTGGCCGGAACCGCGCTGCGGATAGCCGCAGCACAGATAGCCCGGCGGCAGCACGGTCTGCACGCCCGCTTCCCACAACATCGCTTGCGTCGCGAGCCCGACTTGCGAGAAGAGACGTTCCGAGCCGCAGCCGGGGAAATAGAACACGGCTTCCGAATCGACGGTGGTCGTCTGCGGATTGCGGATGATCGGAACGATCTTGTTGTCCTCGATATCCAGCAGCGCGCGCGCCGTCTTCTTCGGCAAATTGCCCGGCATCTTCTTGTTGACGAAGTGGATCACCTGCGTCACGACCGGCGGCTTGCCGACCGTCGCGGGCGGCTGCGCCGTCTGCTTCTTGACGATCTTCTTCAGCACATCGTTGCCGAAACGCTGCGCCTTGTAGCCGAAGTCCATCATCACGTTGCGCGCGAGATTGATGGTCTGCGGATTGGTCGCGTTCAGGAAGAACATGCCCGCCGCGTTGCCGGCGTTGAACTTCTTCTTGCCCATCTTGCGCAGCAGATTGCGCATGTTCATCGACACGTCGCCGAAATCGATCTTCACCGGACACGGCGTCACGCACTTGTGACAGACCGTGCAGTGATCGGCGACGTCGTTGAACTCGTCCCAGTGCTTGATCGACACGCCGCGGCGCGTCTGCTCTTCGTACAGGAACGCTTCGACGAGCAGCGACGTCGCGAGAATCTTGTTGCGCGGGCTGTAGAGCAGGTTCGCGCGCGGCACGTGCGTCGCGCAGACCGGCTTGCACTTGCCGCAGCGCAGGCAGTCCTTGATCGACTCGGAAATCGCGCCGATATCCGACTGCTGCATGATGATCGACTCGTAGCCCATCAGCCCGAACGACGGCGTGTAGGCGTTGCGCAGATCGGCGCCGTCGAACAGCTTGCCCTTGTTGAAGCGGCCATGCGGATCGACGCGCTGCTTGTACGCGCGGAAATCGCCGATTTCGTCTTCGGTCAGGAATTCCAGCTTCGTGATGCCGATGCCGTGCTCGCCCGAGATCACGCCGTCCAGCGAACGCGCGAGCTTCATGATGCGCGCGACCGCGTGATGCGCGTCCTGCAGCATCGCGTAGTTGTCGGAGTTGACGGGAATGTTCGTGTGCACGTTGCCATCGCCCGCATGCATGTGCAGCGCGACGAAGACGCGCCCGCGCAGCACTTGCTTGTGGATGGCCTGCGCTTCGTCGAGGATCGGCTTGAACTCGCCGCCGTTGAAGATCTGGCGCAGTTCCGCGCGGATTTCCTGCTTCCACGACACGCGCACCGTACGGTCCTGCGCGACATGGAACACGTTGGCGTCAGGCTGAATGTCGACGCGATCCGCGAACTTTTCCGCGAGCGCTTCGTAGCCCAGATTGACGAGATAGTGCTGCGCCTCGCGCAAGGACATGTCGAGCTTGTCGCCGACGAACGTCCAGCGCTCACGCACGCGCTTCAGCAGATCGAGCGCCTGCTGCACGCGGTCTTCGAGCAGTTCGGCGCTCGGAATTTCGTTCGCGTCGTCGGACTTGCCGAGCGGCAGCTTGCCGTTGCGGAAGAACGCTTCGAGCGCGTCGACGAGTTGCAGCTTGTTCTTCAGCGACAACTCGATGTTGATGCGCTCGATGCCGTCCGTGTACTCGCCCATGCGATTGAGCGGAATCACGACGTCTTCGTTGATCTTGAACGCGTTCGTGTGCTTCGCGATGGCGGCCGTGCGCGAGCGGTCGAGCCAGAAACGCTTGCGCGCCTCGGCGTTCACCGCGACGAAGCCTTCGCCGCTCTTGCCGTTCGCCATGCGCACGACTTCCGATGTGGCGGCGGCGACGGCATCGGCGTCATTGCCGACGATATCGCCGATCAGCACCATCTTCGGAAACGCGTTGCGCTTGCTCTTGGTCGCGTAGCCGACCGCGCGCAGATAGCGTTCGTCGAGATGTTCGAGGCCGGCGAGGATCGCGCCGCCCTGCTTCGACGTCTCGAACAGATAGTCCTTGATTTCGACGATGCTCGGAATCGCATCGCGCGCCTGGCCGAAGAATTCGAGGCAGACGGTGCGCGTATGCGCGGGCATCTTGTGCAAAATCCAGCGCGCGGACGTAATGAGACCGTCGCAGCCTTCCTTCTGCACGCCGGGCAGCCCGGCGAGGAATTTATCGGTGACGTCCTTGCCGAGCCCTTCCTTGCGGAACGTGCGCCCGGCGATGTCGAGGCTTTCGGTGCGCAGCAGCTTCTCGCCCGGCGGACGATTGCCGTCGAACCAGTCGAGCCGGAAACGCGCCACTTCGACGTCGTGAATCTTGCCGCAGTTGTGATCGAGACGCGTGACTTCGAGCCAGTTGCCTTCCGGATCGACCATGCGCCACCACGCGAGGTTGTCGAGCGCCGTGCCCCACAACACCGCCTTCTTGCCGCCCGCGTTCATCGCGACATTGCCGCCGACGCACGACGCATCGAGCGAAGTCGGATCGACGGCGAACACGAAGCCCGCCTGCTCCGCCGCTTCGGTGACGCGCCGCGTGACCACGCCCGCGCCGGAGAAAATCGTCGCGACCTTGTGATCGACGCCCGGCAGATCCGTCATTTCGACGGGACCGAGCTGTTCCAGCTTTTCCGTGTTGATGACCGCCGAAAACGGCGTGAGCGGAATCGCGCCGCCGGTGTAGCCGGTGCCGCCGCCGCGCGGAATAACGGTGAGCCCGAGTTCGAAGCACGCCTTGATGAGTCCGGCGATTTCGGCTTCGGTGTCCGGCGTCAGCACGACGAACGGGTATTCGACGCGCCAGTCGGTTGCATCGGTGACGTGCGCGACGCGCGACAGGCCGTCGAACTTGATGTTGTCCTTCTGCGTTTCCTTGCCCAGAACACGCGACGCGCGGCGGCGCAAGTCGGCCATGCGGCCGAACTCGGCGGCGAAATCATCGACGGCGCGGCGCGCGGCGGCGACCAGCAACTGCACGCGCTCGGCGCGTTCGCGGCTGCCGGCTTCGTCGCTATGCGCGGTGAGATCGGCGCTGCGGCGCTTTTCGATTTCGGCGAGACGGTGATTCAGCGCTTCGACGAGCAGCGCCCGGCGTTTCGGATTGTCGAGCAGGTCATCCTGCAGATACGGATTGCGCCGCACGACCCAGATGTCGCCGAGCACTTCGTACAGCATGCGCGCCGAACGGCCGGTGCGGCGCTCGTTGCGCAGTTCGTCGAGCACGGCCCAGGCTTCGTCGCCGAGGAGCCGCATGACGATTTCACGATCGGAAAACGACGTGTAGTTATAGGGAATTTCGCGGAGACGCGGCTCGATATCGAGCGCCAAGGCGGCATGGGCGCCGTTCGGATCGAAGGCTTGAGGTGCGTTCATGTTCGACGGTTCGGTGTGCCGGCGCTCGCGCTAGAAAAGCGGAAATGCCGGCGATGCGCGTGGGGGCGCAAATTTTCGAATGAAACTTCTCTTGGCGAAGGCCGCCGGGCTCGTCACAGCGCCTTCGGTGTGCCCTGGATCAACGCCACGATCGCGCGTGGCGCGCATGCCTTTCCGCCGCGGGATGCGACTCGCGGGAAACATGCGCCAGAAAATCGATCCGAAGCTGCCGGTGCATCTGCCGATCCTGATTGCTGATTCGTAAAAGGAAATTCTAACCCATCGGGCAAACGCGCGTTTGCGGGCGCTAGCAGCGAGAAGGGGCTTTTGCGTGCGGATTCGCGACGCGTTCATGTCATTTTCGACGCTTTTTTACACGACCGTCCGGACGGTCGAAGCACACGGCGCGCCCGGAACGCGCGCGGATGGCGCTATCATTGATGCTTTCGCTCTCAAAAACCTGCGCGCATCGCGGCCGCCTGACGATTTCTCGCATGACACATCCCGACTACCTGAAAAAAGTGCTGACCGCGCGCGTGTACGACGTCGCGCGTGAAAGCGAGCTCGAACCCGCGCGCAACCTGTCCGCGCGCCTGCGCAACTCCGTGTTCCTCAAGCGCGAGGACAATCAGCCGGTTTTCTCGTTCAAGATTCGGGGCGCCTATAACAAGATGGCGCAGCTCCCGGCAGATGTGCTCGCACGCGGCGTGATTACGGCGTCGGCGGGCAACCACGCGCAGGGCGTGGCGCTGTCGGCGGCGCGGCTCGGCTGCCGCGCGGTGATCGCCGTGCCGACGACGACGCCTCAAGTGAAGATCGACGCTATTCGCGCGCACGGCGGCCCGACGGTCGAAATCGTGCTCGCGGGCGAGTCGTACAGCGACGCCTACGCGCGCGCCGTGCAGCTTCAGGAAGAGCGCGGCCTGACCTTCGTGCATCCGTTCGACGATCCGGACGTGATCGCCGGACAAGGCACGGTGGCGATGGAAATCCTGCGCCAGCATCAGGGTCCGATCCACGCGATCTTCTGCCCGATCGGCGGCGGCGGGCTGGCTGCGGGCGTCGCGGCGTACATCAAGGCGGTGCGCCCGGAGATCAAGGTGATCGGCGTGCAGACCGAGGATTCCTGCGCGATGGCGCAGTCGATCAAGGCGGGCGAGCGCGTGACGCTCTCCGAAGTCGGCCTGTTTTCGGACGGCACGGCGGTGAAGCTCGTCGGCGAGGAAACGTTCCGGCTGTGCAACGAGTTGCTCGATGAAGTCATCACCGTCGATACCGATGCCCTTTGCGCCGCGATCAAGGATGTCTTCCAGGACACGCGGAGCGTGCTCGAACCCGCCGGCTCGCTCGCGGTCGCGGGCGCGAAGCTGTACGCGGAGCGCGAGGGCATCGAGGGCAAGACGCTCATCGCGGTGACGTCGGGCGCGAACATGAACTTCGACCGCATGCGCTTCGTCGCGGAGCGCGCGGAAGTCGGCGAGGCGCGCGAGGCCGTGTTCGCCGTGACGATTCCCGAAGAGCGCGGCAGCTTCCGGCGCTTCTGCGAGCTCGTCGGCACACGCAGCGTGACCGAGTTCAATTACCGCATCGCCGATGAAAGAGCCGCGCATATCTTCGTCGGCGTGCAGATCAAGTCGCGCAAGGAAACCGCGCAGATGATGTCGTCGTTCATCGAGCATGGTTTCGCGACCGTCGACCTTTCGCACGATGAGCTCTCGAAGCAGCACATTCGCTACATGGTCGGCGGACATTCGCCGCTCGCGCGCGACGAACGTCTGTTGCGCTTCGAGTTTCCGGAACGTCCGGGCGCGCTGATGAAGTTCCTTTCGTCGATGGCGCCCGACTGGAACATCAGCCTGTTCCATTACCGGAATCAGGGCGCGGATTACAGCTCGATTCTCGTCGGCATTCAGGTGCCGCAGTCGGACAACGCGGAGTTCGAGCGCTTCCTCGCGACGCTCGGCTATCCGTGGTGGGACGAAGGCGCGAATCCGGTCTACAAGCTGTTTCTGGCGTAAATCGAAATGCCGAAGTTCACGCTCGAAGACAAGCTCGTCGTCGCGATTTCGTCGCGCGCGCTGTTCGATTTCGAGGAAGAGAACCGCGTCTTCGAGACCGGCGATCTCGCGCAATACGAAGCGCTGCAACGCTCGCGGCTCGACACGCCCGCGAAACCCGGCGTCGCGTTCGGGCTGATCCGCAAGCTGCTCGCGCTGAACGCGGATGAACAGCGCGTCGAAGTGGTGATCCTGTCGCGCAGCGATCCGATCAGCGGGCTGCGCGCGTTTCATTCGTGCCGCGAACACGGACTTGCGATCGAGCGCGGCGTGTTCACGCGCGGCCGTTCGCCGTTTGCGTATCTGAAACCGTTGCGGGCGTCGCTGTTTCTATCGGCGAATCCGGACGATGTGCGCGACGCGCTCGCCGCCGGTTTTCCCGCCGCGCGCGTGCTGCCGGAAACGCCGCGCGCCGCGAGCCGTTACGCGGACGAGATCCGCATCGCGTTCGATGGCGACGCCGTGCTCTTTTCCGACGAAGCCGAGCGCGTGTTTCAAAGCGATGGTTTACATGCGTTCGTCGGGCATGAATTGGACAAACGCGAGTCGCCGCTGCCGGACGGTCCGCTTAAGCCGCTGCTCGCCGCGCTCAACAAATTGCAGCGCATCGCCGACGATCACGACGATCAGCCGATGCACATCCGCACGGCGCTCGTCACCGCGCGGTCCGCGCCGGCGCACGAGCGCGCGATCCGCACGCTGATGGCGTGGAACATCGAAATCGACGAAGCGATGTTTCTCGGCGGACTCGACAAGGGAGAATTCCTGCGCGAATTCGAGCCCGACTTTTTCTTCGACGATCAAATTCGCCACTGCGAATCGGCTCGCGTCGTCACCGCGACGGGGCACGTTCTCAGCGGCATAGCGAACGCATCATGACACCCGATCAATCTCCGCTCGGCAAGCCCGTCCATTACACCGAACAGTACGATGCGTCGCTGCTGTTTCCGATCGACCGCAAGCGCGCGCGCGATGCGATCGCCGTGCCCGCGCGTCTGCCGTTCTTCGGCACGGATATCTGGAACGCGTATGAGCTGTCATGGCTGAACAAGCGCGGCAAGCCGCAGATCGCGGTCGCGACGTTCTTCGTGCCGGCGGATTCGCCGAACATCGTGGAATCGAAGTCGTTCAAGCTGTATCTCGGCTCGTTCGCGCAGACGCAATTCGATTCGATCGACGACGTGCGCGCGGCAATCAAGCGCGATGTGTCCGCCGTCTGCGGCGCGACCGTTTCGGTGCAACTCGCCGCGCCGGCCGATTTCGGCAAGCTCACGATGGAAGAGTTCGATGGTTTGTCGCTCGACCGGCTCGATCTCGATTGCGATGTTTTCTCGCCGGATCCTTCGTTATTGAAGGCCGCGCACGATGAAGCGCCCGTCGACGAGACGTTGTTTTCGAACCTGTTGAAATCGAATTGCCCGGTTACGGGACAGCCGGACTGGGGCAGCGTGCAGATCCGCTATTACGGCGGGCAGATCGATCACGCGGGATTGCTGCGGTATATCGTGTCTTACCGCGAACATACGGGGTTTCATGAGCAATGCGTCGAGCGCATCTTCATGGACATCATGCGGGAGTGCAAACCGGAACGGCTCGCGGTGTATGCGCGTTATACGAGGCGCGGCGGGCTGGATATCAATCCGTTCAGAACGAATTTCAACTTGCCGATGCCGGATAATGCGCGGCTGGCGCGGCAGTGAATAACGACGCGGCTCTGCTTCACAGGCATCAGAGCCGCGATCGCATGTTCGCCTTCTTACGCCTTCTTATAAGCCACGCAATCCACCTCGACCTTGCAGTCGATCACCATCGACGACACCACGCAAGCCCGCGCCGGCGGATTCGCGCCGAAGTACTCCTTGAACACCTTGTTGAACGACGCGAAATCGCGCGGATCGTCCAGCCACACGCCGCAGCGCACGACGTGCTCGGTGCCGTAACCCGCCTCCTTCAGAATCGCGATGACGTTCTGAATCGCCTTGTGCGATTGCTCGACGATGCCGCCGTTGATCACTTCGCCATCTTCCATCGGCGTCTGGCCCGACACGAACAGCCAGCCATCGGCCTCGACCGCGCGTGCGAACGGCATATGCGCGCCGCCTTGTCCCTTGCCACCTTCCACGCCATAACGCTTCATCTTTCAGACTCCTTTTCCTGACTCGAATCAGTGCTCAAAACGCGCCGGCCGCATCCAGCTTGGATGCCGAACCGCGCGCCACGAAACGTCCCGCTCGCGCGCCGGTCACGGCCTGCTCGCGATACGTCAAAACGCCATTCACCCACACCGCGTCGATGCCGTCCGCCGCCTGCTGCGGATTCGCGAACGTCGCCGAATCGATCACGCGCTCCGGATCGAACACGACCAGATCCGCGTGATAGCCGACCTTCACTTCGCCGCGCTCCGCGATGCTGAAACGCCGCGCCGACAGGCTCGTCATCTTGCGCACGGCTTCTTCGAGCGTCAGCACGCCTTCGTCGCGCGCATAGTGGCCGAGCACGCGCGGAAACGCGCCCCACAAACGCGGATGCGGCAGCGGATCGTTCGGCAAACCGTCCGAACCGACCATCGTCGCGGGATGCGAAAGAATGCGCCGCACGTCGTCTTCCGACATGTTGTGATACACCGCGCCCGCCGGCTGCAAGCGCTTCGCCGCTTCCTGCTGCGTCACCTTCCATTCGTCGGCGACTTCGCGGATCAGCTTGCCGGCCATCTCCGGATGCGGCGTCGACCAGGTGATCGTGATGTCGATATCGCCCGTCACCTGCTTCAAGTCCAGCGTCGATGAACTGCGGTTATACGGATAACAATCGCATCCGACCGGCTGCCCGTCGCGCGTCGCTTCGATCGACTTGAGCACTTCCGCGCTGCGTCCCCAGTTCGACGGCCCCGCGCACTTCAGATGCGAAATCACCACCGGCACGCGTGCATGACGCCCGACGCGATACGCCTCGTCCATCGCGTCGAGAATGGCGTCGAACTCGGTTCGCATGTGCGTCGTGTAGAGCGCGCCCGCTTTCGCGAGCGGCTCGGCGAGCGCCTGCACTTCCTCGGGCGGCGCGCTGAACGCCGAGCCATACGCCAATCCGCTCGACAATCCGAGCGCGCCGTTACCCAGCGCTTCTTCGAGCTGCGCGCGCATCGCGGCGACTTCATCGGCGGACGCGCCGCGATCCAGCCGGTCCATATGATTGTTGCGCAGCGCCGTATGGCCGATGAGCGCGCCGACATTCACCGTCGGGCGCGCGGCATTCACGGCATCGACGTAAGACGCGAAAGTCGGGTACGCGAACGCGGCGGCGTCACCGAGCAGGTTCATCGGATCGGGCGGATCGCCCTTCAGCGTCACCGGCGACGCGCTGATCCCGCAATTGCCGACGATCACCGTCGTCACGCCCTGCGTGATCTTCGGCATCATCTGCGGCGAGCGGATCACGTGCGTGTCGTCGTGCGTGTGGACGTCGATGAAACCGGGCGCGAGCACTTTGCCTTGCGCGTCGAACACGTCGTCGGCGGTCCAGTCCGCGAGACCGCCCGGCGCCTCGATCGCAACGATGCGTCCGTCGCGCACGGCGACATCGCGTTCGACGGCGGGCGCGCCCGTGCCGTCGATCACGCGCGCGCCGACGATCAGCGTGTCGGCCTTCAACGATTCCATGATCAGTCTCCCAAGGGTTGACGCTCGCCGCCGCCGCGATGCGAATCGAGCGCGTGCTTCATGCGGCGCAACAGTTCGCGGCTGTGATCGGCCTGCTTGACGGCCAGTTCGGTGACGAGCAAATCGAGCGCCATCATCATCGCGTAACGCGACGACGAGGGCTTGTAGATGAAATCCGTTTCGATCGCGATGACCGGAACCAGCCAGTCCGCGAGCGCGCCGAGCGGCGATGCGGGCGCGGTCAGCGCGATCACGCGCGCGCCGTACTGCCTCGCCAGCGCGCAGCTTTCGACGATCTCGGGCGTCTGCCCCGTCACCGAAAGCGCGACGACCACATGTTCCTTCGATAACGTCGACGCCACCATGCGCTGCAACAGCCCGTCCTGATACGACGCGACCGGCCGCCCGAGCCGCACGAGGCGAAAGCGCATTTCGTCGGCGAGCGCCGTGGAGCCGCCGCCCATGCCGAACACGTAGATCATCGACGCGGCCGCGAGCGCATCCGCGGCTTCGGCGATCGGCGCGGCGGCGAGCGCGCCCTGATTCTGCGCGAGCGTCGCCTGCACTTCCTCGAAGATGCGCGCGGCGAGCGAATCGGGCACGGCGTCCGCGTCGCGCCGGAAGAAACGCTGTCCGACGCCCGCCGCCTGCGCGAGCCGCAGCTTCAGTTCGCGCACGTCCTCGCAACCGACGGCTTTCGCGAAACGCGTCACCGTCGCGACGCTGACCTCGGCCTTGTCCGCCAGCGCGCCGATGCTCGCGCGCGACGCGCTCACGATGTCGTCGAGAATCAGCGCGGCTACCTTGCGCTCGGCCCCGCGCAACTCGGGCGCCCGCTCCGCGATGCGTGCGACGATGTCGAAACTGAGCGTGTCGGCGTGGCCGTTCATGGTTTACGATGAGCCCGTGTTACTAAATAACATTTCCTTCCCGGATGCTACTTTGGTTAACATGGCACCGTCAACCTTGACGCACATCGCACTGCGCGCGGGGTTTATTTAAACGGACGATGGAGTGGCAGCACATGAAAGTTACAAACTATCAGAACGCGACGATCGACCCGTTCGGCAAGGGCCTCGGCATGGTGCCCGGCACGGGCATCCAATTGAACGACGCGTCGCGCCTGCAATGGAATCTGCTCGAAGAGGACGTGAGCCTGCCCGCCGCCGTCCTCTATTCGGATCGCATCGAACACAATCTGAAGTGGATGCAGGATTTTGTCGGCGAATACGGTGTGAAGCTCGCGCCGCACGGCAAGACGACGATGGCGCCGCAACTTTTCCGCCGTCAGCTCGACACCGGCGCGTGGGGCATTACGCTCGCGACCGCGCATCAGGTGCGCGCGGCGTATCGCGGCGGCGTGCATCGCGTCCTGATGGCGAATCAGCTCGTCGGCAAACGCAACATGGGCATGATCGCCGAATTGCTCACGGACGCGAGTTTCGAGTTCTTCTGTCTCGTCGATTCAGCCGATGGCGTCGATCAGCTCGGCGAATTTTTCAGCTCGGTGCGCAAGAAGCTGAACGTGCTGATCGAACTCGGGGTGCCGGGCGGACGCACCGGCGTGCGCGATGACGCGCAGCGCGATGCCGTGCTCGCCGCGATCGCGCGCTGGAACGGCACGATCGAACTCGCGGGCATCGAGTTGTATGAAGGCGTGCTGCAGGACGAAACCAAGGTGCGCGAGTTTCTGAAGAGCGCGGTCGATGTCACGCGCAAGCTGATCGGCGAAGGCAAGATCGCGCGCAAGCCGGCGATTCTGTCGGGAGCGGGATCGGCGTGGTACGACGTCGTCGCCGACGAGTTCGCGAAGGCCAACAGCGATGCGATCGAGGTCGTGCTGCGGCCGGGCTGCTATCTGACGCACGACGTCGGCATCTACAAGAAAGCGCAGAACGAGATTTTCGCGCGCAATCCTATCGCGAAGAAGATGGGCCAAGGTCTGAAGCCGGCGCTGCAACTATGGGCGTACGTGCAGTCGATTCCGGAACCGGACCGCGCGATCATCGGTCTGGGCAAGCGCGATTCCGCGTTCGATGCGGGCATGCCGGAGCCGGCGAAGCATTATCGTCCGGGCAACGAAGCGCCGCGTGACGTATCGCCCGACGAAGGCTGGGAGATTTTCGGCCTGATGGATCAGCACGCGTACTTGCGCATCAAGCCGGGCGACGACGTGAAAGTCGGCGACATGATCGCGTTCGATATCTCGCATCCGTGCCTGACGTTCGACAAGTGGCGTCAGATTCTGGTCGTCGACCCGAAGTATCGCGTCACCGAAGTGATCGAAACGTTCTTCTAAGCCTTTTCTTCTAGCGCGGCCGCCGATGCGGCATTCGCGGCCGCCACTTCCTGAAGGCGTCCCTCGAACATGTGCAGCGCGCTCGACAAGGCCTCGATGGCCTCGTCGGGCAGCGAAGCCATCGTGTCGTGAAGGAACGCATTGCGTCGCGGCAAACCATCTTCCGCGATGGCGCGTCCTTGCGCCGTCAGCGCGACATTCGACACGCGATTGTCGCGTGCATCGACGCTGCGCACGATCCAGCCGAGTCCTTCCAGCGTCTTTAGCTGACGCGTCAGCGCGCCTGGGTCGACTTTCAGATGCTCGACGAGCCGCTTCTGCGACAGCACGCCCGCGTGCTCGTGCAACGCGAGCAGAATGCGCCAGCGTGGCATCGGCTGGCCGACGGCCGTCTCGAACGCCGACATGAACGCGCGATATGTGCGCCCGAATTGCTGCACCACGGCGATACGGTCCTGTTCATTCATGCTCTTTCTCTATCATTCGGCGAGGATGACCGGCTCTTGCGGCCCTTTCAGTCGCACCGGCGGAACGCGGCGCGACTGCCACAACGACACCACCGCGATCACCGCCGCGAGCGCGAGACCAATGTGGATCGCGGCGACGAGCGCTTCGCGCGCGGCTTCGAGCAGCATCGCGCCGTTATGCCCCGCCGCGCTCAGTTGCGCAAGCAGCGTCTCCTGACCTTCGCGATTGATGAGGATTTGCGGATCGGAGAGATCGGCGGTCCAATGCATCGCGTGATCTTTTTCCAGCGCGAGATTCACGCCGCTCGCATAGAGATGCGCGACAAGCGTGCCGGTGAGCGCCGTGCCGATCATCCCGCCGATCATGCGCAGCGACTGCAAAAGCGCCGTCGCGATGCCCAGATGCGCGCGGCCCGCGGTCTGTTGCGCGAACACGGTGAGATTCGGCATGACGAAGCCGAGGCCGAGTCCGCCGAGCAGCATGACGACGAGCAGCAGCGAACGCGGCATGTTGTGCGTCGCGACGACGATGCCGAGACACGACACCGCGAGCAGCGCGAAACCGACGTACAGCATCAGATTGGCGTTCTTCAGGCGCGTGACGATGCGCCCGTTCACGATGCTGCCGATCGTGATGAACACGACGAGCGGCGTAATCATCATGCCCGCGTCCTTCGGCGACATGCCGAAGCCGCCCTGGAACAGCAGCGGCGCATAGAAGAGCAGCGAGAACATCGTGAAACCGCCGAGAATCGCGAGCGTGAAGAGCGCGGCGAGCGCCTTGTTGCGAAACATGTCGATGGGCAGGATCGCGTAATCGCAGCGCATTTCCCACTTCCACAGCGCGAAGCCGGCGGCGACGCTCATCGCGAGCAGCGCGACGGATTCCGCGCCGAAGCCGTGTTTCGGCAGCATTTCGACGAACAATTGCAGCGCGCCGAGCGCCACCGCGATCAGCGCGGCGCCGGGCCAGTCGAGGCGCATCTTGCCTTCATGCGCGACGTGCCGCAGATGCGGCAGGAAGCGCCACACGAAAAAGAGCGACACGATGCCCACCGGCAGATTGACGTAGAAGACCGAACGCCAGCCGTAATACTGCGTGAGGAAGCCGCCGAGCGACGGCCCGACCGCGTTCGCGATGCCGAACGCGGAACTCATCAGCACTTGCCAGCGCAGGCGCACGACGTTATCGGGGAAAAGATCGGCGATGCACGCGAACGCCGTGCCGACGAGCATCCCGCCGCCGATGCCTTGCAAGCCGCGCGCGAGCACGAGGAACATCATGCTGTTGGCGAGCCCGCAGAGCACGGAGGCGACGGTGAACACGACGATCGACGCGATCACGAACGGCTTGCGGCCGTAGTAATCGCCGAGGCGTCCGAAAATTGGCACGGTGATGACGGAAGTCAGAAGATACGACGTGGCGACCCACGCGTAGAGATCGAAGCCTTTAAGCTCCGCGACGATCGTCGGCAGCGCGGTGCCGACCACAGTCTGATCGAGCGCGACGAGCATCGTGACGAACGAAACGCCCAGCATCGCCATGAGGGATTCGCGAAAAGGCAGCACCTGCCCGCTGGAATGATGCGCGGCTGTATGAACGGCCATCTTTGTAAGCGCAATGATTGACTAGTCAACGGAAATGGAATCATAGCACGGGCGCGCACTCTAATTCTGCGTGTCAACTTACCTTTTCCCGGATAGAACCCTCGCATGGAACCGACGCCGATCATCACCTCGCCGCTTACGACCGAAGATTTCGCGGCCCTTGCCCGCGCGAAGGAATTGCTGGAAAGCCCGTCGCTGACGATGAAGCTGGCGAGTGTCGTCGGCGCGCCCATCGAAAAGCTGATGGGCCGCTTGCCGGCCGCCGCGCAGGAAAAAGTCGACGACGCGACGCAGCTCGCGCTGAAGAAATGCCTTCAGGTCGCGCTGCGCACGCTCGGCAAGAGCGCGCCCTCCGATTCGCTACTCGCGCCGCCGCCCGACAAGCCGCACAACCTGATGCACAAACTCGCCGTCGCGACGACCGGCGCGGCGGGCGGCGCATTTGGACTGTTCGCGTTGCCTGTCGAGTTGCCCGTTACGACGACGCTGATGTTCCGCTCGATCTGCGATATCGCGCGCAGCGAAGGCGAGGACGTGCATCGAGTCGAGGCGCAATTGCAATGCATGATGGTGCTCGGCATGGGCGGCACCAAAACCGACGACGACAACGCCGATCTCGGATATTTCATCGTGCGCGGCGCGCTTGCGCAGTCGGTCTCGCGCGCGACAAACGAGATCGCCGCCAAGGGTCTGAGCAGTCACGGATCGACGGCGCTGCTCAAGTTCCTGCAGACGGTCGCATCGCGGTTTTCGGTGCAGGTCAGCGAGCAGGTCGCGGCGAAGTCGATTCCGGCGATCGGCGCGGTGCTCGGCGCGATGGTCAACACCGTGTTCATCGACCATTTCCAGCAGATGGCGCATGGGCACTTCACCGTGCGCAGGCTCGAGCGTCGATACGGCGCGTCGGCGGTCGAGCGCGCGTATCAGACGATCGAGGTCATGGGCGGGCGATGAGCATTCGTCGCCGCCGCCGTCGATTCGATGAATGCGGCGGCGTGCGCGAGCGCTTCGCGCGCCTCGGGCATGAACGGCGCCCAGATCTGGAAGATGTGCGGCACGCCGCGCCAGATTTCCATTTCGACGCGCACGCCCGCCGCGCGCGCTTTGGCTGCGACGCGGGTGGCGTCGTCGAGGAGCAATTCCGTATCGCCGGCCTGGACGAAGAGCGGCGGCAAGCCTTCGTAATCCCCGAAAACGGGCGACGCGTAAGGATTGCGCGCGTCCGCCGCGCCGAGATATTGCTCGGCCACTTTGGGAAACGCCGACGCGTGATACATCGGATCGCGGCCGTCGTTGGTTCGCATCGACTCGCCGCTGGACGTCAGATCCGTCCACGGTGAAAACAGCGCGGCTGCGGCCGGAAGCGGATCGCCTGCGTCGCGCAGCGAGAGAAGCGTCGCGAGCGCGAGGCCGCCGCCCGCGGAATCGCCCGCGATGACGATCGATTGCGCCGGCACCCCGTTTTCGAGCAACCGACGATAGGCCGCGACGCTATCGTCGAGCGCCGCTGGAAAGCGATGTTCCGGCGCAAGACGATAATCAAGCGAGAAAACGCTGGCATTCGCGCGGGTCGCCAATCCGAACGTAATCGCTCGATGACTGCGGGGCGAGCAAAAGTAATAACCGCCGCCGTGCAGATAAAGAATCGTTGCGCGCGGCGTTGTCGGCGGGATGAGCCATTCGCCGCGCAGCGGTGCATCGCCGATTGTCTCGCGAATGTCGAGCCGCCATCCTTTCGGCACGCGCGGCGACCAGAGCCGGCGCGACGCGTAGTCGCGCGCGAGTTCGACGTCGAGCGTGGGATGCGCGCTGTGCGGACGCACGCGTTTCGCTACGACCCAGCACGCGAAGGCGCTTTGCCAACTCATCGTCGCCGAGCGTCAATCGGCAGGCACCACCTGACCGCGTATCTCGCCGGTCGGGTTCTCCTGCGTGTGAATATTGAAATACCACTGACCCGCCATGAGATCGGTGACTTGCGGGTCCGTCAGCGTCGCTTGTCCTTTCATCGGGCTCGCGAGCGCTTTCTTGTCGACGGGCACTTGCACCTTCGCGTTCTGCCCGACCGGCGCGGGGCCGTGGAAATGCGCCATCGTCACCGGACCCGATAGCTCCGCATAAGTCGCGGTCCAAGTCAGCACTTTAGTGTCGGTGTCGAAAGTGGCGTCGAGGATGCCGTGGCCTTTGCTCACGCGCGGCGGAACTTCGCTCGAAGGCTGGAGGTTCGCTTTTAGCGCGACGGAGTCGGCGTGAGCGGGGCTCGCGGCGAGGGTCGCGAGCAGCAGAATGGGTATCCAGCGGACATGTGGTCGGCATGTCGAGATCATCATTGCTCTCCTGGTCGCGGTCAGTGCGCGTTTTGCTGGTAGGACCGCATCGCCATGGTAGATCAATTCAAATGCGTGACGCATTTCTCTTCGGTGAAAGCGGGCGCGCCAATGCGAAAAGGGCGCCTCGCGGCGCCCTTCTCTAGCTAGCTACAACAGCTTGGTACTGCTCTGACCGCTTTAGAAGCGGTGACGGATACCCGTCGTCAGGAGAACCTGACGGCTGCTCGAGGAAGCGTCGCCTGCGCCGCTGATAGCAGCGCGCGGGTACACGCCGTCTCCACCGCCGCTCGCGATCTGCACAACGCCTTCAGCATAGATGTCGGTGCGCTTGGACAATGCATAGTCCGTCTGCAAACCGAACTGGTGACGGCGAACGCGCCTGGACTCCTCCAGCGGATCTTCGGTCTTGGCGTACGTGAAGGTGTAAGCCGCACCAACCGACAGTGCCGGGCTAAGTGCGTAGCGGCCGTTGATTTCGTAGTTATTGGTAATCGACGAAGAATCAAGCGCGGCGTTGCTATTGTTGTCGAGGCGGATCTGCGTCCAAACCAGACCGAACGTCATAGCACCGGTCGTGAAACTACCGCCCGCACCGAACGTACGCACGCGTGCTGTGTCTTGATCGGCCGGAGTGAACAGCGTTACCGGAACCTCCGTGATCGCGCCGACGTTGTTCGAGTTGTAACCGTTCGCTTGCGTGTATGCCGCGCCGAACTTGAACGGACCATTCGCATAGCCCGCACCGAGGCTGTATGCACGGTTTGCGGCGAAGCTGCCCGCGGTGTTCGAGAAGCCGTATGCGCCAGCGAACGACAGGCCGGAATAGTTCGCACTCACGAACTTGATGGAGTTGTTAATGCGGAAAGCGTTACCGTCCAGATTGTCCAGATCGCCCGGGTGCGCGAAGTACGTGCCGCCCCACGAGCCGGTCGCGCTCAACGGGCCGAGATAGTCAGCAACAGCGTCGTTCTGACGACCGAGCGTCAGAGTACCCGCTTGCGCCATCGACAGACCGACGTAAGCCTGACGGCCGAACTGGCGACCATCGCTGGTGCCGTTCGCGATGTTGAAACCGTTTTCCAACGTGAAGACGGCTTTCATGCCACCGCCGAGGTCTTCAGCGCCGCGCAAGCCCCAACGGCTGTTCTGCAGATTGCCGCTGGTCACGCCCCACGCGCTTGCCTTTTCGTAGCCTGCGCCGAACGGAGCTTGCACGTTGTTGACGTACGTCAGGCCCGCATCGACCAGACCATACAGCGTGACGCTGCTTTGCGCGCTTGCAGCAGTTGCGAACGAACCGGCCAGAGCGGCGACGGCCGTTACGATCAGAGTCTTTTTCATGTGTATTCCTTTGAGTCTTGAGACTCGATGGGTTGCTTCAGGCCAAACGCCTGTCGAGTTCGGACTCCCGTCTTCGCTCGTCTTGTTCAGCACCGATATTCGGCACGGCAAAGTTTATTGCCCGCTATTTTTGAGAAACCGCCAAAGGAATCACAAAAACCTTTTCGAATAATTCGAAAAGTTCAATTTCGGGATGGGTTAACGCTTAGGCCGCATGGACTTACGCGTCATCCGATTAGCGCCGTGCGAACGCGCCTATGGACACGAGTTGCGTTCATGCCACAGTGGTCACATTGAGACATTCGTCTCCGATCAGAACACTCCGATTCCCCAGCTTGTCATCGCGCTCTAACATCGCGCACGCGAGGCCGCGCTTTAGCCGCCGGCATTTATCGGCATACTCGAAGCGTTCGAAATGCGCTTCTCACATCGATCGCTCAATGAATCAACTCCAGGCGATGCGCGTCTTCCTGAAAGTGGCGGAAACCGAATCGTTCGGCCGTGCCGCCAACGCGCTCGATCTATCCAACGCCGTGATAACGCGCTACGTCTCGTTGCTCGAGGCGCATCTCAACACGCGCTTGCTGAACCGCACGACGCGCAGCGTGTCGCTAACCGAGGCCGGTCGCGCCTATGCGGACGGCTGCCGTGCAGTGATCGAACAGATCGAGACGATCGAAGCGTCAGTGGGGAACAGTTCGGTCGACCCTTCGGGCACGCTCAAGCTCGTCGCGTCGGCATCATTCTCATTGCTCGGACTCACGCCAATGCTGCGCGGATTCCGCGAGCGATACCCGAACGTGAAGTTGCGCTTGACGCTGCTGCATCGTCCGGTCGATCTCGTCGCGGAGGGCTTCGACGTCGGCATCGTCGTGCCGCATCTCGTGAACAGCGGCATGCTGATCAACCGCCCGTTGGTGAGAGTCGCGGCGGTGCTCGTCGCCGCACCGGCTTATCTGGCGCAACGCCGCGCGCCCGTCGGGCCGGCATCGCTGGCGTCACATGAGTTTCTCGCGCCGTCTTCGGATATCCATGGATCGACGTGGTCCTTCATCGGACCGTCGGGAGAGACGGAAAGCGTCGAACTCGATCCGGCATACAGCGTGAACAGTTCGCACATGCTGCGGCAGGCGGCGCTTTCCGGAATGGGAATCGCGGTGCTCCCGGAGAGCTACGTGGCGCAGGATATCGAGGTGGGTTCGCTCGTGCGACTGCTGCCCGGCCATACGCTCAAGGACGCTGACAAGGAAGTGTCCATCGTCTACCCCGGACGCCGGCACGTTTCGGCCAAGACACGCGCGTTCGTCGATTTCGCGCTCGCCTATTTCCGCGATGGCGAACTCGCCGATGCGAGTCCCTGCACACCTACGGAATAAGAAAGCGCCCGGTCAGAGAATTGCGGCGCCTTGCGCGTGGATACGGTCCACGAGCTGCTCGCATCGCGCGATCAACGCAAGTCCCTCGCGACGGCGCACGTCGCGCGATTTCACATGCAGATCGCGACGAAACTCCTCCAGCGCGCCGAGCAGCGGCCGATACTGCAACACGCTCGCCGCCCCGACGACGCGATGATGCCAGTCCCGCAGATCATCGACCGTGCCGCGATCGAGCAATTGCCGAAGCGCCACGAGATCCTCGCGGAACGACGACACGAACGCATCCAGCAATGCCTTGACGGTCGCTTCGCTGCCCCATAGTTGCGCCATGGCGCTCAGATCGAGTTCGTCATCGTCGCGGGCCGGCACATCGGTTCCCTGAGCGGAATGTGTAACGGCTTCGGGCGCAGGATCATTCGTGATCCACCATCGGTTCAGATGCTCCCGCAAGGTAGCGAGCCGGGTCGGCTTCACGAGACAGTGGTCCATGCCCGCCTCACGGCACTTGCGCAATTCGTCGGGCGCCGTGCTCGCCGTGACGCCGAGGATCGGCAAGCGACGCGACGCGCCGGCTTCATCCGAACGGATGCGTCGAGCCAGTTCGTAGCCCGTCATGTTCGGCATGTGGCAATCGGTAATCAGGAATCCGTATCGGGTGTCAGCGAGGGCAGCGTATGCCTCGGCGCCGTCGTGCACGACATCGCACGCGAAACCCAGCAGGGTAAGCTGATTTCGAATCAGCTCCTGATTCACCGGATGATCTTCGGCGACGAGCACGAGCCTGCCGCTGCGCAGCGCGTCTTCCCGGTCGGGCGCCACCATCTTCGCTTCGTGCGAATGCGTGACGCCCGATGCGACCTGCGGCATGCCTGTCAATGCGGCGACGCAGGCCGCGCCGAGGCCGTGCCACGAAATCGGATTGACGCTCACGCGGATGTCGTCTTCGAGAATGCGGTATCCCGTCGGCTTCGGCTTTTCGGTTACGTGGATCACACGCGAAGCGGATGGCGAAGCGTGCTTGTGCGTATCGCTCAGAAAGACGATCTCGATGTCTTCGAGCAACTCGTGTTCTGATCGCGCGAGTTCGTCGGGCGTGTAGCGCAGCAATTGCAGACCAAGCGCCTCGCCATAGTGCACGAGGGCCGCCGCGACGCGATCGTCGTCGATCGCCACGATGCCTCGCTTGCCGCGCAATCCGTCGATCTGATAATGCAAGGTCTCGACGGGCATCGTGAGACGAACGGTCATTGCCGTGCCGACGCCCAGCGCGCTTTCAAGGCTCATCGCGCCGCCCATCAGCGCGACGAGACGATTGCAGATCGTCAGGCCGAGCCCGGTGCCGCCGAAGCGCCGCGTCGTGGAGGTTTCAGCTTGCACGAACGGCTCGAAGAGGCTTCGCTGCGCGTCCGGAGCGATCCCGATGCCCGTGTCTTTCACGCACAGTTCGATCACCTGCGCCGACTCGGTGTGCTCGACCGCGCGAACGTGCAGCGCGACATCGCCCTTGATCGTGAACTTGATCGCGTTGCTCATCAGATTGAAGAGAACCTGCCTGAGCCGCACGCTGTCGCCCCTGACCGCCGCGGCCACTTCGGGCGCCACGTCGACGCGCACGCGCAGGCCCTTTTCGTGCGCTCTTGCGGCGAGCAGGCCCACCGCACTATCGACGAGTTCGCGCAAATCGATCGGCGTGGACTCGATCGTCAGCCTGCCGGCCTCGATCTTCGAATAGTCGAGGAGATCGTCCAGAATCTGCAGGAGCGCGCTCGCCGAATCCTGAATCATGCCGAGCATTTGCGACTGGTCGGGGTTCAGACGCGTATTTTCGAGCACTTCGACGAGCCCGAGCACGCCGTTCATCGGCGTACGGATTTCATGACTCATCATCGCGAGGAAGTCGTCCTTCGCGCGCGATGCGGCTTCGGCGGCGTCGCGCGCGCGGGCGAGTTCGTCGGCGCGGGCGTGCTCGACACTCGCGTCGGCCCAATAGCCGCTCCAGACCACGGCGCCGTCGTCTTCGCGGTGCGCGACGAGATCCGCGCGAATCCAGCGGTGCACGCCTTCCACCGTCGAACGAAACTCGGTGTGCAGCGGCTCGAGTGTCCGCGCCGAAGTTTCGATTTCCGCGAGAAGCCGGGCGCTGTCTTCGTCGTGGACGTGCGTCAGCGCGTGAATCGGATCGTCGGCCAGAGCGGCGACGTCCAGACCGAGCAACTGACGCGTATCGCCATCGATATAAGGAAGGCTGTACGTGCCGTCGCTCGCGCGGCGCAACTGGAACACGACCGCCGGCAGCGATCGCGTCACGTCGTGAAGACGCCGCTCGGTTTGCCGCGCGCGCGTTTCGGCGTCGCGAATATCGGTGATGTCGATCATCGTGCCGACGACGCCCGCTCGCTCCCCGTTCGACGCATTGAACGCGCCCGTCCAGAAAAGCCCGCAGCGCGAGTGATTGCTGTTGTCGGCAAATTCCGCTTCGACTTCCTGACGTTGACCCGTTTTGAGCGTCGTGCTGGTCAACTCGTGAAGCACGCGGCTGTGCGCGTCTCCCCACGCCGTGACTTCGACGCTCGTGCGTCCGAGAACGTCTCCGCGTCGAACGCCGAGCGCTTCTTCGAAGGCACGATTCACCGCGATGTAGCGATTCTGCATGTCCTTCGCGACGAGGGGATACGGCACCACCTCCATCATGGTCTGCTGGAAACTGAGTTGCGTAGCCAGACGCTGCTCGGTCTCCATGCGCCGTCCCATTTCCTGCTGCAATCGGACGAAAGCGCGCAGCGTCACGAACAAGACGGCTGCGATGCCGATGAGCGCAGGCAGCAAGCGCAACGCGGAGATATGCGTGGTCGCGGATGCCGCCTGCCTGGCGACGGCTTGCGTCTCGGCTTGCCTGAACGCCCGCTTGATCAACAGGTCGAGCGGCTGCAACTCGGAATGCATCGCGTAGTTCAAGGTTCCGGGCGGGCTCGGTGCGACGATCATTTCGATTTCGCCGCGTTGAAACGCCGATGCGGCCGTGGGCCAGTCGTTGAATCGCTTCGGCTCGAACGTGACGCCGAGGGACTGTTCGATTTTGGCGAGCGCGACTTCCGGCGGCTGAAGCGGCTGATCCGGACGACCGCGTGACGCTTCTATCAAGCCGACGGCGATCGGATTCAGCGTGCGCAAATAACCGCGCTCGGGCTCATCGAGTTGGACGCTGGCCGTTGCGTCGTTTGTATTTTTTCGAAGTCCAGAAGTCGGCTGGGAAGCGTAGGCATGCGGGTCGGCCGCATTGCCGAACGATGGCGCGATCAGGCTGAAAAGGAGCAAACAACGCGCGAACAGAAATCTCAATTCGAATCCTTCGGATGCGGGCCGGCGCGGCAAGGACCGTTGCTGCGCCGTCTGAGCAAGATCTCGATGACGCCGATTCACGGCTTTTGACCGCTACGAGTCGCCGCGCTTCGTGCTTGCCTGTCGAGTGCAAATGTCTTGAGTCTGAGCCGCTGCGTATCAGGATCGAATCAGAACCGTCCCAATTTGCTCCTAAACCGGGCATCGGCGACGGCTACACCACTTCAGACCAGGCCGACTTGCTGAAAGTAGGCGACCAGCTCCTCCTCGCTATCGAGTCCCAGCTTGCGCATGCCGGCACGCTTCTGCGTCGCGATCGTCTTGCGGCTTCGTCCGAAGTGCTCAGCGATCTCATGGACCAGAAGACCGCGAGCGTAGAGCTGGAAGACCTCCCATTCGCGTCGGCTCAGTACGCCCACGCGCGCCGGCGATGTCGCAGGCAAATGGCGCACGGCCGCCTCCACGGTTGGGGAGAGGAAACAGCCGCCGGCTTCAGCGACGGATATCGCGTCGTGCAGGCATTCGAGTCCGTCGCGCTTGTCGATCACGCCGTCTACGCCGAGCTGAACGAGCCCGGCCAGCATTCGCGTTTGGCAGATCATCGTGAGCACGATGATCTTCGGCCGCTTTTCCTGCCAGGTCAGACGCCTGAGAAAGGTGATCGAGCTGCTTTCCCCGTCGATACCGCGCATACCGATGTCGGAGAAGATGAAGTCACACGGCGTGGTATCGATTGCTTCGGCAAGTTCCAGCGTGTCGCACGCGGTGGCGACCACGCGCACCGCGCCATCTCGCTCGAGCAGGGTTTGAATACCCTTGATGACGACCGGATGGTCATCCGCAACGATGGCGCGTTTCGGCGTTCTTGTTCTCATTCTGTTATGCGTTCTTGCTGGCCTCAGGGCTTGCGCGGCGTGCGCGCTATGCGATGCGTCTAGATCAAGCCACTGTCCGCGATAAATCGATACAAATCCGCGTCTGTCGATAAATCGAGCTTTCGCATGGCCGCGCATTTTTGGGCGCTGATCGTCTTCACGCTGCGATCGAGTTCCTTCGCGATCTCGGTGACATTCGCGCCGCGTGCATAGCGCTCGATCACTTCCAGTTCGCGGCTCGTGAGCCGCTGACGAATGAAACGCGCGTGGCTTTCGGAATCCGCGAGCGCGAGCGTGCGGCGTATTGCGGGCCCAAGATAGGTTTCATTGGCGATGACCGAAACAATCGCGACGTAGATCAGCTCAAGCCGGTCTTCCTTGCTTAGAAACGCGTGGGCTCCCGCTTCCAGCGCCTGCTTGACGAGCGCGGCGTCGCCGCTGCGCGACATGACGACGATCCTGACCTCCGGATACTGGTTCGCCACATGCTGAATCAGCTCGACGCCGTCGCCGTAACGTCCGCCCGGCATGAAATAGTCGATGACGACGACGTCGCACTCGCCGCGAGCAAGCGACTCTTCGAGTTGGGTCGAATTAGCGTGACGACTTACCACCTCTACATTGGGAAAATTCCCAGCGAGTCGCTCGACGGCGAGGATGACGAGAGGATGATCATCCGCTATTGCGAGCCTTATCCGTTTAGCGTGCGAGAACACCTGGTTCCCGTTCCAGAACTCCATTGCCTCAAACCCCTTCTAGTCCTGCGGACCAGAATTCACATCCAAAAAAGAGAAGGTCGATCATCCGGCATCGAAAAATTTAGATACATAAGATGCATCCGAAACCATTTCAGTGCGCCAAAAACTCATCCTAATCCGCGTGCGCGCACAAACGCGAATAACCCGGGATCGTTTCTTACGCCTAGCTTATTCATCGCATCACGTTTCTGACGGCTGATCGTGCGAACATCGCGATCGAGTTCTTTTGCTATTTCGGTAATCGAATGGCCTTTGGCAAACAGGCGGACGACTTCGATCTCTCGCACGGACAGGCGCGGCTCCTCCGGCGAAAATTCGGTCTCCGTGCCCGCTTCCGCAAGCGCCGCGACAAACGAGGCGCTCACGAAACGGCGTCCGACGCTCGCATGCCGCACGGCCGTCACCACGAGTTCGATGGGTTCGGCCTTGTTGACGAGGCTCATCGCGCCGGCATTCAGGATGGAGCGCAAAATCGCGACGTTGCTCACGCTTGTGAGCACGACGATGCAGAGGTCGGGGAAATCCTGGCGCACCTTGCGAATGAGACGGAGACCGTCATTTGCATCCGCTCCCGGCTCGGGCATGGCGAAGTCCGTGACCAGCACATCGCACGGCTTGACCGCGAGTTCTGCCAACAAAGTGCTCGCATTATTTGCCTCGCCGACGACCTCTAATCCGTCTGCGGCGGCGAAGATGGCCTTCATCCCAAGGAGAACGAAAGGATGATCGTCAGCCAGTACTATTCGAAGCTTCAAGGGGCCCCCGGTTATTCTTGGTCTCGGTGAAAATGCTTGTGGGCTGCAACAGCGCGCAACGGATTAATCCACGCGGCACGATTAAGCACGGCTTTCCGATTCGCGTTTACCAGAAACACATAAACCGCAAACCTTCAAAAACCTCAATTAGATGACGACAAGCAAATAAAGATTGCGTTTATTTTCTCGGATAATCGCCTCAAAAATAGAATGTGACCAATTTGCAGGCCATAGGATAAATCCGATTAGACTGCGGAATAGTTGGTGTGCACTTGATGGCGTACGAGCGCGACTATCAGGCGCCGAGCGCTTAATAGGCTCCGGCGCGAGCAATAGATCACACCGCAATCAGGAAGCGCCTCGCCGACTCAAAAAAAAATGGGCCTCAGGCTGTTTCAGCCAGAGGCCCATCTTCCGATGCGCGAATTGCCGGTGATTCTTTAGAACGGGATATCGTCGTCCATGTCGTCGAAGCCGCCGCCTGCCGGCGCGCTCGGGCGGCTGGAACCGCCGCCTGCTGAGCCGCCGCTCGCACGACCGCCTGCGGGCGCGCGTCCGCCGCCGCCGCCGCCACCGCCGCCCGAACGATCCATCGGCGCGCTGCGGCTGTAGCCGCCATCATCGCCGGCACCGGCGCCGCCGCGACCGCCGAGCATCTGCATCTGATCCGCGACGATTTCGGTCGAATAGCGCTCCTGGCCCGATTGATCGGTCCATTTGCGCGTGCGAATACGCCCTTCGATGTAAACCGACGAGCCCTTCTTCAGATATTCGTTGACGATTTCGGCGAGCCGGCCGAAGAACGCCACGCGATGCCACTCCGTGAGTTCCTTGAATTCGCCGGAGGCCTTGTCCTTGTAACGGTCCGTCGTCGCGAGACGAATATTGGCCACGGCGTCGCCGCTCGGGAGGTAGCGGGTTTCCGGGTCGGCGCCCAGATTGCCCACGAGAATGACCTTGTTGACTGATGCCATGATTTCTCCGGTAGATTCCTTGCTAACTGTCAGCCGAAAGATGCGATTGGACCGATCTCGTCTTCAGACGTGGATTCGGTTGCACCCTGTCGGCTCGATTCGATGATTCCAATTTCTCTCAGGCCGCGCGCTCTGTTCTGCGCGGTGGCGGCTTCATCCATGCAGCGACGATGAGCCACGCCAACACCAGCGCCGAACACGCGAAGAAAACCGCGCTCGGCCCGTCGAGCTTCAGCAGCCAGCCGCCGATCACCCCGCCGAGGGCAAGGCCGATCGACTGCGTCGTGTTGTACACGCCCGCCGCCGCGCCCTTTCTCGTGCCCGGCGCAAGCTTCGACACCAGAGACGGCTGCGACGCCTCCAGCACGTTGAAGCCGAGAAAGTACACGAACAGAATGGCTGCCACGGACCACAGCGTATGGGGAGCCGCGCCCAATAACAACTGGCCGATCAGGATAAGCCCGATCGCACTCAGCATCACGCTCTTCATTTTTCCACGTTTCTCGGCGGCGATGATGGCCGGCACCATGAGCACGAACGCGAGCGCCATCACGGGCAGGTAAATCTTCCAGTGCGATGCGACCGGCAACCCGCCGTCCACCAGAATGCGCGGCACGACGAGGAAAAGCGCGGTCTGCGTCGCGTGGAGCACGAGCACGCCGAAGTTCAAGCGCAACAACTCGACGTTGTGCAGCACTTCCGCGAACGGCGCCTTGACGTGAACCGGATGCGCGGGCGGATCGGGCACGATCCAGAACACCACGCCCACCGCGAGGATCGACAGGACGCCGATCACCGTGAAAAGCCCGCTCATGCCGACCCAGTGGAACACGATCGGCGCGCCGACGATCGCCACCGCGAACGACACGCCGATGCTGCCGCCGACCATCGCCATCGCCTTCGTGCGGTTTTCCTCGTGCGTGAGATCGGCAATGAACGCGATCACCGCGGACGAAACGGCGCCCATGCCCTGGATCACGCGCCCGGCGATGATCCACGTCATCGAATGCCCGGCGGCCGCGACGAAGCTGCCCACCGCGAAGACGAGCAAGCCGAACGCGATGACCGGCTTGCGCCCGAGCTTGTCGGAAATCCAGCCGTAGAAGATGTAGAGCATCGACTGCGTGACGCCGTAGGCGCCAAGCGCAATGCCGACGAGCAGCACGTTGTCGCCGCCGGGGATGGTTTTCGCGTACACCGAAAACACCGGCATGATCATGAAAAGACCGAGCATGCGCAGCGCGAAGATGGCAGCGAGCGACACGGTCGCGCGCAACTCCGGCGCAGACAGACGTGTGGACGTGGCAGACGGATTGGACATCAGAAACGGGAAAAGGATGAGGGTCGCGTCTGGCCTGGCCTGCGGCGCAGCCAGGCGCGGCCGCCTTGTTCTTGCTCGAAACGGCACTATATGGAATCGCACGGCTAAAAGCGCGCCGCTCGATGCGTCGGCGCTCTCCCGTACTTGGCCGGCAAGTCCCCGCGCCGGCCGATCGACGCGCATCCGGCCCTTGGGCTCGGGCGCTGCGCCCTTTAAAAGTCGTTATAGTAGCAGGTTTGGCCCCCTCTCTTTCCGCCCGGCAATGGCTTCGTGGCCCGTCCGGACAGATGAAAGCGCCGCTGAAAACATCCGAAAGCACCCGAAAAACGCCGGAACGAACTCGTGGAAGAAATTCGTATTCGTGGGGCTCGCACCCACAATCTGAAGAACGTCAATCTCGACTTGCCGCGCCATAAGTTGATCGTGATCACGGGGCTGTCGGGGTCGGGCAAGTCGTCGCTCGCGTTCGACACGCTCTATGCGGAAGGCCAGCGCCGTTACGTGGAAAGCCTCTCGGCGTATGCGCGGCAATTTTTGCAGCTGATGGAAAAGCCGGACGTCGATCTGATCGAAGGTTTGTCGCCGGCCATTTCGATCGAGCAGAAGGCCACGTCGCACAATCCACGCTCGACGGTCGGCACCGTCACTGAAATTCACGATTACCTGCGTCTTTTGTACGCGCGCGTCGGCACGCCGTATTGCCCGGATCATCTGATTCCGCTGGAGGCGCAAAGCGTCTCGCAAATGGTCGACGCCGCACTCGCGCTGCCTGAAGAAACCAAGCTGATGATCCTCGCGCCGGTCGTCGCGGATCGCAAGGGCGAGCACGTCGAGCTGTTCGAGGAAATGCAGGCGCAGGGTTTCATCCGCTTTCGCATCCGCTCGGGCGGCGGCACGGCGAACGAAGGCGTCGCGAAAATCTACGAAGTCGATTCGCTGCCGAAGCTCAAGAAGAACGACAAGCACACGATCGACGTCGTGATCGACCGTCTCAAAGTGCGGCCGGACATGAAGCAGCGCCTCGCGGAATCGTTCGAAACCGCGCTGCGTCTCGCCGACGGCCGCGCGATCGCGCTCGAAATGGACACCGAAAAGGAGAAGCTCTTCAGCTCGAAATTCGCGTGCCCGATCTGCTCGTATTCGCTGCCGGAACTGGAGCCGCGTCTTTTCTCGTTCAATAATCCGATGGGCGCGTGCCCGGAATGCGACGGTCTCGGACAGATCACGTTCTTCGATCCGAAGCGCGTGGTCGCGCATCCGTCGCTGTCGCTCGCGGCGGGCGCGGTAAAGGGCTGGGACCGGCGCAATCAGTTCTATTTCCAGATGCTGCAGAGCCTCGCGGCATTCTACGAATTCGAAATCGACGCGCCGTTCGAGGATCTGCCCGAGAAAGTGCGCAAGATTCTTCTGTACGGCTCGGGCAAGCAGGCGATTCCGTTTTCGTACATTAACGAGCGCGGGCGCGCGTCGGTCCGCGAGCATGCGTTCGAAGGCATCATCCCGAATCTGGAGCGGCGCTATCGCGAGACCGATTCGGCGGCGGTGCGCGAAGAACTCGCGAAATACCAGAACAATCAGCCGTGCCCGGCGTGCGAAGGCACGCGTCTGCGGCGCGAAGCGCGCTTCGTGAAAGTCGGCGCAGAAGAACAGGCGCGCGGCATCTATGAAATCAGCGGCTGGCCGCTACGCGATGCGCTCGGCTATTTCCAGACGCTGCGTCTGGAGGGCGCGAAGGGCGAAATCGCCGACAAGGTCATCAAGGAAATCGTCGCGCGGCTCTCGTTTCTGAACAACGTCGGGCTGGATTATCTGTCGCTGGAACGCAGCGCGGAGACGCTTTCCGGCGGCGAGGCGCAGCGCATCCGGCTCGCGTCGCAGATCGGCTCCGGCCTTACGGGCGTGATGTACGTGCTCGACGAGCCGTCGATCGGCCTGCATCAGCGCGACAACGACCGGCTGATCGACACGCTCAAGCATCTGCGCGATATCGGCAATTCGGTGATCGTCGTCGAGCACGATGAGGACATGATCCGCATGGCCGATTACGTCGTCGACATGGGACCGGGCGCGGGCGAGCACGGCGGCGTGATCGTCGCGCAAGGCACGCCGGTGCAGGTGCAAAAGGACGGGAATTCCATTACCGGGCAGTATCTGTCCGGCAAGCGCACGATCAGCTATCCCGCCGAGCGCACCGCGCCGGACGAGCGCATGCTGCGCATCGTCGAGGCGTACGGCAACAATCTGAAGCGCGTGACGCTCGATTTGCCCGTCGGACTTCTGACCTGCGTGACGGGCGTGTCCGGCTCGGGCAAGTCGACGCTCATCAACGACACGCTGCAGCACGCGGTCGCGCAGCATCTGTACGGCTCGGCGACGGAGCCCGCACCGTACGAGTCGATCGAAGGTCTCGAACACTTCGACAAAGTGATCGCCGTCGATCAGTCGCCGATCGGCCGCACGCCGCGCAGCAATCCGGCCACTTACACCGGACTGTTCACGCCCATCCGCGAACTGTTCGCAGGTGTGCCGGCGGCGAAGGAGCGCGGCTACGACCCCGGCCGCTTCTCGTTCAACGTGAAGGGCGGCCGCTGCGAAGCCTGTCAGGGCGACGGCGTTCTGAAGGTAGAAATGCACTTTTTGCCGGATGTCTACGTGCCCTGCGACGTGTGTCACGGCAAGCGCTACAACCGCGAGACGCTGGAAGTCCAGTACAAGGGCAAGAACATCAGCGAAGTGCTGGACCTGACGGTCGAGGCCGCGCATGAGTTCTTCAAGGCGGTGCCGGTGGTGGCGCGCAAGCTGAAAACGCTGCTCGACGTCGGTCTCGGCTATATCCGGCTCGGCCAGTCCGCGACGACGCTATCGGGCGGCGAGGCCCAGCGCGTCAAGCTTTCGCTGGAACTGAGCAAGCGCGATACCGGTCGGACGCTATATATCCTCGACGAGCCGACGACCGGTTTGCACTTCCACGACATCGCGCTTTTGCTCGAAGTGATTCATCGATTGCGCGATCAGGGTAATACTGTCGTAATCATCGAGCATAATCTCGACGTAATCAAAACCGCCGACTGGGTCATCGATCTCGGTCCGGAAGGCGGCGCCGGCGGCGGGCAGATCATCGCCCAGGGGACGCCGGAGCAGGTTGCGAAGTCGAAGGCGAGCTTTACCGGCAGATATCTGGCACCCTTGTTGCAACGAGCCAAATCGGCGGCCTGATTCACGGCGCCGGTCTGGCTGCCGAAGCGCTGTCAGCCGGACCGTCGAAATGCGCCGCGCGCGCCGCGGCACGAATAACCGTCGTACGCAGCAGGGGAAAAGGAACGCAGTCATGGCGAAGCGCAACGAAGCGGCCAACGAGGAAGCGCGTGTACGGGACCTGCCCACGCGCCACGTCAGGCTGACGAGCGACATGAGCTTGCCGAAGCTGTCGGCGGTCGAGATCGGCAGCTACGTCCTTGCGCTGCTGGCGCTGTATCTCACGCTCAGGCTGCAATTGCTCGGCGGCCTGCTCGCCGGCATGCTGGTTTTTCAGCTTACGCACATGATCGCGCCGCTGATCGAGCGGCATGTGGTCAGCCGGGGCGCGCGTCTCATCGCGGTCGGGCTGATTTCGGCGATCATCGTCGGCGGGCTGACGGGCGCGACCATCGCCACCATCGAACATTTCGAGCGCGACTTCCCGAGCGTCCAGAAATTGCTCGATCAGCTGATGAGCATCACGTCGAGCGCGCGGCTGTCCGTGCCCGACTGGCTCGCGAATTACCTGCCCGTGGACACCGTGCAGATGAAGGACAAAGCCACCGAGCTGATGCACAAGCACGCCGAGATGCTCCAGCAAGGCGGCAAGGAAATGGCGCGCGGCTTCGGTCATATCGTAATCGGCATGATCGTCGGCGCGATTATCGCGGTGAGCGCGCCGCGGGCGACGCACCATCGGCTGCCGCTTTCCACCGCGCTCGTCGCGCGCGTGTCGCGCTTCTCCGATGCCTTCCGCCGCATCGTGTTCGCGCAAATCAAGATTTCAGCGATCAACGCAGTCTTCACCGCGCTGTATCTTCTCGTCGCACTGCCGCTCTTTCACGAACGGCTGCCGCTTTCGAAAACGCTCGTGCTCGTCACGTTCATCGTCGGGCTGCTGCCGGTGATCGGCAATCTCATTTCGAACACGATCATCGTCGGCATTTCGCTGTCGGTGTCGTTCGGCACGGCGGTCGCGTCGCTCGCGTTCCTGATCCTGATCCACAAGCTCGAATACTTCCTGAACGCGCGCATCATCGGCGGGCAGATCGAGGCGCGCGCGTGGGAACTGCTACTCGCGATGCTCGCAATGGAAGCCGCGTTCGGCATTCCCGGCGTCATCGCCGCGCCGATTTTCTACGGATATATCAAGCGCGAGCTGATTTATCTGCGGCTCGTCTGAGCGTAAAAAAGCCCGCCTGAACCGGCGGGCTTTGTCTTTCCGAAAGCGCGATCTAGCGGAACACGACCGTCTTGTGTCCGTTGAGCAGAATGCGATGCTCGGCATGCCACTTCACCGCGCGCGCGAGCGTCACGCATTCGACGTCGCGGCCGATCGCCGTCAGTTGATCCGGCGTCATGTTGTGATCGACGCGCTCCACTTCCTGCTCGATGATCGGGCCTTCGTCGAGATCGGACGTGACGTAGTGCGCGGTCGCGCCGATCAGCTTCACGCCGCGATCGAACGCCTGATAGTACGGCTTCGCGCCCTTGAAGCTCGGCAGGAACGAGTGATGAATGTTGATCGCGCGTCCCGACAGCTTCGCGCACAAATCCGGCGACAGAATCTGCATGTAGCGCGCGAGCACGACGAGATCGGTGTCGTGCTGATCGACGATTTCCATCACGCGCGCTTCCTGCGCGGCCTTCGCTTCGGACGTCGCGTTGAGCAGCGGAAGATGATGGAACGGGATGTCATAGCTCGCCGCGAGCTGATAAAAATCCTTGTGATTCGAGATGATCGCCGGAATCTCGATCTGCAATTGCCCGGTGCGATAGCGGAACAGCAGATCGTTCAGGCAATGGCCAATCTTCGACACCATGATGACGACGCGCGGCTTGACCGATGCGTCGTGCAGTTCCCAGCGCATGCCGAATTCATCGGCGAGATCGCTGAACGACTTGCGCAGCGCGTCGAGGCCCGGATCGCCGCCGACTTGCTGGAAATGCACGCGCATGAAGAACTCGCCGGTGCGGCTGTCGCCGAACTGCGCGGAATCGAGGATATTGGCGCCGAGATTGAACAGGAAGCCCGACACGGCATGCACGATTCCCGGCCGGTCCGGGCACGACAACTTCAGATAAAAACTATGTTCGGTCGACATGACCTTTCCTCGTTCGGTTCTTTCAAATTTGCGGCGCTTCGAACAGCGCGTCGATGCCTTCGCACGCGTCTTCGTCGATCCACTGATGACGCAGCATGCAATCGAGCGTCGCGAGACTCGCATCGACGGTGAGCTTGCCCTCTTCGATCCAGCGCGCGACGTCCTCGATGCGCGCAAGGCGATGCTCGCCGACTTCGCCGTCCTGATTGTGCGGCGCGAAATCGGGCGGCAGGGAGACGTCGTACACGAAGATCTGCTCGGCCTGCGTGCCTTCCGGAAGCGACTGAAGCACATGAAACGTTCGGCCGGGCGTCGCCGTCGAAGCGAGTTCGGCGCTCATGCCCGCCTCTTCCCAGCATTCCTTCACGAGCGTCGGCATGAGTGCGAAACCCCAGCCGATGCCGCCCGCGACGACGTTGTCGAGCATGCCGGGATCGGTCGCCTTGGTGTCGCTGCGGCGCGCGATCCACAACTGCGGTGCCTTATCCCGGTATTTTACGATGCCGTTCAGATGCACCGCGTAGGTCATCGTGCCGAAGAAGCGCGACGCCGCACGCTCGATGAACGCGAGCGGCGCGGCGTCGAAGCCGTTGCGGATCGCGTAGGTTTCGTCGCGCCAACCGGGAATCTTGCCTTCGGCGAAAAGCGCGCCGATGACCGCGCCGAGCGCGGCGCTGCGCGCGTTCACATCGGCGAGCGCTGCGTGCAGGCGAACCGAAGCGGCGTCGATCACGAAGACGTCCGGCCAGCGGCGCAGCGCGTCGACGTCGGATCGGCGAATCCAGCCGACGCGTTCATCGCCGATAAAGAACGGTAGGTGCGCGGCGGCGTCGAAGCGGCGTGCGGCAACGATCGAAGCGAGCGGCATCTCTCAGTCCTTGAGCGCGACGCGAATGCCGAGCGCGATGAACGTGACACCCGCGAGCCGGTCGAGCCACACGCCCACGCGCGGACGGCGCTTCAGCCACGCGCCGATCATTCCCGCGCCGATGCCGAAAAGCGAAAACACGACGACCGTCTGCAGCATGAAGAGCGCGCCGAGTTCGAACATCTGCAGCATCACGCTTTGCGCGCCGTGCGGATCGACGAACTGCGGCAGGAACACGATGAAGAACAGCGTCACTTTCGGATTCAACATGTTGCCGATCACGCTCTGGCGGAACACGGTCGTAAGCGGCTGGCTCGGGCGCGCGTGCGCGGTCGCGAGGCCGTGGCTGCGCAGCGCCTTGATGCCGATCCACACGAGATACGCCGCGCCCGCCAGTTTCACCGCCTGAAACGCCATCGGCGACGAACGCAGCAGTGCTGCAACCCCGAGCGCCGCGAGCGTCGTATGGAAGATCACGCCGAATGCGAACCCGCACGCCGCGACCACGCCCGCGAGCCGTCCTTGCGAAATGCCGCGGGCGAGCACCTGAAGATTGTCCGGCCCCGGCGCGACGGTGATCGCGACGGAAGCCGCGAGAAAGAGCAGAAAGTTGGGCATGTCAATGTCCGGCGAATTCGCACACGGTATAAAGCGGCACGCCATTTTCGCGCAGCAGTTTCGAGCCGCCGAGATCCGGCAGATCGATGATCGCCGCCGCCTCGACTACTTGCGCGCCGAGCCGCTCCAGCAGGATCTTGCCGGCCATCATGGTGCCGCCGGTCGCGACGAGATCGTCGACGATCACGACGCGGTCGCCCGGCTTGCACGCATCCTCGTGAATCTCGACGGTCGCGCGGCCGTATTCCAGCTCGTACGACTGTTCGAGCGTCTTGTACGGCAGCTTGCCCTTCTTGCGGATCGGCACGAAACCGAGGCTCAGCTCGTACGCGAGAATCGGCCCGATGATGAAGCCGCGCGCGTCCATGCCGGCGATCACGTTCACGTTTTCGTCGATATAGCGCTGCACGAACAGGTCGATCAGCATGCGCAGCGCCTTGCGGTCTTGCAGGATGGTCGTGATATCGCGGAACTGCACGCCGGGCTGCGGCCAGTTATCGACGGTGCGCACGCGCTCCTTGATGAAACGCGCGGCGTCGAGCTGGGCGTGCGAGGGGGTAATGGACATGACTTCTCCGGAGTCCGCGCCGTGAGGCCGCGCGTTCGCCTTGGTGACAAAAGAGGGAAGCTAGGCTGCCCGGCGATTGCGCGAGAGCCGTTCCTCGGCTTGCGCCAGCACTTCGGGCAGGCCGCGCAGCACGACGATATCGTTCGCGCGCAGCTTGGTTTCGGGGTCCGGTGCGACGCCCCGGATGCCGTGGCGCCGGATCGCGGTCACTTCGACACCGTTGCCGACGAGTCCGAGATCGTCGAGCGAATGCCCGACGGCTTCGGAATTTGCGTCGATGGGTACGGATTGTAGCCGGACCTGCTCGTGGCCATCGTCGTCGTCGACGTCGTCGGCGCCGTGGAAATAGCCGCGCAGCAGGCTGTAGCGCGCATCGCGCATTTCCTCGACGCGCCGCACGACGCGGCGCATCGGCACGCCCATCAGGACGAGCGTGTGCGATGCGAGCATCAGGCTGCCCTCGACGATCTCCGGAATCACTTCCGTCGCGCCCGCCGCGGTGAGCTTTTCGAGATCGGCGTCGTCGACGGTGCGCACGATCACCGGCAAAGTCGGCGCGAGTTCGTGGATGTTGTGCAGCACGCGCATCGCGGACGGCGTGTTCGCGTACGTGATCGCGACCGTCGCCGCGCGATGCAGGCCCGCCGCGAGCAGCGACTCGCGCCGCCCGGCATCGCCGAACACGACCGATTCGCCCGCCGCCGCTGCCGCCGCCACGCGATCCGGGTCGAGATCGAGCGCGACATACGAAATGCCCTCTTGCTCCAGCATGCGCGCGAGGTTCTGTCCGGCGCGGCCGTATCCGCAGATGATGACGTGGCCGCTCTGCTTCAGGCTCTGCGTCGCGATTTTCGTCATTTGCAGCGATTGCAGCATCCATTCCGTCGACGAGAGCCGCAGCACGATCCGGTCCGCGTTCTGGATGATGAACGGGGCGGCGAGCATCGAGAGCAGCATCGCGGAAAGAATGGCTTGCAGGATCGTGGAATCGACGAGATGCGAATCCAGAATCAGATTCAGCAGCACGAAGCCGAACTCGCCCGCCTGCGCGAGACCGAGGCCCGTACGCATCGCGACGCCCGGCGTCGCACCGAAGGCGCGCGCGAGACCGGTGATCATCACCGCCTTGAGCAGGATCGGCACGACGAAAAAGCCGAGCACGAGAAACGGATGCTCCCAGATCACGCGCGGATTCAGCAGCATGCCGGTCGTCACGAAGAACAGACCGAGCAGCACGTCGCGGAAAGGCTTGATGTCCTCTTCCACCTGATGCCGATACGGCGTCTCCGCGATCAGCATGCCCGCGATGAACGCGCCGAGCGCAAGCGACAGACCGAACTTGTCGGTGATGAACGCCGCGCCCAGCGTCACGAGCAGCAGGTTCAGCATGAACAGCTCTTGCGAGCGGCGCCGCGCGACGAGGTCGAACCAGCGCGTCATGAACTTCTGGCCGATGAAAAGCAGCACCGTCAACGCGATGACGATCTTCACCGCGGCGATGCCGAGCCACATCGCGAGCTGCGACGACTGGCCGTTGCCGAACGCCGCGATGATGATGAGCAGCGGCACGACCGCCAGATCCTGAAACAGCAGCACGCCGAAGATGTTGCGGCCGTGCTCGGATTCGAGCTCGAGCCGCTCGGCGAGCAGCTTGCTGACGATGGCGGTCGAGGACATGGACATCGCGCCGCCGAGCGCGAAGCTCGCCTGCCACGACATGCCGATCCAGAAATTGGCGATCCAGCCGAAGATCATCGCGAGCGCGATGGTCGCACCGACCTGGCTCGCGCCGAGTCCGAACACGATGCGCCGCATCGAGCGCAGCTTCGAGAGCGAAAACTCGAGCCCGATGGAGAACATCAGGAACACGACGCCGAATTCGGCGAGATGCTGCGCGCGGTCGGTGTCCGGCGCGATGCCCGCCGCGTGCGGCCCGACGATGATGCCGACCGTCAAATAGCCGAGCATCGGCGGCAGGTTGAAATAGCGAAATACGACGACGCCTGCCACGGAGCAGAGCAGCAGCAACAGCGTCATTTCGAGCGGAGAAATCGGCATCCGACTAGCGTCCTCGTTCGTCAGCGTTCCGAGGCGCGTGAATCGGGCGCTCCGGCATCTTAAAAAGGCCCCTGACGACAGGGCTTGCGGGGGCGGATAGACGGCGGCGCACCGGGCTCCGTACGGGGCGGCCCGGAATCGCCTTTGCTATACTCCGCGCATGATAGCGAAAATCAATGGCGACCGGGCGCTGGCGCTGGCTCGCAACGTAATTCAGATCGAAGCCGACGCCGTTCGCGGGCTCTCCGAACTCCTCGACGACAACTTCACGAACGCGGTCGAAACGCTGCTCGGCTGCCGCGGCCGCGTGGTCGTCTCGGGCATCGGCAAGTCGGGCCACGTCGCGCGCAAGTTCGCCGCGACGCTCGCCTCCACCGGCACGCCGGCGTTCTTCGTGCATCCGGCCGAAGCGAGCCACGGCGACCTCGGCATGGTCACCGCCGACGACATCTTCATCGCGCTGTCGAACTCGGGCGAAACCGAGGAACTCGTCGCCATTCTGCCGCTCATCAAGCGGCTTGGGGCAAAGCTGATCGCGATCACCGGCCGTCCCGAATCGAGTCTCGCGCAACTGGCGGACATGCATCTGAATGCACGCGTCGAAAAGGAAGCGTGTCCGATGAATCTCGCGCCGACGGCCAGCACGACCGCCGCCATGGCGCTCGGCGATGCGCTCGCCGTAGCCGTGCTCGACGCGCGCGGCTTCGGTCCCGACGACTTCGCGCGCTCGCATCCGGGCGGCGCGCTCGGGCGGCGCCTGCTCACCTATGTGCGCGACGTGATGCGCGTAGGCGACGAAGTGCCGGTCGTTTCGCTCGACGCAACCGTTGCGGACGCGCTCTTCCAGATCACCGACAAGCGCATGGGCATGACCGCGGTCATCGACGAAAATCGTCACGTCCACGGCATTTTCACCGATGGCGACCTGCGCCGCATCCTGCAGCGCGACGGCGATTTCCGCGCGTTGAAACTCGCCGATGTCATGACCCGTAATCCGCGCACGATTGCGCCGGATCATCTCGCGGTCGAAGCCGTGGAACTGATGGAGCGCTTTCGCATCAATCAGATGCTGGTCGTGGACGCCGATGCGACGCTGATCGGCGCACTGAACATGCACGACCTCTTCTCCAAGAAGGTAATCTGATGGCGCAGAAGCCTCTCACCGCCGCCGAACGCGCGAGCCGTCTGAAGCTGATGGTGTTCGACGTCGACGGCGTTTTCACCGACGGCAGTCTCTATTTCACCGCCGAAGGCGACGCGATGAAGTCGTTCAATTCGCTCGACGGCCACGGCGTGAAGATGCTGCAGTCGGTCGGCGTGCAGACGGCGATCATCACGGGACGGCAATCGGGCATCGTCGCGGCGCGCGCGCGCGAGCTGGGCATCACGCATCTCTATCAGGGCGTCGGCGATAAAACCGTCGCGCTCGCCGAACTTCTCGAAGCCACCGGTATCCCGGCCGACGAATGCGGCTACATGGGCGACGACTGGCCGGATCTCGCGGTGATGCGCCGCTGCGGCTTTGCGGCCGCGCCCGCGAACGCGCATCCCGAAGTAACTCAGCGCGTGCACTGGGTCGCGGAAGCGCGCGGCGGCCACGGCGCCGTGCGCGAAGTCTGCGACGCGATCCTGCGCGCGCAACATCGCTACGACGAACTGCTCGCCGCAGCGCTCGGAGGCTGAGGCCATGCCGCGCCCCGGAAAGCTCGCCTCGCTCCTGCCGCTTCTCGCGGTGGCGGCGCTGGCCGGCATCACCTACTGGCTGCTGCAGGCCACGCTGCCTCCAGCACAGCAGGCGCCCGCGCCCGAGAAGCGCCACACGCCCGACTACTTCGCCAACAACTTTTCGGTTTCCGAGCTCGACGCCACCGGCACGACGCAATATCGTCTGACGGCGAAGTCGATGGTGCATTACGAAGACGACGAGATCAGCGAGCTCACGCTGCCCGCGATGCGAATGTTCCAGCCGATGAAGCCGACCGTCACGGCGACGGCCCAGCGCGGCACGGTCAATGGCGACGTCTCGATCGTCGATCTCTACGACGACGCGCGCATCGTGCGCGCGGCCGGTTACGGAGATCCGCAGATGCAGGCGGATTCCCAGCATTTTCGCGTGCTGGTGAACGACGATGTCATCGAAACGGAAAAACCGGTTAGACTTCAGCGCGGCCCGTCGGTGATGACGGCCTCTGGCATGAACTACAACAACGTGACCCGGGTGATGAAGCTGTTCGGTAACGTGCGCGGCGCGATCGCAGCCACGGATATCAACGGCGGTTCGTCCAAGTAATCCCGGCACTCCCATCCGAATTGTGACTGCATGAACGAAAGGTTCCCTCGTCCCGATGGCGGCCCTGCGCGCGCAATGCTCGCGCGCCGTGCCACGCACGCCGTGCGGGCCGGGCTCGCTGCCGCCCTGACCATCGCGGTCGCGCTGGCCGCGCTGCCGGCGCACGCGGAAAAGGCCGACCGCGACAAGCCGCTCAACATCGAAGCGGACAACATGTCGTACGACGATCTCAATCAGAAGAACATCTTCACCGGTCACGTAGTCGCGACGAAAGGCACGATCGTGATCAAGGCCGACCGCGTCGAGGTGACGCAAGACCCGCAGGGTTATCAGTACGCGACCGGCACGTCTACCGGCAACAATCTCTCGTATTTCCGCCAGAAGCGTGACGGTCTGAACGAGTACATCGACGGCAACGCGGTGCGAATCGATTACGACGGCAAGAACGACTTCACGAAGCTCACGACGCGCGCCGTCGTGCGCCGCCTGCAAGGCCTGACGACCGTGCAGGACGAAGTGCACGGCAGCGTGATCACCTATGACGGCCAGAAGGACTTCTACACGGCGAGCGCGGGCAAGGACCAGGCCGGACCCGGCAATCCGAGCGGCCGCGTGCGCGCGATGCTCGCGCCGCGTTCAGGCGGCGCCGCGCCGCTGAACGGTTCGCCTGCCACGCTTTCTCCGTCGAATACCATTCAAGGAACGCCGCAGCAGTGAATTCGCCCGCCATGCCCCACCGTAAGCCGGAAGGCGAGTCGAGTTCGCTCGTCGTCCGCAATCTGAAGAAGCGTTACGGCTCGCGCACCGTGGTGAAGGACGTGTCGCTCGATGTGAAGAGCGGCGAAGTGGTCGGGTTGCTCGGCCCTAACGGCGCGGGCAAGACCACGTCGTTCTATATGATCGTCGGTCTCGTGCCGCTCGATGCCGGCGAAATCGATCTCGACGGCAACTCGATCAGCCTTCTGCCCATCCACCAGCGCGCGCACCTCGGCCTGTCGTATCTGCCGCAGGAAGCATCGGTGTTTCGCAAGCTCACTGTCGAGCAGAACATCCGCGCGGTGCTGGAACTGCAAACCGATGCGTCGGGCAAACGCCTGTCAAAAGACGCCATAACACAGCGCGCCGAAGCCTTGCTCGACGAGTTGCAGATCGCGCATCTTCGCGAGAATCCGGCGCTGTCGCTGTCGGGCGGAGAGCGCCGTCGCGTCGAGATCGCGCGGGCGCTCGCGACCAACCCGAGCTTCATCCTGCTCGACGAACCCTTCGCGGGCGTCGATCCGATCGCGGTGCTGGAAATTCAGAAAATCGTGAAGTTTCTGAAGCAGCGCAACATCGGCGTTTTGATTACCGACCATAACGTACGCGAGACGCTCGGCATTTGCGATCACGCGTACATCATCAGCGACGGCACCGTGCTCGCGGCGGGCGCGCCGAGCGAAATCATCGAGAACGAAAGCGTGCGCCGCGTCTATCTCGGCGAGCATTTCCGCATGTGAGCGCACCGTCGCAAAGGCCGCATTGATAGTGCGCCGCATCATGCGAAAGTTGCAAAACTTACGTGCCGCCCCCGTGGGCGGCATGCGCTTTTTTGGAATCCCCGCGAGGTTTCGCGCGCGTGGCAAACTCTCTACAATGATTAAAACTTTGCCATGAAAGCCAGCCTCCAACTCCGCCTCTCGCAGCATCTTGCGCTGACCCCGCAACTTCAGCAGTCGATCCGGCTGCTGCAGTTGTCGACGCTCGAACTGCAGCAGGAAGTCGCGATGGCCATCGCTCAGAATCCGCTGCTCGAGAACGACGACGACTGGATTGCGAGCCCTTTGCGCGTCGCCGCGGACGGTTCGCTGATCGCGGCGCCGGCCACATCGAGCGCGCCGCCCGATTCGATGATGAGCAACGGCTCCACGTCGAGCAGTTCCAGTTCCGAGCGTTCGGAAAACAGCGAGCCGCAAGGCGTCGACGAGTACAACGGCCTGGGCTCCGACAGCGGTCAGGACTCGAGTTCATGGAATCTGGAAGACTACGGCCGTTCTAACAACGCTTCCGACGACGACGATCTGCCGCCGCTGCAAATCCACGAATCGACCACGACGCTGCGCGACCATCTGACGGCGCAGTTGCGCATGACCGCGGCGAATCAGCGCGATCGGGCGCTCGTCACGTTTCTGATCGAGTCGCTGGACGAGGACGGGTATCTCACGGCATCGCTCGATGAAGTCCAAACCGATCTTCCCGAAGAACTCGAAGTCGATCTCGACGAACTGAGCGCGGCACTCGCGTTGCTGCAGAGTTTCGATCCGCCCGGCGTGGGCGGACGCTCGGCATCGGAATGCTTGAAACTTCAGTTGCTGCGGCTCGATGGCTCGCCAACGCGCACGCTGGCGCTCGAGATCGTCACGAATCATCTGGAATTGCTCGCCGCGCGCGACTTCACGCGCCTGCGCAAACAGTTGAAGGCAAGCGACGACGCCCTCCGGGACGCACATTTGCTAATCAAGTCGTTGGAGCCGTTTCCGGGCGCGGCGTATGGCAAGAGCGAAGCAGACTACGTCGTTCCGGACATTCTCGTGCGCAAGACGTCGGGCGGCTGGACGGCTGAACTCAACCCGGAGATCGTGCCGAAGCTGCGCATCAACCATTTGTACGCGAACATCCTGCGCAACAATCGCGGCGATCCGGGCAGCGGTTCGTTGCGTCAGCAGCTTCAGGAAGCGCGCTGGCTCATCAAGAACATTCAGCAGAGGTTTGAGACGATCCTGCGTGTCGCGCAGGCAATTGTCGAGCGTCAGAAGAACTTTTTTGCACATGGCGAAATCGCCATGCGCCCCTTGGTTTTGCGGGAGATTGCTGATACGCTGGGTTTACACGAGTCGACGGTTTCTCGTGTGACCACAGGCAAGTACATGCTCACCCCATTCGGGACGCTTGAATTTAAGTACTTCTTTGGATCGCACGTTTCGACCGACACAGGAGGCGCGGCATCGTCAACGGCGATCCGGGCCCTCATCAAGCAACTGATAGGAGCGGAAGACCCCAAAACTCCTCTTTCAGACAGCCGCATCGCCGAACTGCTGGCGGAACAAGGATTCGTGGTAGCGCGGCGCACCGTAGCCAAGTACCGCGAAGCCCTCAAGATCCCGGCAGTGAATCTGCGCAAGTCTCTATGACCCGTCTCTGTAGTCCATCGCGTGTTGCGATGGGCGTTTACCGGCCGCAACGCGAAAGCGCGGACGTGCCGGCCGATGCGCCCCGTTTGTCAAGCGCGCCAGGATGACGCGCCGGCGGGACACATTGCCGACCGGTATCGGACGAGCCGACGTGGCCTAGCGGCCATTAGCTTGGAGAGCAACTATGAATCTGAAGATCAGTGGACACCACCTCGAATTGACGCCTGCGTTGCGCGAGTATGTGATCACGAAACTGGACAGGGTGCTCCGTCATTTCGATCAAGTGATCGACGGCAACGTGGTCCTCTCGGTCGACAATCATAGGGAAAAGGAAAAGAGGCAGAAGGCGGAAATCAACCTGCACCTGAAGGGCAAGGACATTTTCATCGAGAGTTGTGACGCTGATATGTACGCGGCCATCGACCTGATGGTCGACAAGCTGGATCGGCAGGTCATCAAGCACAAGGACAAGATCCAGGGCCACGCCCATGAATCCGTGAAGTACCGCGGCGAGTCGCATGAGATGGAAGCGCCGTCGCCGTGAGCATGAAGCACGGCATGCACGAAGTCTGATCGCCGGATGACAGCAAAACCCGCCGCCACAGGACGGCGGGACTGATTGGAGGGACTCCTCGAATATCCGGAAACGATGGATCGGCGCATGCACCGAACCGAAGCCGCCCCGACTGGCGGCTTTTTTGTTGGATTTCTGCCGCTAGGTGATACAAGCCATTGATTTTCAGGGCTTTGTCCTGCACATTGAATTGAAAACCGTGCCATTGCGCGGCGCACCATCGGGCAGTGCCCTGTTCTATAATGGTCCGGTAATTTTCGGGGTCGCACGACAGGCACGCTGCAGGCAACGCCGCCAGCGCACTTTCCGTTTCACCATCGCCGTGAGCGCTTTCAGACAGCGGCCACGATGAGGAGCTATCAGGCCACGCTTTCGCCTGCCAACATGAATCGTTTAGCCAAATTTCTTCCCATCGAGAACGTGGTTCTCGGACTGTCCGTTACCAGCAAGAAACGCGTATTCGAGCAAGCGGGCCTGATTTTCGAGAACCAGAACGGCATCGCTCGCAGCACCGTCACCGACAATCTCTTCGCGCGTGAGCGCCTCGGCTCGACCGGCCTCGGCGAAGGCGTCGCCATTCCGCACGGCCGCATCAAGGGGCTGAAGCAACCGCTCGCCGCCTTCGTGCGTCTCGCCGAACCCGTCGCGTTCGAATCGCCCGACGGCCAGCCGGTCTCTCTGCTCATCTTCCTGCTTGTGCCCGAACAGGCGACGCAGCAGCATCTTGAAATTCTGTCGGAGATCGCCCAACTGCTCTCCGACACCGAGGCGCGCGAGCGTCTGCACAAGGAAGAAGATCGTGACGCGCTCTATCAGGTGCTCACGCAATGGCAACCGTAATAGCCACCCGAACATAGCGTTGCGCGTCCGTGCCGCCTCCGCGCCGGGCGCGCCTCGCTTACGCAAGGCTTCTGGGGCACAATCGGTCAAACGCAGCGCCATGCAGCGTATCGAAGCGACCCGCTTCGTCGTGACGCAAAGGCTGCTCCCGGCTTCCAACGGAGTTCCGGTCTCATGGATACGTCCAGCATCAACGCCCAAAGCATTTTCGACGACAACGCCGCCGCTCTTAAGCTCAGCTGGCTCACCGGGCATGAAGGCTGGGAACGCGGCTTTTCGAGCGAGACGGTCGCCAACGCGACGTCGAGCGCCGACCTCGTCGGTCACCTGAACCTGATTCACCCGAACCGTATCCAGGTGCTCGGCGACGCCGAGATCAACTACTACCAGCGCCAGTCCGACGAAGACCGCTCGCGCCACATGGCCGAGCTGATCGCGCTCGAGCCGCCGTTTCTAGTCGTCGCGGGCGAAGTGGGCGCGCCGCCGGAGCTCGTTCTGCGCTGCACGCGCTCGTCGACGCCGCTCTTCACGACGCGCATGTCGGCGGCGGCCGTTATCGACAGCCTGCGCGCGTACATGTCGCGCATTCTCGCGCCGCGCGCGACGCTGCACGGCGTGTTCATCGACATCCTCGGGATGGGCGTGCTGCTCACCGGCGACTCCGGTCTCGGCAAGAGCGAGCTCGGTCTGGAGCTCATCAGCCGCGGCCACGGACTCGTCGCAGACGACGCCGTCGATTTCGTGCGCCTCGGCCCCGATTTCGTCGAAGGCCGCTGTCCGCCGCTGCTGCAAAATCTGCTCGAAGTGCGCGGCCTCGGACTGCTCGACATCAAGACGATCTTCGGTGAAACCGCCGTGCGCCGGAAGATGAAGCTCAAGCTGATCGTGCAACTCGTGCGCCGGCCGGACGGCGAATTCCAGCGCCTGCCGCTGGAAAGCCAGACCGTCGACGTGCTCGGCCTGCCGATCAGCAAGGTGACGATTCAGGTCGCCGCGGGCCGCAACCTCGCCGTGCTCGTCGAGGCCGCGGTGCGCAACACGATTCTGCAACTGCGCGGCATCGATACCTTGCGCGACTTCATGGATCGCCAACGCCTTGCGATGCAGGATCCCGACAGCCAGTTTCCCGGCAAGCTGATCTGATCGCGCGCCGAAACGAATCGGGCGCAGGTGCTAAGCTTAGGAAAAGCGAATTTCCCGAGACCCATGCGTATCATCCTGATCACCGGCATCTCCGGTTCCGGCAAGTCCGTTGCGCTGAACGCGCTTGAAGACGGCGGCTACTATTGCGTCGACAACCTGCCGCCGCGCTTTCTGCCCGAACTCGCCGACTATCTCGCGAAAGAAGGCCAGACGCGCCTCGCCGTCGCGATCGACGCGCGTTCGAGTCTCTCGCTCGATGAAGTGCCGTCCATCATCGACAAGCTCTCGAAGGACTTCGATCTGCGCGTGCTGTTCCTCAACGCGAGCACGCAGTCGCTGATCCAGCGTTTCTCCGAGACGCGCCGGCGTCATCCGCTGTCGGGCCCGCCGATGCGCGAAGCCGATGTCGGCGTGCTGAACTCGCTCGCCGAAGCGATCGAACGCGAGCGCGAACTGGTCGCGGGCCTCGCGGAATACGGCCATCAGATCGACACGAGCAATTTGCGCGCGAACGTTCTGCGCGCGTGGGTCAAGCGCTTCGTCGAAACCGACGCCGCCGACCTCACGCTGATGTTCGAATCGTTCGGCTTCAAGCGCGGCGTGCCGCTCGACGCCGATCTCGTCTTCGACGTCCGGACGCTGCCCAATCCGTACTACGACCGCGAATTGCGCCCGTTCACGGGCCTCGACAAACCGATCATCGATTTCCTCACCGCGCAGCCGCTGGTCGGCGAGATGATCGACGATATCGGCGCGTTCGTCGGCAAATGGCTGCCGCGTTTTCGCGACGACAACCGCAGCTATCTCACTGTCGCGATCGGCTGCACGGGCGGCCAGCATCGCTCGGTGTTCATCGCGGAGGCGCTCGCCGCGCGCTTTTGCGAGACGGCAAATGTGATCGTGCGGCATCGTGACGCGCCCATCCCCGCCGGGTAGCGCGATCCACACGCGAACCTGATCGCCGCGCCGGCGGTCCATCCTGGAGGGACGCGATGTCCGCGAATCCTGTTCTGGCCGACTTGCCGCTGTTTCCGCTTCACACCGTGCTTTTTCCCGGCGGCCTGCTGCCGCTCAAGATATTCGAGGCACGCTATCTGGACATGGCGCGCGAGTGTCTGCGCGAGCAGACGCCGTTCGGCGTGTGCCTGCTCAAGAGCGGGCACGAAGTCGCCTCGCCGGGCGATCCGTCGGTGCCGGAAAGCATCGGCTGCCTGGCTGAAATCGCGGAATGCGATGTCGATACCTTCGGTCTCCTGCTCGTGCAGGCACGCGGAACCGATCGTTTCCGGCTCACCGATCATCGTGTCGAGCCGAGCAATCTGATCGTCGGCACGGCCGAGTTGCTGGGTGAAGATCAGCCACTGCAGGGCGCCGAGGCGCTCGCGAAATTCGGCGCGTGCGCAGAAGTGCTGGAGCGCATCATCGACACGATCAAGGAACGCGAGCCGCAGAATCTGCCCTTCGTCGAACCCTTTCTATACGACGATCCCACCTGGGTCTCCAACCGCCTCGCCGAAATCCTGCCGATCCCGATGCGCGCACGCCAGAAGCTCATGGAGTTGATGGACGCCGGCGCGCGCATCGACGTCGTGCATCACTACATGCAGCATCATCAACTGCTTTAGAGGAGCGTGCCTGTCAGCGCGTCGAGCAGCTTGCGCACTGGCGCGGGCACACCATAGGCGTCGATCTTCGCGAGCGACGCCCAGACGGTTTCGAGGTCCATCAAGTCGCGCGGCGCCTGGCGCGCCTCGCCGAGCCGCGGCTCGATATCCAGCTTGAAGTGCGTGAATGCGTGCGACATCGGCGCGAGTCGCTGCAGATGTTCATCGGCGCCGAGACGCTGCGCGACTTGCGCTAGCGCGGCTTCGTCCGCCGCTTCGGGCAGGCTCCACAATCCGCCCCATATTCCGATCGACGGACGCTTCTGCAGCAGGATCGAATCGCCGTCCCTCAGGACCAGCATCCATGTCTTGCGCGTCGGCACGGCTTTCTTCGGGCGCGCGGCGGGCAACTCGCGCTGACGCCCTTCGACCTTCGCCACGCAATCCGATGCGAACGGACAGCGCGCGCAGTCCGGCTTGCCGCGCACGCACAGCGTCGCGCCGAGGTCCATCAGGCCTTGCGTGTAAGCGGTCACATCGTTGTTGTTCGCGGCTTCCGGCAAGAGCGATTCCGCGAGCGTCCACATCGCCTTCTCGACTTTCTTCTCGCCCGGAAAACCTTCGACGCCGAATACGCGCGCGAGCACGCGCTTCACATTGCCGTCGAGGATCGTCGCGCGTGCGCCGAACGCGAACGACGCGATCGCCGCTGCCGTCGATCGTCCGATGCCCGGCAGCAGCGCGAGTTCGTCGACGGTCTGCGGAAACGCGCCACCGTGCTCGTGCGCGACGGCCTGCGCGCAGCGGTGCAGATTGCGCGCGCGCGAGTAGTAACCGAGCCCGGCCCAGAGCGCCATGACGTCGTCGATGGGCGCATCGGCGAGCGCCGATACCGTCGGAAAGCGTTCGAGAAATCGCGCGTAGTACGGAATGACGGTGGAAACCTGCGTCTGCTGCAGCATGATCTCCGACAGCCAGATGCGGTAAGCATCGCGCGTGTTCTGCCACGGCAGGTCGTGACGGCCGTGAATGCGTTGCCACGCGATGAGGCGCGACGAAAAATCGGTGAGAGCGAGCATCGGATATTAGCGTTGGCAGCGCGGGCAGAAGTACGTCGAGCGCTGTCCCTGGACGATTTGCCTGATCGCCGTGCCGCAGACGTGGCACGGCAGGCCCGCGCGATCATAGACGAAATAGTCGAGCTGGAAGTAGCCCGACTCGCCGTTGCTGCCGACGAAATCGCGCAGCGTGCTGCCGCCCTTGTCGATGGCGGCGGCGAGCGTCACGCGCACGGCGTCCGCGAGCAGGTCATAGCGCACGAGAGAGATGCGCCCGGCGGCGGTCGTCGGCCGGATGCCCGCGCGAAAGAGGCTCTCCGACGCATAGATATTGCCGACGCCCACCACGATCCCGCCCGCGAGCAGCGCCTGTTTCACCGACACCTTGCGCCCGCGCGTCTCGCGGAACAGCAGCGCGCCCGAAAACTCCGGCGAAAACGGCTCGACGCCGAGGCTCGCGAGCAGCGGATGTTCGAGCACGTCGCCGTCCGAGCGCGGATGCCAGAGAATCGCACCGAATCGGCGCGGATCGCGAAAACGGAGAATGAAATCGTCGAACACGATATCGACGTGATCGTGCTTCGCCGCCTCGGGCGGCTGCGGCACATGCCGCAGCACCCGCAGCGTGCCGGTCATGCCGAGATGGACGATCAGCCAGCCTTCGACGGTTTCGAACAGCAGATACTTCCCGCGCCGCTCTACTTTGTCGATTTTCAGATGGCCGAGCGTCTTCGGAAGATGCTTCGGGATGGGCCAGCGCAGCGCGGGCGTACGCACGTCGACGTGCTCGACGCGCCGTCCGGCGACATAGGGTTCGATTCCGCGGCGAGTGACTTCGACTTCCGGCAGTTCGGGCATTTTTCTGGAGAGAGACTTGCTCTGGCGTTTGTGCCGGTATTTTAGCGACCGCGTTACAATCGACTGAAACATCGTCTGGATTTCCATGAACTCGTTCGTCATGAAGCTGTTTGCGAAGCGTCAGTCCAGTTCGACGCATTCGTTCGCCATGCCAATGTCGCGAATCGCCGGCGCCGTTGCGCTCGCGATGGCCGCGCTCGCGTTCGCGCCCGCGCACGCCCAGGCGCAGAACGCCACGCCCGTTCCGAGCGCCGACGATCAGGCCGACGCGCAAAACGCCGCCGATCTGCTGACCGCGCCCGTCAGCGGCGCGGAGACACAGGATCTGCCGAATGTGACAATGTCGAGCCAGATCGTGTTCCAGGTTCTGGCGGCCGAAGTCGCATTGCAGCGCGGCCAGCCCGCGCCCGCATTCCAGACCTATCTCGCGCTCGCCCGCGACACGCACGATCCGCGTTTCGCGCAGCGCGCGACTGAAATCGCGATCGCCGCGCAAAGCCCGAACGACGCGCTCACGTCGGCGCAGCTCTGGCAGCAGTTCGCGCCGCATTCCGATCGCGCGGCGCAGTTGAGCGCATCGCTGCTAATCGTCGGCGGCAAGCCCGAAGACGCGAAGCCGACGCTCGAACGCGAACTCGCGAAGGTGGCGCCGGACCAGCGCGGCGACGCCATACTTTCTCTTCAGACCTTACTCGCGCGCGGGCCGAATCGTGTCGGTGGCCTGAACGTGCTCAAGGACCTGACGCAAAACGATCAGAACCGGCCCGAAGCGCAACTCGCGCTCGCACGTCAGCAGCTCGTCGCGGATGATCCGCCGGGCGCGAAGGCATCGCTCGAAAAGGCGTTGCAACTCAAGCCGGACTACCTGCCCGCCGCGCTGACGCTTGCGCGCATGGGCCCGGAAGAGCGCAAGGAAGGCATCGCGTCGTTCGAGAAATACGTCGACAAGAATCCGAAATCGCATGACGCGCGGCTCGCGCTCGCGCAGTTGTATCTGTCCGCCGACAGGCTCGACGACGCGCAGAAGCAGTTCGAGATCATGCGCAAGAACGACCCGAAGGACCTGACGCCGTTGATGGCGCTCGCGCTCATCAACATCCAGAAAAAGCAGTTCGACAAGGCGCAGGACTTCTTGAACCAATACGCGAAGGCGGCGGAAAACACGCCGGGCGCGGATCCTGGTCAGGCCTATATCTATCTCGCGCAACTGGCGCTGGAACAAAAGAACGACGACGCCGCGAGCCAGTGGCTCGACAAGATTCCGCGCACGAGCCAGCAGTATTTGCCTGCGCAGATCACGCGCGCGCAACTGCTCGCGAAGCAAGGCAAGGTCGACGATGCACGCGCGCTGATCGGCAATCTGCAAAGCTCGGATCCGCGCGATCTGGCGCTGCTCGCACGCACCGATTCGGCGATTCTTTTCGAGGCGCATCGCTACAAGGAAGCGGAGGCGAATCTCGCGAAGGCGGTCGCCGCGTTCCCCGACGATCCCGATCTGACGTACGACTACGCAATGGCCGCCGAGAAGAACGGTCACTACGACGTCATGGAAACGCAGCTTCGCACTTTGATGCGGACGCAGCCGAACAACCCGCAAGCGTACAACGCGCTGGGCTATTCGCTCGTCGATCGCAATCAGCGGCTCGACGAAGCGGTGAAGCTGATCGAACGAGCGGTTTCGCTCGCCCCGAACGACGCGTTCATCATGGATAGTCTCGGCTGGGCGCGCTTCCGTCAGGGCAATGCGGCCGAGGCGGAGAAGATCCTCAAGAACGCCTACAACCTTCAGCCGAACGCCGAAATCGGCGCGCATCTGGGCGAGGTGCAGTGGAAGTCAGGGCAGCAGGATCAGGCGCGCGCCACATGGCGGCAAGCGCAGAAGCTCGAACCTGACAACGACACGCTCGTCAAAACGCTGAAACGACTTCAGGTGAACGACCTTTGATCGCATTCGATTCATTCGCCGGCGCATCGCTTCGACGTGGCGCGCTCGGCATCGCGGCGGCCGCCGCGCTGGTAATGTCCGGTTGCGCGCTGGAACCGCGCGTTCCCACGACGACGAACGCATCCACGTCGCTCGCGACGCAGACGAGCCGCATGTATCACGGACGCTTCGCCGTGCAGTACAACGACCAGAACGGCACGCCGCGCAACGCCTACGGCAATTTCGACTGGCAGGAGACAGGCGACACCGTCACGCTGCAGTTGCGCAATCCCCTCGGCCAGACGATGGCGATCGTGACTTCATCGCCGTCGCTCGCGACGCTCGAATTGCCGAACCGGCAACCCGTCAGCGCCGACAACGTATCTCAACTCATGCAGAACACGCTCGGCTTCGCGCTGCCGGTCGAAGGGTTGCGCTACTGGCTCCAGCCGTCGGCCGCGCCTAGCTCGCGTGCACAGACCACGCTCGATCCGGGCGCGGACAACGGCCGTCCGAAAGAAATCAAGCAGGACGGATGGACGATCGACTATCTCGCCTATGCCGACGCGCCGGGAACCGGCGTGAAGCGCGTGAATCTCACGCGCAGCGAACCGCCGCTCGACATCAAGCTCGTGCTCGATCAATAACTCAGCCGCTTTCGGTTCAAAGCATCACGCATGTCCTCATCGAACGAAACGCTTCGTGACTGCCTCGCGCCCGCGAAGCTGAATCTTTTCCTGCACATCACGGGCCGCCGTCCGGATGGCTACCATTCGCTGCAGACCGTTTTCCAGTTGCTCGACTGGGGCGACCATCTGCACTTCAGGCGTCGCGACGACGGCGTCATCATGCGCAAGACCGACGTGCCGGGCGTGCCCGAAGAACACGATCTCGTCGTGCGGGCCGCACGTTCGCTCCAGCAGCACACGCGGACGAAGTTCGGCGCGGAGATCGAGATCGACAAGCGTTTGCCAATGGGCGCGGGCCTCGGCGGAGGCAGTTCCGACGCGGCGACAACTCTTTTAGCGTTAAATCGTCTCTGGGGTGTTGATCTTTCGCGTGAGATTCTGCAGAATCTCGGCCTGCAACTCGGCGCGGACGTGCCGTTTTTTGTCTTCGGGCAAAATGCTTTCGCAGAAGGTGTAGGTGAGGCGCTCCAGGCAGTCGATCTGCCGAAACGTTTCTTCCTCGTAGTAACGCCTGATGCTCACGTCCCCACCGCGGCGATTTTCTCCGAAAAAAGCTTGACACGGGATACGAAAGTCGTCACAATGATGGACTTTCTTGCACAGCAAAGGTCAGACACAAACTGGCCAGACAGCTTCGGTCGAAACGACATGCAGGCTGTGGTTGCAGGAAAGTACGCGGAAGTTGCAAAGGTGCTCGAGTGGTTTTCCAATCTCGCACCGGCGCGAATGACCGGATCTGGAGCAAGCGTGTTTGCCGCTTTCGCCAGCCGAGCCGAAGCAGAAATGGCGCAAGCCAAACTGCCGGCAAGCTGGAAGAGTGTGGTAACGGCAAGTCTGGATTCTCATCCTCTCTTCGCTTTCGCGTCATAGGTTTCGTTTTGCCGGGTATGTCCTACACTTCCCGGCGAGACTCAGAGTTGTGTAGGGGAGTCGCCAAGTTGGTCAAGGCACCGGATTTTGATTCCGGCATGCGAGGGTTCGAGTCCTTCCTCCCCTGCCATTCCTTTTCTCGCGTTTTTCCTCTCGCCTCCAGCCGCAGACAGGTGCACGATGAGCAGTGACGGCCTGATGGTTTTTACTGGCAACGCTAATCCCGCGCTTGCACAGGAAGTCGTCAAAATCCTTGGTATTCCTCTCGGCAAAGCGATGGTCAGCCGCTTCTCAGACGGCGAGATCATGGTCGAGATTCAGGAAAACGTTCGGGGCAAAGACGTATTCGTTCTGCAGTCCACCTGCGCTCCCACGAACGACAACCTGATGGAACTGATGATCATGGTCGATGCGCTCAAGCGCGCATCCGCAGGCCGGATCACCGCAGCCATCCCCTACTTCGGCTATGCGCGCCAGGACCGCCGTCCGCGTTCCGCGCGAGTGGCCATCTCGGCGAAGGTCGTCGCGAACATGCTGGAAATTGCCGGCGTCGATCGCGTGATCACCATGGACCTTCACGCCGACCAGATTCAAGGCTTCTTCGACATCCCCGTCGACAACATCTACGCAACACCCGTTCTTCTCGGCGATCTGCGCAAGCAGAACCATGACCATCTGCTGGTCGTGTCGCCGGACGTCGGCGGCGTGGTGCGCGCGCGTGCGCTCGCCAAGCAGTTGAACACGGACCTCGCGATCATCGACAAGCGCCGTCCGAAGGCGAATGTCGCTGAAGTGATGAACATCATCGGTGAAGTGGAAGGCCGCACCTGCGTCATCATGGATGACATGGTCGACACCGCCGGCACGCTGTGCAAGGCCGCGCAAGTATTGAAGGATCGTGGCGCGAAACAGGTTTTCGCATACGCGACGCACCCCGTTCTGTCGGGCGGCGCGGCGGCGCGCATCACGGCGTCGGAGCTGGACGAACTCGTCGTCACGGACACGATTCCCCTTTCGGCCGAATCGCTCGCGTGCGCGAAGATCCGTCCGCTGTCGAGCGCGGGTTTGCTCGCGGAGACGTTCTCCCGAATCCGGCGCGGCGACTCGGTGATGTCGCTCTTCGCCGAAGGTTAATCAGAATCGAGCAAGGAACGCGAAGCAGAGGCTTCGCGTTTTTGCATGATCGGCGCGAACGGACGAAGGTTCGCGTCGCTTGTTGTGGGATCACCCGTTTTCGATGATCCCGGTTTCCCTGCCTGGTCGCGGGCAGATATAGGAGTCGAATATGAAAGTCGTCGCTTTCGAGCGTAGCAAGCAAGGTACGGGTGCGAGCCGCCGCCTGCGTAACTCGGGCAAGACCCCGGGTATCGTGTACGGCGGTGAAACGGACGTTCAACTGGTCGAACTCGACCACAACGCCCTGTGGCACGCCCTGAAGAAAGAAGTTTTCCACTCGTCGATTCTCGACCTGGAAGTGGCCGGCAAGTCGCAACAAGTTCTGCTGCGCGACGTGCAATACCACCCGTTCAAGCAGCTCGTGCTGCACGTGGACTTCCAGCGCGTCGACGCGAAGAAGAAGCTGCACACCAAGGTGCCGCTGCATTTCATGAACCAGGAAACCAACCCGGCCGTGAAGCTGTCGGGCGCGGTGATCTCGCACGTCGTGACGGAACTGGAAGTGGAATGCCTGCCGGCAGACCTGCCTGAGTTCCTGGAAATCGATCTGGCGAAGATCGAAGCCGGCCAGACGATGCACGCGAAGGACATCCCGCTGCCGAAGGGCGTGAGCCTGACGATCTCCGTCGAGGCGGAAAATCCGGTGGTGGCTTCGGCGACCATTCCGGCTGCCGTCGTGTCGGAAGGGACTGGCGAAGCTGAAGGCGACAAGCCGGCAGCCGAGTAAGCACGCGGAATATCGCTATCCTCTCGATCCGTTCGCAAGAACGGTCGACGTGACCCGCCGGCGCGCAAGCCCCGGCGGGTTTTTTTTCGTTCTACAAGACTCGACATGATCAAGCTGATCGTCGGCCTGGGCAATCCGGGCGCCGAATACACGGCGACGCGGCATAACGCGGGCTTCTGGTTCGTCGACCAGTTCGCACGCGACGCCGGCGCCACGTTGCGCGAAGAGCGCCGTTTCCACGGTTTCTACGGCAAGGGACGTCTGCACGGCCACGAAGTGCATCTGCTCGAACCGCAGACGTTCATGAATCGCTCAGGGCAATCGGTCGTTGCGCTCGCGCAGTTCTTCAAGATTCTCCCCGACGAAATTCTCGTCGCGCACGACGAACTCGATCTTCCGCCCGGCACCGTCAAGATGAAGCTCGGCGGCGGCAGCGGCGGCCACAACGGCCTCAAGGACATCTCCGCGCATCTTTCGTCGCAGCAGTACTGGCGGCTGCGCATCGGGATCGGGCATCCGCGTGATCTGATTCCCGAAGGCGCGCGCGCGGGCGCGAAACCCGATGTCGCGAACTTCGTCCTCAAGCCGCCGCGCCGCGAGGAACAGGACGCGATCGATCAGTCGATCGAGCGCGCGCTCGCCGTGATGCCGTTCGTCGTCGCAGGCGAAACCGAGCGTGCGATGATGAACCTGCACCGCAATTCTTGATTTGGAGCCGACAGTGAGCCGTTTCTGGAGCGATATCGTCCATCGTCTGACGCCGTATGTGCCGGGCGAGCAGCCCGCGCTGGCGCATCCCGTCAAGCTGAACACCAACGAGAATCCGTATCCGCCGTCGCCGCGCGTCGTCGATGCAATCCGCCACGAGCTCGGCGCGGACGGCGCGTCGCTGCGCAAATATCCGGATCCGACCGCGCGTGCATTGCGCGAGGCCGTCGCGAACCATCACGGATTGCGCATCGAGCAGGTTTTCGCGGGCAACGGTTCGGACGAAGTGCTCGCGCACGCGTTCCAGGCGCTGCTCAGGCACGACAAGCCGATCCGCTTTCCCGACATAACCTACAGCTTTTATCCCGTGTACGCGCAGCTTTACGGCGTCGAATACGAGACCGTGCCGCTGAACGCCGATTTCGCCATCGATGTCGACGATTACCGCGCGCCATCCGGCGGCGTGCTGCTGCCGAATCCGAATGCGCCGACGGGCCGCGCCCTGCCGCTGTCGGAAATCGAAGTGCTGCTGAAGGCGAATCCGGATGCACCCGTCATCATCGATGAAGCGTATGTGGACTTCGGCGCGGAATCGGCCGTGAATCTGATCGACGCCTATCCGAACCTGCTCGTCGTGCAGACGACGTCGAAAGCGCGTTCGCTGGCGGGTATGCGCGTCGGCTTTGCGTTCGGCGATCCGGCGCTCATCGAGGCGCTCACGCGCGTGAAGGACAGCTTCAATTCGTATCCGCTCGACCGCCTCGCGCAAGTCGCGGCAATCGCGTCGTACGAAGATCAGGCGTGGTTCGAGGAAGGTTGCGCGAAGGTGATCGCGAGCCGCGAGAAGTTGAGCGCGCAGCTACAGACGCTTGGATTCGATGTCGTTCCGTCCGCAGCCAACTTCGTCTTCGCGAAACATCCCGCGCACGATGCCGCGACGCTCGCCGCGGCGCTAAAGTCGAAGGAAATTTTCGTGCGCCACTTCAAACTGCCGCGCATCGATCAGCATCTGCGCATTTCCATCGGCACGCCGGCCGAATGCGATGCGCTCGTCGCTGCATTGACGGATATCGTCGCTTAGGAATTGCCCTTCGCGGCCATCAGCGCGTGGTACTTGGCCATCAACTGTTCGGGCGATTCGGCGTGCGCAGGATCGCGCGGAATGCATTCCACCGGGCACACTTGCTGGCACTGCGGCTCGTCGAAATGGCCGACGCATTCCGTGCATTTGTTCGGGTCGATGACGTAAATCTCGGGACCCATCGAAATTGCGTCGTTCGGGCACTCGGGCTCGCAAACGTCGCAGTTGATGCACTCGTCGGTAATGATCAGGGACATGCTTCACTCTCTTCTTGCCGGATGGCTTCCGGCATAAACCCGCGCACCTTCGCAGATAAGTGCGCGGGCCCGGCGTCTCAAGGCGCCGCCGGATCTTTCTGCGTCTGCTCGCCGACCTTGTCCATCAACCGCTTTTCCACCGACGGGAACACGAACTTGCTCACGTCGCCGCCAAGCTGCGCGATCTCGCGCACGATGGTGCCGGAGATGAACTGATATTGATCGGACGGCGTCATGAACATCGTCTCGACATCGGGCAGCAGATAGCGGTTCATCCCGGCCATCTGGAATTCATACTCGAAATCGGAGACGGCGCGCAATCCGCGCACGATCACGCGCGCGTTGTTCTTACGCACGAAATCCTTCAATAGCCCGGTGAAACTGCTCACCTGCACGTTCGGATAATGCCCGAGGACCTCGTGCGCGATATCGAGCCGTTCCTGCAGCGAGAAAAACGGCTTCTTCGCGCGGCTGTCCGCGACGCCCACGACGAGCTGATCGAAAATGCTCGATGCGCGCCGCACGATGTCTTCATGCCCGCGGGTGAGCGGGTCGAACGTACCCGGATACACGGCGACAACCATGAGCTTCTCCTCTTCTATTTACACTGGGCCGCGTGGCTGCGACGACCAGCTCTGCCTCGTTTCCCGCGAAATCGGCTGCGTCGAAATCGGGAACGCGCATTATTCCTCATTTTCGCGGCGCAGCAAATGATAGCGGACGGCGCCCGCCTTGCCCTCGCGCACGACGCTCCAGCCGGGGAGCGCATCGATGCCGGACATGTCCAGCGCATCGCCGCATTCGACGTAAATCGCGCCATCGGGCGAAGCGAGCGGCGCCGTCAGTTCGAGCGCGCGCAATAGCAACGCGTGATCGCCGAAAGGCGGATCGAGAAAGATCACGTCGAACGAACCGGGCGCGAGGCTCGCGACGAGCCGCAGCGCATCGGCCTCCGCGATCTCGATGTTGCGCGCGCCGAGCTTGGCCTGATTCGCGCGGATCTGAGCGGCCGCCTTCGCGCTTCGTTCGATCATCAGCACGCGCGCCGCGCCGCGCGACGCGGCTTCGAAACCGAGCGCGCCGCTACCGGCGAACATGTCGAGACAACGTTGTCCGGAGAGATCCTGGCCGAGCCAGTTGAAGAGGGTCTCACGCACGCGATCCGGCGTGGGCCGAAGGCCATCGAGATCGAGCACGGGCAGCGGCGTGCGCTTCCAGTCTCCGCCGATGATGCGGATCGTGTGCGGTTTGCCGCCGCGCGATGGCGTGTGGCTGGTCAGGGCGGAGCGGGTAGCGGACGAGCGAGGCATAAAAGGAAGGTGGGAATCGGGCGCGCCGGGCGTGTTTTTGCTTGAGATCGGATGGCGCGAGCAATGAAAGCCAACGTTACCACACGCACGCCATGACGGGAGCCGCACGGGCGCGCACGGCAGCGCCTGATAAAATATGCCGCTTCCATCCCATCGCGCGGGCCTCGCGCAAAAACGACTCGAAAGCGCGCACAGGGCCATCGGATCACGCGCGCATCATCGTCACACATCCATGTTCAGCTTCTTCAAGAAATTCAAAAAGCCGGCTGATGCGCCGCTCGACGCGCCTCAGGACGAATCCGTCGAGGCGGCCGAAGACGAAGAAATCTCCGACGCCGAGCTGGAACGTCAGGCGCTTTCCGCCGAAACGCCGTCGGAGGAAGTGCAGCCGGAGGAACCGGCGCCCGCGGAACCCGTCGCTCCCGCTGCGCCCACGCCGCCCGCCGCACCGCCCTCGGAGGAATCGAAGGAATACTGGCAAGGGCGCACGCAATCGCAATGGGCGCGCGGCCCAGAGACGGATCAGGCGAGCGAGGAAGTCGTGCCGCCGCCGACGCTCGATGCGGCCGCGAAAAAATCGTGGATCTCGCGTCTGCGGCACGGTCTTTCGAAGACGAGCTCCAATCTGACGGGGATTTTCGTCAGCGCGAAGATCGACGAGGATCTCTACGAAGAGCTCGAAACCGCGCTGCTCATGTCCGACGCCGGCGTCGATGCAACGGAATTCCTGCTCGAATCACTGCGCGAGAAGGTGCGCGCGGAACGCCTGACGGACGCCTCGCAGGTCAAGAAGGCGCTGCGCGAACTGCTCGTCGATCTGCTGCGCCCGCTCGAGAAATCGCTGATGCTCGGACGCGCGCAACCGCTCGTCATCATGATCGCGGGCGTGAACGGCGTCGGCAAGACGACGAGCATCGGCAAGCTGGCGAAGCATTTGCAGCGCTTCAATCAGTCGGTGATGCTCGCCGCCGGCGACACGTTCCGCGCCGCCGCGCGCGAACAGCTGACGGTCTGGGGCGAGCGCAACAACGTGACGGTGATCGCGCAGGAAAGCGGCGACGCCGCCGCCGTGATCTACGACGCGGTCGGCGCGGCGCGCGCACGCAAGATCGACGTGATGATGGCCGACACCGCCGGACGTCTGCCGACGCAATTGCATCTGATGGAAGAGCTGCGCAAGGTGCGCCGCGTGATCGCGAAGGCAATGCCCGATGCGCCGCACGAAGTGCTGCTCGTCATCGACGCGAACACGGGTCAGAACGCGCTCGCGCAGGTCAAGGCGTTCGACGACGCGCTCGGTCTCACCGGCCTCGTCGTCACGAAACTCGACGGCACCGCGAAGGGCGGCATTCTCGCGGCCATCGCGCGTCAGCGGCCGGTGCCGGTGTATTTCATCGGCGTGGGAGAGAAAGTCGAGGACTTGCAGCCGTTCAGCGCCGAAGAATTCGCCGACGCGTTGCTCGGCTGAACGTGAAACGAGCGCCCGCGTGGCGCTCTTTTTTATCGCGCGAAGAGCAAGGAAGCCGCGATCCACCACATCACGCAGCCGACGATCACATCGAGCACGCGCCACGACACGTCTTTCTCGAACCACGGTTCCAGAAGACGCGCGCCGTAGCCGAGCGCCGTGAACCAGACGATCGACGAAGACATCGCGCCGGCCGCGAACCACGCGTCGCCCGGCCAGCCGCGTTGCGCGCCGATGCCGCCGAGCAGCACGACGGTATCGAGATAAACGTGCGGATTGAGCAGCGACAAGGCGAGCACCGTGGATGCCGCGCCCACCGCCGTCTGCGAATCGCCATCCGATGCGTCCAGATGCCCCGGCCCGCGCCACGCCGCGATGAACGCGCGCAAGCCGTACAGGAACACGAAGATCGCGCCGGCCCAGCGGATCACGTCGAGCAGGACGGGCGCACGCGAAATGAGCGCCCCCATGCCGCCGACGCCGAGCCCGATCAACATCACGTCGATGAACGCGCAGATCGACACGACGATTCCTACGTGACGTCGCTTCAAACCCTGCCGCAACACGAAGGCGTTCTGCGCGCCGATCGCGACGATCAGGCTCGCGCCCAATCCCGCCCCCGACAGAAAGCTCGGGAAATCGGCCGTCATTCGGCGTCCGGTTGCTGCGCGGGAGCGGCCCGCGCGAAGGCGTCGATCGTGCTGGCGTGATCGGCGATGCGCGAAATCGTCGGATAAGCGCTCACGTCGATGCCGAAGCGCCGCGCGTTGAACACCTGCGGCACGATGCACAGATCGGCAACGGTCGGCGTGTCGCCGAACGTGAGCGCGCCGACGCGCCTGTCGGCGGCCAGCCGCGTTTCGAGCGACGTGAAACCCATCTCGACCCAATGCCGATACCACGCGTCCTTCACGTCATCCGGCACCTTCACCTGATGCTTCAGGTACTTGAGCACGCGCAAATTGTCGAGCGGATGAATCTCGCACGCGACCTGCATCGCGACCGAACGCACGAAGGCGCGATCGGACGGATTCTTCGGCAGGAGCGCCGGCTCGGGATGCGTCTCCTCGAGATACTCGATGATCGCGAGCGACTGCGTGAGAACGTCGTCGCCATCGACGAGCGCCGGCACAATGCCGTCCGGATTCACCGCGCGATATTCGGGCTTCAACTGCTGGCCGCCGTCGCGCAGCAAATGCACGCCCTCGTACTCGTAATCGAGCCCCTTCAGATTCAGCGCGATACGCACGCGATACGCCGCCGAGCTGCGGAAATAGCTGTAGAGCTTCATGGTCGCGGACTCAGACGACGCGCACGGAGAATTCGCCGATGCCGTCGACGCCGCCCTTCAGCACGTCCCCCTTCACGACCGCGCCGACGCCTTCGGGCGTGCCGGTGAAGATGAGATCGCCGGGGAAGAGTTCGAAGAGCGTCGACAGATACGCGACCGTCTCGCCGACCGACCAGATCAGTTGCGAGATGTCCGAGCGCTGCTTTTCCTCGCCGTTGACCGTCAGCCAGATCGCGCTCTTTTCCAGATGCCCGACCTTCGATACGGGATGAATCGGGCCGATCGGCGCGGAGCGGTCGAAACCCTTCGCCGTGTCCCACGGACGGCCGAGCTTCTTCGCTTCGGCTTGCAGGTCACGGCGCGTCATGTCGAGCCCGAGCGCGTAGCCGTAGACGTAGTCCAGCGCCTTATCGGCGGGAATGTTCTTGCCCTGCTTGCCGATCGCGGCGACGAGTTCCATCTCGAAGTGCAGATTCTTCGTCTGCGACGGATACGGGAATTCCGCCGTCGAGCCCGGCGCAACGTTCAGCACGGCATCGGCGGGCTTGCTGAAGAAGAACGGCGGCTCGCGATCCGGATCGTGGCCCATTTCGCGCGCATGGGCTTCGTAGTTTCGCCCGACGCAGTAGATGCGGCGCACGGGAAACTGCTCGTTCGAACCATCGACGGGCACGGCTGCTGCCGGCGCCGGAGGAAACACATAACTCATCCCGCTCTCCTGATGCTGTTTTGATTCGCAGATTTCCGGACGAATGCGTCGGCGTTCACGGCCGGCGAGAACAAGGAGTGTAACGTGCGCGCACAAATCGTGGCGAAGCTTGTCGGGCTTGGCTCTGCGAGCTTTCGACCGGCCTTCGGAGCTGCGGCTGGCGCGGTGGTTTTAGTAAGCATCGGCGGAAAAGCGCGCGAAACGTTCGATGGGCAAACCTTGCCAGCGCTCCTCAAATGCGGTACTCAATAGCATTCCTGCACCTTAAAAAGCGCAACGGCATCGCTCAGATTACGGAATTGAGCGCCCGATCGCGCACCTCTCCGATGACCGACTCCGCTTCCCCCACTTTCGCCTGCGCACGCTACATCAAGGAAATCGGCCGCGGGCCGAATGGCGCGCGCGCACTTTCGCACGAGGATACTTACGCGCTCTACGAAGCGATGCTCGACGATCGCGTGCCCGAACTCGAACTGGGCGCGGTGCTGCTGGCCTATCGCGTCAAGGGCGAAACCGCCGCCGAGCTTGCCGCGATGCTTTCCGCCGCGCATCGCTCGTTCGAGCCGCTGCATGTCCAGGATGGCCGCGAGCACGCACGGCCCGTCTCGATCCCGAGCTACAACGGCGCACGCAAGACGCCCAATCTCGTGCCGCTCCTGTCGCTGCTGCTCGCGCGCGAAGGCGTACCGGTCCTGGTGCACGGCGTCACCGGCGATCCCGGCCGCGTGACGAGCGCCGAAATCTTCGCCGAACTGGGCATCGCGCACGCGGCTTCGCACGATGAAATCGAAGACAGCCTCGCCTCGCGCCGCCTCTCCTTCGCGCCGATCACCGTGCTCGCGCCGAAGCTCGCGCGATTGCTCGCGCTCAGACGCCGCATGGGCGTGCGCAATTCGACACATACGCTCGTGAAGATCCTTCAACCGTTCGCGGACCCGGGCCTGCGGCTCGTCAACTACACGCATCCCGAATATCGCGAGAGTCTCACCGGGCTTTTCACCGCGCATCCGGACGCGGCGGCGGGCGGCGCACTGCTCGCGCGCGGCACGGAAGGCGAAGCCGTCGCGGACACGCGCCGCCAGGTGCAGGTCGACTGGTTTCACGACGGCCACGCCGAAACGCTGATCGCGCCCGAGCATTCGCAGCCGGACGCCCCGCGTGTCGAGCTGCCCGAGACGCTCGACGCCGCGACCACCGCGCGCTGGATCGAATCCGTGCTGCGCGGCGATGTGCCGGTGCCGCCCGCGGTCGCGCGCCAGGTTGAAGTCATCGCCAATGTGGTGCGCAAGCCGGTCGCCGGTCAGGAAAATCCCGTTTGACACACTATTCAACGCTGGTTTAAAGTCGAACGCATGCGCTTGACCCAGTTTTCCTCCCTCCGAATTATTTCGGGCCGCCTAGCGCGGCCCCTATCGCTACGTCTAGCGTAAGTCGCCAGACGTAGCGCCGTGCGTTCGCAAGTCGCGCGGTCCTCCAGAAGTTTCCCGCAGTACCTTTTCTTACCAACCTGTAGTCGTCAGCTTTTCGTTCGCGCATCCCGCGAAACGGAAACGCGAGGGTCACATGCACGCTGCTTCGCGCACGTTCACGTTGGTCGCAGGCGTCACCATCGCCGGTGATTCGTGTGAACGCGCGCGCCGCCCGGTCTTACGTGCATGCCGCCACGCCCGGCCAGCCGCCGGACACGGCCTCTCTCGCAGACGCTACGCAAACCGTCCGAAGAGAGATCGACGATCATGATGCCGAACCCCGCCGAGAAATACCGTCCGTTTCCGCAAGTCCGTCTGAATGGCCGCCGCTGGCCGAACCGCACGATCGAAAAAGCGCCCGTCTGGATGAGCACCGATCTGCGCGACGGCAACCAGTCGCTCATCGAGCCGATGAGCATCGCAGCGAAGCTCGAGTTCTTCGAGATGCTGGTGAAAATCGGGTTCAAGGAAATCGAGGTGGGCTTCCCGTCGGCATCGCAGACGGATTTCGACTTCGTGCGCAAGCTGATCGACGAAAAGCGCATTCCGGACGACGTGACCATCGAAGTGCTCGTGCAGTCGCGCCGCGAACTGATCGAGCGCACGTTCGAAGCGGTGGAAGGTGCGAGCAAGGTGATCGTGCATCTCTATAACGCGATCGCGCCGTCGTTCCGCAAGATCGTGTTCAACCAGTCGAAGGACGAAGTGAAGGCGCTGGCGGTCGAAGGCACGCGCATCATCAAGGAATGCGCGGCGGCGCGGCCGGACACGCACTGGATCTATCAGTACTCGCCCGAAACCTTCAGCATGACGGAGCTGTCGTTCGCGCGCGAAGTCTGCGATGCCGTCGCGCAAATGTGGCGTCCGACGCCCGATCACAAAATGATCGTGAATCTGCCCGCGACCGTCGAAGCGGCAACGCCCAACGTCTTCGCCGATCAGATCGAGTGGATGGACCGCAACATGGGCTTTCGCGACAGCATCGTGCTGTCGGTGCATCCGCATAACGATCGCGGCACGGCCGTCGCGGCGGCGGAAATGGCGTTGCTCGCTGGCGCGGATCGCATCGAAGGCTGCCTCTTCGGCAACGGCGAGCGCACCGGCAATGTCGATCTCGTGACGCTCGCGATGAATCTTTACACGCAAGGCGTCGATCCGGGCCTCGATTTTTCCGATATCGACGCCGTGCGCCGCGTCGTCGAGCGCTGCAATCAGATTCCGGTGCATCCACGCCATCCGTACGCGGGCGATCTCGTGTTCACCGCGTTTTCGGGTTCGCATCAGGACGCGATCCGCAAGGGCTTCGCGCAGCGCGTGCCGGGCACGGTGTGGGAAGTGCCCTATCTGCCGATCGATCCGGCCGATCTCGGCCGCAGCTACGACGCCGTGATCCGCGTGAACAGCCAGTCCGGAAAGGGCGGTTCGACGTATCTGCTCGAACGCGGTCTCGGCTTCACGCCGCCGCGCCGCGTGCAGATCGAATTCAGCCACGCCGTCCAGAAAGTCACCGATGCATCCGGCGCGGAAATCAGCGGCGAAGCGATCTGCGAGCTCTTCAAGCGCGAGTATTTCGATGCGGGCGGGCCGGTATCGCGCATCGACGTTTCGACGCTTACGGTATTCGAAAGGCGCGTCGCATTACCGGCCGTAGTGGCTGCGACGAGCGGCGACGCTCACGCGCAGGCGGTCGCCGCCGCGCTCGGCGTGGACGCGAGCGTGAACTGGTTCGAGACGTCCGTGACGGCGAACGGCGACACGGCGGCGTTCGTCGGCTGTCGTGTCGGAGACGGGCCGACGCGCTTCGGCGTCGCGGTGCATGCGAATCCGGCGCTCGCGGTCGCCGATGCCGTCGTGAGCGCGGTCAACCGCTCCGGGCGCGTCGTGGACAACCTGCGGCAAGACGAAGCCGTGGAAGCGTGATGGGCGGCGCGCGTGGCTATTCGAGCGCCACGCGCGTCGCCTGCAGGGCGAGCAGCTGCCATTGGCCTTCGGTCTGCACATGGACGGCGGTGTAGGCGATCGGAAACAGCAGCGCGCCGTTCTTCGATTCCATCTCGATCAGCGCACGGCCCGACACGAGGCACGTATCGCGGCCGGCGGGCAGCACATCCTGCGACTGAATTTCGATCTGCCGATAGCGGCGGCGGCCCGCGGTGATCGCGTCGATGAACTGGCGCTTCGTCTCCCGCTTGCCGTTCGTGTGGACGTAGCTGACGTTCTCGGCCAGCAGCGCGTCCAGCGCCGGGCCGTCGCCCTCGACCATGGCACGGAAGCGATCGCGCTCGAGGCCGCGGATGGCCTCAATGGTTTTTGCCGGCATCTGTCGATTCCCCTTGTGTCGAGGAACCGATGCGCCGGCGCCTCGTCAGAAGTTGTATTGCAGATATAGCTGGCTGAAATTTATACCAGGATTCGGCTCTTTGATACCGCCGTTCGACAGATGCTGAAAGCGAAATCCCGCTTGATAGCTCTGCTTCGACCCGAAGATCATGCCGACGCCCACCATGTCCGCGAACTGGAACGCCGACCCGACGCTGAAATCCTCGGTGATGCGCGTGTGCGAGAGCAGCCGCACGCCGACGCCCGCCTCGATGAACGGCCGGAAGTAGCCCGAGCTCTTCACGAAGCGCAGCACTGGCGTAATGCCGAATTCCCATATGTTCGGATGCACGGCGTTGTCCTCGGTCGTGTGCCAGTAGGACACGTGACCTTCGCCGATGAGCGTGAAGTGAAAACCGCCGATCTCCCACCAGGTGAGGCCCGGATCCCAGGACAGGCCGAGATCGGCCTTCTTGATGTCGTGGTCGGCGACGCCGCCGGCGATCTGGACACCGAATCGGTCGGCATGAGCCGCCGCCGACGCGAGACCCAATGCGGTACAAACCGCCACGCGCGCTAGCGGGCGGGGCCACGAACTCTTGTTTTTATGCATTTGCACCCCAATTTGCTCGGATAGCGGGTGTGTTTCGTAAATTGCTGTCGCTTGGCGATTCTAGTGACGTTTTAAAACATTTGCAGAAATCGCATCAGCGCGCCCCCGTTTGTAGAATTTCTGATCGCGACAGTGGGCAAGCAAGGTAAATCATGCGAAAACGTTTCAGCCTCCGGTAGTTTCTTCCGCTGCTCGCGCAACAGTCCGTCCTATTGGACCCGCAAATTCGATAGTTTTTGTGGGAACTCCCACATTCCCCTCTGCTCTAACACTTAGCACTCGATGGACTGGAGTGCTAATATCGTGTCTGACTTGCCGCGGTCGTTAAGCGGCACGTGAATTGTTGATAAGGAGCTTATGAGCGTGACCAATGCGATGACCCTTCCGAATGTTGTGAGCTCGGCACCTGCCAAGGCATCTTCGGCAGGCGCGCTGACGTACGCACAGTCGTCGATGCTGACCGGCCAGATCGGCAACATCGATTCATACATACAAGCAGTGAACCGTATTCCGATGCTTTCGCAGGCGGAGGAACGACAGTACGCCACCGAATTCCGCGAGCAGGGCAACCTGAACGCCGCGCGCCAGCTGGTGCTTTCGCACCTGCGCCTCGTCGTGTCGATCGCCCGTAACTATCTCGGTTACGGCTTGCCGCACGCCGACCTGATCCAGGAAGGCAACATCGGTCTGATGAAAGCGGTGAAGCGCTTCGACCCAGAGCAAAACGTGCGCCTGGTGTCGTATGCGATGCACTGGATCAAGGCCGAGATTCACGAGTACATCCTGCGCAACTGGCGCATGGTGAAGGTCGCGACAACCAAGGCGCAGCGCAAGCTGTTCTTCAATCTGCGCAGTCACAAGACCAGCCATTCGGCGTTCACGCCGGACGAGATCGAAGGTCTCGCGAGCGAGCTGAACGTAAAGCGCGAGGAAGTCGCGGAGATGGAAACGCGCTTGTCGGGCGGCGATATCGCGCTCGAAGGCCAGGTCGAGGATGGCGAGGAAGCGTACGCGCCCATCGCCTATCTGGCCGACTCGCACAACGAGCCGACTAACGTCATCGCCGCGCGGCAGCACGACAGGCTGCAAAGCGACGGCCTCGCCGATGCACTCGAATCGCTCGACGAACGCAGCCGCCGCATCATCAAGGCGCGCTGGCTCGACGTGCAGGACGACGGCTCGGGCGGCAAGACGCTGCATGAACTGGCCGACGAGTTCGGCGTCTCGGCGGAGCGCATTCGCCAGATCGAGGCGAGCGCGATGAAGAAGATGCGCTCGGCGTTGCATGACTACGCGTAACAATTGACTGTGCCATTGCATAAATTGCAAAGCCCGCCGTCGACGAGACGGCGGGCTTTTTCTTTGGCACTTCGCTGAAAACACAAACGGCGCCCGCGGGCGCCGTTTGTTATCGAGCTTCGATTACCGCTTCAGGCAGGCATCGGTGCAGCGCCGCCGCCGTTGCCGGACAAGCGCGTGGACAGTTGCGCCGCATAGCGCTGCGCCGCCGCGCCCACGACGATGTGGAACGTATCCGCCGACACCCACGCCACATCCAGCGACGACAAACGCTGACGATCCACCGACGACGGATCGCGCACGACCACGCGCAGGCGCGTCTGCGCAACCGCGTCGAGCGATACCACGTTGGTCGCGCCGCCGAACACCGCGAGCCAGCGGAACGGGTCCGGATCGAGCGGGCCGGGCGTCTGGTCGCCGCTCACCGCTGCCGCGACCGGTTGCGCCGGCGTCGACGATGCGGGCGTTGCGCCGCGCGTCGACGAATGCTCGAGTTCGCTGCGGATTTCATCGGCGATCAGATCGGCTTCCGGCCCGATGATCACCTGGACGTTGGTCGCGCCGCGCTTCAACACGCCGCGCGCGCCGATGCTCTTCAACTGCGGCTCCGACACCTTCTCCGAATCCACGACCGACAGACGCAGACGCGTCGTGCAGGCATCGACGAGCGTCAGATTGGATGCGCCGCCGAGCGCCGCGACGTACTTCGCAGCGCGCGTGTTCGACACGGCTGCTGCCGCGCCGGGCACGGGCGGAATCAGGCCGCCATCGACGGTTTGCGCCACGTCGGTTTCGGCGTCGGTCGTGGCCGGCTCGCGGCCCGGTGTCGCCATGTTGAACTTGCGGATAAAGAAGCGGAACAGGCCGTAATAGATGACGAAGTACACCGCACCGACCACGAGCGCCAGCCAGCCGCGCTGCGACAGACCGTAGTTCAGCACGTAGTCGATCGCGCCCGCCGAGAACGTGAAGCCCAGGTGGATGCCGAGCGCCGAGCAGATGGCGAGCGACAGGCCCGTCAGCACTGCGTGGATGCCGTAGAGCACCGGAGCCAGGAACATGAACGAGTATTCGATCGGCTCGGTCACGCCCGTCAGGAATGCGGTCAGGGCCATGGAGAACAGCAGGCCGCCGACGATCGCGCGGCGCTCCTTCGGCGCTTCATGGAACATCGCGAGGCACGCGGCCGGGAGACCGAACATCATCACCGGGAAGAAGCCCGTCATGAAGCCGCCCGCCGTCTTGTCGCCCGCGAAGAAGCGATGCAGGTCGCCGTGCACGATCGCGCCGCCGTCGGGCGGCGTGAACGAGCCGAACACGAACCACGCGAGCGAGTTGATGATGTGATGCAGACCCGTAACCAGCAGGATGCGGTTCAGCACGCCGAACACGAAGGTGCCGAGCGCGCCGGCGGTCGTCAGCCAGTTGCCCGCGCCGTCGATGGCCGCCTGCACCGGCTGCCAGATGTAGCCGAAGACGATGCCGAGCACCAGACACGCGACGCCTGTCACGATCGGCACGAAGCGCTTGCCGCCGAAGAATGCCAGATACTCGGGCAGCTTGATGTCCTTGTATCGGTTATACAGATAGCCGGCCACCATACCGGCGATGATCCCCGACAGCACGCCCATGTTGAGCTTGTCGTTGATGTCCTTCATCACGGCCACTTCGATGAGGTAGCCGATCGCGCCGGCGAGACCCGCCGTGCCGTTGTTGTCCTTCGCGAAGCCCACCGCCACGCCGATCGCGAACAAGAGCGGCAGATTGGTGAAGATCGCGTCGCCGGCGTCCGCGATCATCTTGATGTTGAAGACATCGGGCTGGCCGAGACGCAAAAGCAGGCCGGCCACCGGTAGTACGGCGATCGGCAGCATCAGCGCGCGGCCTAGTCGCTGCATCTTTGCAAACGGGTTGGCGTCCATCGGGTTCTCCAAAAAATATAGGTCTTGTCTTTGCTGCTTCGAGGATTGCTGAAAAGGCATCCGTGAAGCTGGCTGCAGGGAAGACGTTCAGTCCTGCGGCCAGATTTCGCGGCTTGCCGCTCTTACTGCCTGAGCCGATTCGAGCGCGAGGCAATCCTCGGCGCGCTGACGGCACAGTTGGTAATCGAGATTGCGCACGCGTGCCTTGATGCCGGGCACCGACACCGGATCGACCGACAATTCCGTCACGCCGAGTCCGATGAGCAAGGGCGCCGCGACCGGATCGCCGCCGAGCGCGCCGCACACGCCGACCCACTTGCCGTGCTTCTCCGCGCCCTGCACCGCCGCCTTGATGAGACGCAGCACGGCCGGATGCAGGCCGTCGGATTGCGCGGCGAGATCGGGCTGGCAACGGTCCATCGCGAGCGTGTACTGCGTGAGATCGTTGGTGCCGATCGAGAGGAAATCGGCGTATTTCGCCAGTTGGTCGGCAAGCAGCGCCGCCGACGGCACTTCGATCATCACACCCACTTCGACCGGATCGGTGCGGCCCGCTTCGCGCGCCAGTTCGTCGATGCGCGCACGCAAGCGCTGCAGTTCGCCGGAATCGGTGACCATCGGCAACAGGATTCGCAGCGCGCCCGCCGGCTTCACGGCGAGCAGGCCGCGCAACTGGTCATCGAGCAGATCGGGGCGCACTTGCGCGAGCCGGATGCCGCGCAGCCCGAGCGCCGGATTTTCCTCGGGCGGCAGCGTCAGATAATCGACTTCCTTGTCCGCGCCGACATCGAGCGTGCGGATGATCGCGGTGCGGCCCTGCAAGGCATCGACGATGCCCTGATAGCTTTGCGCGTGCTCCGCGACCGTCGGCGCCGACTGGCGATGAATGAACAGCAGTTCGGTGCGCAACAGGCCGACCGCATCGGCGCCGTTTTCGACGGCGGCTTTGGCGTCGTCGAGCGTCGCGATGTTCGCGGCGACTTCGATCGCGCGGCCATCCTTCGTCGATGCCGCTTCGCGCGACAGCTTGCGGTTCGCTTCACGCACGCCCGCGAGCCGCTCGCGCTCGCTGCGTGCGCGCTCGACGTCGAGCGCGGTCGGCGCATGCTCGATGCGTCCCGCCGATGCATCGACGACGACTTGCGTGCCTTCGGGAATCGCGTGCAGCGCATCGCCGATCGCGACGAGCGCCGGAATGCCGATCTGCCGCGCGATGATCGCCGCGTGCGAGGTCGCGCCGCCGCGCGCCATCACGAGCGCGGTGACGCGGGTGCGGTCGAGCGACGACAGATCCGACGGCGTGAATTCCGTGGCGGCGAGCACGGCTTCCTGAGGCAACTCGAGCGCCGCCGTGTTGTTGAGGCCGAGCGCGCGCAACACGCGCTTTTCGATGTCGCGAAGATCGGCCGCGCGCTCGGCGAGCAGTTCGTCCTGCACGTTCGAGAGCAGCGCGATCTGCGCGCGGATCGCCTCGCGCCATGCGAAGCCCGCGCTCTTGCCGAGGCTGATGAGATCGCGCGCGGCGTCGAGAAGCGTCGGATCTTCGAGCAGCACGCGATGCACCGCGAAAATGCCCGCTTCGCCGACCGCGCCGCGCTGCGACGCGGTACGCACGGTTTCGCCGAGTTCGGCATCGACCTGGGCGATGGCTTTATCGAGCGCGCGGCTTTCCGCCGCCGATGCGCCGCTCGCCTGTTCCGGCGGCACGATTTCCTGATCGTCCCAGCGCACCAGCTTGCCGATCGCGATGCCCGGCGCCGCGCACACGCCCGCGAGCGTGTTCGGCGGCAACGGCTCGCCCGTTCGCGTGGCTTGCACGACCGGCGCGGGCGACTTCTCGCGCGCGGGCGATTCTTCGACTTCGCCTTGCGCCGCGCGCAGCAATTCCACCGCGACCGCTTCGACCGCCTGTTGCGCCTGCACGCCGATGCCGACGAGCTCGATGGTCGCGCCCTCGCCCGCACCGAGGCCGAGCAGGCCGACGACGCTTTCCACCGGCGCCTTCTTGCCTTCGTAGCGCACTTCGACCTTCGCGTCGAAACCGCGGGAAGCTTCGCGTGCCCGCGCCGCCGGACGCGCATGGAGGCCGCCCGCATGGGAGAGCGTCAGGCTGCGGCGCGCTTCGTCGAGAACGACCGCGCCCGCGCGCGCCGTCTCGGCTTTCTCGCCGTCCTTGGCGCGCAGAACCAGCAGGCGCGAGCCCGCTTTCAGCACGCCGCGGCCGGCGCGATCGATGATATCGAAGGCATCGCCGTTGGCGATCGCGATTACCGAAACGAGGCTCGGCGCGTGCTGCGCGACGAAATCCGCATCGAACTCGATCAGCGGCTCGCCCGCGCGCACCGTCGCGCCTTGCTGGATCTTCGGCGTGAAGCCCTTGCCGCCCAGCTCGACCGTGTCGATGCCGATATGCACGAGAATCTCGGCGCCTTCCTTCGTGCGCAGCGTCACGGCGTGATGCGTGCGCGCCAGATGCGTGATGGTGCCGTCGCAGGGCGAGACGAGCACGTTATCGAGCGGATCGATGCCGATGCCGTCGCCGAACATGCCCTCGGCGAACACGGGATCCGGCACGTCGGCGAGCGGCACGACGGGACCGGTGAACGGCGCGAGCAGCACGACGTCGTTCGGGTTATCGATGGAATGGTTCAACAGTGACTCCTCGGCACGGCGCATCGGCTATCTCACTCAATGGGTTTCGGTGACCTTGTTCAGGTGGCGCGGCGCGTCGGGATTGCGCCCGCGCGCGGCGGCCAGACCCGCGGCCATCACGTAGAACGAAAGAATCGCGGCGATCGGATCGAGCGCGGGATGGTCCGTGGCGACGAGCGGCAGTTCCGCTTCGGCGACGTCGGCTGGGGCTGCGAGCAGCACGCGCGCGCCGCGGGCACGCATATCGGCGGCAAGCTGGATGAGACCCGCCTGCTCCGGCCCGCGCGGCGCGAATACGAGCAGCGGATAGTCGCGGTCGATGATCTCCATCGGACCGTGACGCACTTCCGCGCTGGAAAACGCTTCGGCCTGAATGCCCGACGTTTCCTTCAGCTTGAGCGCGGCTTCCTGCGCGATGGCGAGGCCGAGGCCGCGCCCGATCACGATCATGCGATCGACGCTCTTCAGTTCGTCGACGGCGCGCGTCCAGTCGAGCTTGCCGGCGGCGCGCAGCTTCTCGGGCAGCGAATCGAGCGCCTTCAGCAATTCGACGTCGCGCTGAACGTGCGCGATCACGATCGCGGAAAGCGACAGCATCGCGATATAGCTCTTGGTCGCGGCAACCGACAGTTCGGGACCGGCGAGCAGCGGCAGGAAGTATTCGCACGCGCTTTCGAGCGGCGAACCGGAGACGTTGACGGCCGCGACGGTGAACGCCCCCGCGTCGCGCAGCGCCTGCATGGTGCCGACGAGATCGGGGCTCTTGCCCGACTGCGAGAACGCGACGGCCAGTTGGCCCGAGACACGCAGCGGCGCCTGCTGCAACGTCGCGACGGACATCGGCAGCGATGCGACCGGCACGCCGATGCGGCTCATCGTCAGGCTTGCGAAATAACTGGCGGCGTGGTCGGAACTGCCACGCGCGACCGTGAGCGCGACATTGCGCGGCTGTTCCTTGAGCTTTTCCGCGAGTTCTTCGATGCGCGAGGTATCGGCGAGCTGGGCCGCGACGACGTCGGCGGACTCGAGCGCCTCATTAAGCATATTCGACAATTGATTCTCCTTCGACGTACGTGGCGGTCAGCGCGTGCTCCCGGTCGAGCACGACGAGATCGGCCCAAGCGCCGCGCGCGATGCGGCCGCGGTCTTCGAGTCCGAGATAGTCGGCGGGGAAACGCGACAGGCGATTCGAGACGTCCGCGAGCGGAATGCCCAGCGAGACGAGATTGCGCAGCGCCTGATCCATCGTCAGGGTGCTGCCGGCGAGCGTGCCGTCCGCGAGGCGCACGCCGCCCATGCATTTGGTGACGTGCTGGCTGCCGAGGCGATATTCGCCGTCGGGCATACCGGCCGCCGAGGTGCTGTCGGTCACGACGTAGAGACGCGGAATCGCGCGCATCGCGGCCCGAATCGCGCCCGGATGAACGTGCAGCAGATCAGGAATCAGTTCCGCGTATTCGGCATGCGCGAGCGCCGCGCCGACCATGCCCGGGTCACGGTGATGCAGCGGCGACATTGCGTTGAACAGATGCGTGAAGCCGCGCGCGCCGTGCTTGAGCGCGTTCACGGCGTCGTCGTATGTGCCGAGCGAATGGCCGAGCTGCACACGCACGCCGCGCGCCGCGAGGTCCGAAATAATGTCGAGATGACCGGAGATTTCCGGCGCGATCGTGACGACGCGGATCGGCGCGAGATCGAGATACTTCAGCACTTCGTCGCGCACCGCGACGGCGGCCGCGTCCGGCTGCGCGCCGAGCTTGCCGGGATTGATGTACGGACCTTCCAGGTGCACGCCGAGCATGCGCGCGCCGCCCGCCGCGCGGTGTTTGGCCTGTTCGCCGAGACCCGCGACGACGCTCATGAGTTCGTCGCGCGGCGCAGTCATCGTGGTGGCGAGCAGGCTCGTCGTGCCGTGCTGCGCGTGCTGGCGGGCAACGGTGTCCGCCGCGTCGCCGCCTTCCATGATGTCGCGGCCGCCGCCGCCGTGAACGTGCAGATCGATAAAGCCCGGCAGGATGTAGGGCGCGTCGTTGGCGAGCGGATCGGCGATATGTCCTTCGAGCGCCGTCACGCGGCCGTTCTCGAAGCGGACCGTGCCGTGGATCCAGCCATCGGTCGTGAGTATGTTTCCTTTCAGCATGAATTTCTCTGGAAGTACGCGATGCATGGATGAGGTTCAGTGCCGTCCGCGCCGTGCTGCGAGCAGGCTTTCGTCGCGAAAGAAGCGAACGGCGTCCTTGGGTCCTCTCGTTCTCTGTTTGCTCTCTTGATGCGTCCGGATTAAGCGCGTCTGTGCCGACGCTTATCGATGCAGTTCCGCGACGAAGTCGTAGTAGTCGTCGCGACAGTAGGTGTCCGTCAATTCGATCGCGCGTTGATCCGCCGAATAGCCGATGCGCGTGATCACGAGCAGCGCTGCACGCGGCGCGACGCCCATGAGCCGGGCGATCTCCGCGCCGGCGTTCACCGCGCGAAAGTGCTGCAACGCGCGCACCACCGACAGCCCGCGCGCCTCCAGATACCGGTAGAGCGAAGCGCCGATCGCGAGTGGATCGGGCACCGCGGCGACCGGCAACGTTGAATGCTCGACCGCCATCACGATGCCGTCCGCGCGCCGCAACCGCTTCAGGCTTGCAACAGCCGCGCCCGGCGCCAGACCGAGGCGCACGGTTTCATCGCGATTCGCTGCGCGCAGTCCGCGTTCTAGCCAGATCGAATCGGGCGTGAAGCCGCGCTGCTCCATCTTTCGCGTGAAACCGGTGAGACGGGAAAGCGGATCTTCGACGCGCGGCGTGATGAAACTGCCCGCGCCTCGTACGCGCCGGATCAGGCCTTGCTCGACCAGCAGCGCGATGGCCTTTCTCGCGGTTATCCGCGACACGCCCACACCTTCCGACAACGTGCGCTCGGACGGCAGCGCCTCGCCAGCCGACCAGTTGCCCGCGTGGATCGCCGTGGCGAGGCGCGACGCCAACTGAAGATAGAGCGGCGTGTCGCTCCGCGCGTCGGGTGTCAGGTCCTGCCAGCGATGCTCCATCGAAAGCTCTCACCTCAAAAGTGGAGCCCATTATATAACCAACATAATACCAGTCAACGCTAAAGCGGCGTCTCAGGACGAACGTCAAATTTCTCGCTAAATCAATGAGTTAAAAAATGTTTAGCGGCTCGATTCGGAACATATCTGCTATTGGGACTTACCCGTACACGTAGTCCACTTGCCGAATTGGTTCCTTAATTGCCTGATAACCCATTTTTCGGGCATTTTCATATTCGCACGGTCGTTCTTCTTTGGCACAATGCATGTATTAATTCGGATTCACAATTAATTTCAACAAAACGAGAGACTAGAGCGATGGGCAGTTCCGATCCGAGCCGGGCCGTCGAAGCGGTGCGCCGTTTCAACCGTTTTTATGCACGCCATACCGGCGCACTCCACGAGCGGCTCCATAAAAGCTGCTTTTCGTTAACTGAAGTTCGCATCCTGCATGAGTTGGCGCAGGACCGGGCTGCCACGGCGGCCGATTTATCGCGCAACCTTGGACTTGATACGGGCTATCTCAGTCGCCTGATCAACAATTTCCAGAAGAACGGCCTCGTGGTACGGCGAAAGAACGAATCGGACGGCAGAGCGCATCTGCTTCATATCACGCCCGAAGCGAAAGCCCAGGTCGATGAGATCGATCTGCACGTATCGGCCGAGGCCGCCGCGCTGCTCAAGCGGCTGACCGCTGCCGAAATCGATCAGCTCTGCACGGCAATGGCGGACGTCGAGCGTCTGCTCTCGCCGCCGAACGCCGAAGGAGAAACGCGACTGCGCGGCCCGCGCGCCGGAGACTTCGGCTGGATGATCGAGCGCCAGGCGCATCTATATAGCGGCGAGCGGCCGAAGCTGGTCAGCGAGGCATGGGCGGCGAACATGGTCGCGAACTTTCTCGCGGAGATGCAGGCGAACACCCCGCGCATCGCGTGTTGGGTGGCGGAGCAGAACAACGCGACGCGCGTCGGTGCCGCGATACTTACCGCGGACTCCGAAAGCCGCGCACGCATCGACATGTTGTTCGTCGAACCGGGCGCGCGGCGTCGCGGACTCGGCGAGCGGCTCGTCGCGGCGTGCACGAACTTCGCGCACGGCGCTCGCTACGAACAGGTGATCTGCCGGCTGGACGAGCCCTACGAAGATTTCTGCGGACTCTTCATGCGAACCGGTTTCACGCCGGTGCAGGAGGGGAGCACGGGCATTCTTTGGCAGCGGCAGTTGCAGCAGATTTGCGTCGACTGATTGCGCCAAGGAAAACGGCGTCCCGCAGAACGCCGTTTCGAAAATCAAGCGATGACATTCAGAACGAAGGCACGACCGAGCCTTTGAACTCGCTCTTCAGGAACTGGCGGACATCTTCCGACTGGTAAGCCTCAACCAGCTTCTTCACCCACGGCTGATCCTTGTCCTTCGCGCGCACCGCGATCAGGTTCGCGTACGGGCTATGCACGTCTTCGAGCGCGATTGCGTCCTTCGTCGGCTGCAGGCCCGCGGCAAGCGCGAAGTTCGTGTTGATCGCGGCGGCATCGACGTCGGCGAGCGTGCGCGGCAATTGCGCGGCGTCGAGTTCGACGAGCTTGATCTTCTTCGGATTCTCCGCCACGTCGAGCGCCGTCGCGTTGTTGCCGTTCGCGCCCGCGCCCGCCTTCAGCTTGATGACGCCTTGCGCTTGCAGCAGCAACAGCGCGCGATTCTCGTTCGACGGATCGTTCGGCACCGCGACCTTCGCGCCTTGCTGCAGATCCTTCAGCGACTTCAGTTTCTTCGAATAGACCCCGAGCGGCGAGATATACGTCAGCCCCGCGTTGACGATCTTGTAGCCGCGCTGCTTGATCTGACTGTCGAGATACGGCTGATGCTGGAAACTGTTTGCGTCGAGATCGCCGGCGTCGAGCGCTGCGTTCGGCTGCACGTAGTCGTTGAACTCGATCACTTTCACGTTGAGCCCTTCGCGCTTCGCGACCTTCTGCACGACTTGCCAGATTTGCGCGTCCGGGCCGCTGATGGTGCCGACCTTGATCACCTTGTCGTCGGCGTGAGCGGCGAGGCTCGTGAACAACGCGGCGGAGGCCGCGACTGCGGTAATGGCTTTAAGCAAATTTCTGCGCTGCATGGTGTTCCTGTTTCGATGATGCGTGCTTGCTGGATTGCCTGATTCGTCTCCGATCGATGATCAGACCGGGTGACGGATGTTCGCACAGCATTGGTGCGACGTGAAATACAGATTGCTCATGTGAATATCCGCTGCCACGGGGTACGGCTAGAATCGACAACAGAACATCACAAATCTCGCGAGCCGGAGGCGCATCTCACCATGTACGTCATCAATCTTCGCTACACAGGCGCGCTTGCCGAGATCGACGACGCGCTCGACGCGCATCGCGCCTATCTCGAGCGCTATTTCGCGGCGGGCGTCTTCGTGATGGCGGGACCGAAGGTGCCGCGGGATGGCGGCGTCATCGTGGCGTCAGGCATCGAGCGCGATCGGCTAGATGCGATCGTCGCGGAGGATCCGTTCGCGCAGCAAGGGCTCGCGCACTACGACATCATCGAATTCAAGGCGACGCGGCTCGCGCCGGGTCTGAATCTGCCTGAGCCGTCGCTGGACGGCTGATAAAAGAAGTGGCCCGTTCGGGCCACTTTCGCGATCAGTCGATCAAGATCTTCAGGTCGTGAACCCACGGCTCGACGCCCTGCCCGTCGCGCGCGAAGAGACGCAGCTTGCCGTCCTTGTCGAACACGTAGCTGGCGGCGGTGTGATCCATCGTGTAGTCGTCGGGCGTCTTGCCCTGCGACTTCGCATAGTAGACGCGGAAGTCCTTGGCGAGCTTCGCGAGTTGCGCATCGTCGGCGGGCCGCAGACCGACATACGACGAGTTGAACGCCGCCACGTACTGACCGAGCAGATCGGGCGTGTCGCGCGCCGGGTCGACGGTGACCATCAGCACCTGCACGTCTTTCGCTTTGTCGCCGAGTTGCTGCATCGCTTGGGAGAGCTCGGCGAGCGTCGTCGGGCACACGTCGGGGCAATGCGTATAGCCGAAGAACAGCACCACGGCCTTGCCCTTGAAGTCCGCGAGCGTGCGCGTCTTGCCGTGCGTATCGGGCAAGGCGAAATCGCTGCCGAATTGCTTGTTCCCGGTGATGTCGAGATTCTTGAAATCCGGGGCTTTCTCGCACGCCGAAAGCAGCGCCGCGAAAAACAGCAGCGCGAAGATGCGACGAAGAATGGCCGTCATGCGCCGATCACCGTACGCACGTAGTGATCGACGAGCAGCGCGCCGAACAGCAGCGACAGGTACACGATCGAATAGCGGAAGGTCTTGCGCGCGAGCGCATCGGAATAGTCGCGATACATCTTCCACGCGTAGCCGATGAAACCCGCGCCGAGTGCGATCGCGCTCGCCAGATACACGACGCCGCTCATGCCGGAGATATACGGCATCAGCGTCACGGCGAACAGCACGAGCGTGTAGAGGAAGATGTTGAGCAGCGTGTACTTCTCGCCGTGGGTGATCGGCAACATCGGCAGGCCGGCGTTCTCGTAATCCTTGCGGCGATACAGCGCGAGCGCCCAGAAATGCGGCGGCGTCCACACGAAGATGATCAGCACGAGAATCCATGCGTCGCCGGGCACGTGTCCCGTGACCGCGGCCCAGCCGAGCGCCGGCGGCATTGCGCCCGACGCACCGCCGATCACGATGTTCTGCGGCGTGTAAGGCTTGAGCAGCAGCGTGTAGATGACCGCGTAGCCGACGAACGTGGCAATGGTGAGCCACATCGTGAGCGGATTGGTGAACGTGTAGAGCGTCCACATGCCGATGCCGCCGAGCAATGCTGAGAACGTCAAAATCTGCGTGGACGTGATCTGGCCGCGCGCGGACGGTCGCCACGCGGTGCGGCGCATTTTTGCATCGACTTTTTGCTCGACGAGACAATTGATTGCAAATGCCGCGCCGGCCAGCAACCAGATGCCGACGGCGCCGCCGATCAGCTTGTCCCACGGCACCATGCCGGGCGTGGACAGAAACATGCCGATGACGGCACAGAAAACGGCGAGCTGCGTGACGCGCGGCTTGGTCAGCGCGAGATACTGCGATGCGCGGCTGCCGAGTGGGGAGTTGAGTGTCGTGCTATCCATGATGTGGAGTCACGCTGAAACGACGTCGCGCGCGGGAACTGCGGCGCGGCCGGGACGGCTGGAAGAGATTCGAAAGTTTAGCATAACGAGTAGCAGCAACAGGATCGCGGCTCCGCCGTTGTGCGCCACCGCGACCGGCAACGGCCACTGCAGCACGATGTTCGACATGCCCGTCAGGAACTGAAGGACGATCATCAACAATACGCCGTTTGCGGGCTTTCGCAGCGATTCGAAACGTCGCAGTCTCAGCGCGAGCCACAGCAGATAAATCACGACGACGACCGCGAACGTGCGATGCGTCCAGTGAATCGCCACCAACGCGTCCTGCGAGATCACGTCACCGTCGCCGGTCATGCCGAGCGCGCGCCAGAGATGAAAGCCGTGCTCAAAATTCATTGGCGGAACCCACTGGCCGTTGCACAGCGGAAAGTCCGTGCACGCGAGCACCGCGTAATTCGTGCTGACCCAGCCGCCGAGCGCGATCTGCACGACGAGCACCAGCAAGCCGAATGCCGCGGCCGGCATCCAGCGCGCGGCGGCGGCATTCGAAACCGAGTCGAGCGATGGAATCGGCGTCATGCGCGCCGCCAGCCAGCCGAGCACGCCGAGCAGCGCGAGTCCGAGCAGCAGGTGCGTCGTGACGATCACCGGTTGCAGCTTCAGTGTGACGGTCCACGCGCCGAACGCGCCTTGCAGCAGGATAAGCAGCAGAATGCCCGTCGGCCACCACGGCGACACGTGCAGCGGACGCTTCTTGATGCGCGCCGTCCACGCGATGATCACCTGCGCGATGATGAGCACGCCGATCGCCATTGCGAAATAGCGATGCAGCATCTCGATCCACGCCTTCACCATGCTGACGGGACCGGTCGGCATCGCCTGATACGCGGCTGAAATCTGCGCATGGGCGATGAACGGCGACGACGTGCCGTAGCAGCCGGGCCAGTCCGGGCAGCCGAGGCCGGAATCGGTCAGACGCGTGAAGCCGCCGAACATGATGAGATCGAGCGTCAGGAAAGTGGTCAGCCAGACGAGTTTCCTGAACTTGTCGTCATCGGCCTTCACCCATACGTACGAGAGCGGCAGCAGCGCGATGCAGATGCCGATCAGGCCCAGTTGCAATACATAACTCATGTTTAACCTTCAAACCGCGTATTAGCCGCGTTTTAGCCGCGCTTTAGCCGATGCGCGACCACTTCAGGAGCTTTGCCACATCCCCGTTGATCTTCTTCGGATCGGGATTTTTCGGGAAGCGCATCATCAGATTGCCGTTCGGATCGACGAGAAAGATGTGATCCGTGAGCTTTGTGCCGTCATTCACCGGCAGCCACGCCGCGATCGACTTCTCGTCGGCGACGAGCATGCGCGTGTCCGGCTGCGGATACGCGGACTTGATGACGTCGGCGACCGGCTTGTCATCGGTGCGCAGCCACACGTTCACGACGCGCTCGCGCTCGGCGTTCTGCAACACGCGCACTTGCCGCATGAAATAGAGGCGCGTCGCGCATTGCTCGTCGCAGTCGCTGCCGTTGACGGTGATCATCAGCCATTTGCCTTCGAGCGACTTGAACGGCAGGGTCTGCCCTTTTTCATCGGTGACGACGAGCTGCGCCGGAATCGGGCGCTGCGGATCGATCAGCGTGCCGTAGCTCGATGTGCCGCCCGCGGGCTTGAACACGTAGTACATCAGATACGACGCGATCACCGGCGCCGCGCACACGAGCGCGAGCAGCAAAAGCATCCAGCGGCCGCTGATCCAGGAGCCTTTCTTCGCGTTTCCTTGCTGCGTGCGTGTCTTGTCGGTGGCAGCGGAGCGTTGTGATTGCATCGGTGAAAATGTGTCTCTGTTCGTCAGTGTTCAGGCGTGATGCTCGGCTTCATCGTCGGATTCGCTGCCTATGTCGGTTGCATCGCGCTTCTTCGCGGCGCGGCGCGCGGCGTACAGGCCAAACCCGATGGCCGCCGCCGCCATGCCCCACCACTGGAACATGTAGCCGTAATTGCGCTCGACGCCGAGCGTCGGCGCGGGCCAGTCGCGCACGAGCCTGTCGCCGGTATCGTTCGTCTGCTGAATCACGAACGGCTGAAACGCCAGCCCGGTTTCGGCCGCGTACGATCTGATGTCCAGGTTCTGGCGGATCTCCTTGTGCGCAGCCGATCCGCCGCTGCCCAGTTCGAACGCCTGCGACGCATTCGCGCGCGCGATCCCCTTCACCTCGACCACGCCTTTCGGCGTCTCATACGGCTCGATGCCCGTGCGGTCCGCCATGTTGCGCGGCAGCCATCCGCGATTGACGAGCACATAGCCGCCGCCCTCGAGTTTAAGCGGCATCACGACATAAAAGCCTGGCTGGTCGTTATAGGGACGATTGTCCAGATACACGACGCGCTCCGGCATGAACTCGCCGCGCGCCTCCACGCGATGGAACTCGATCGACTTGAGCGGCATCGGCTCGACGCCGACTTCGCGCGCGGGCGCATTCTCGAACGCGACGATCTGCGCGTTGAGCGCTTCCTTCTGATGCGCGCGGTCGCGCTGCCAGAAGCCGAGGCGCACCGTGATCGCGACGACGATCAGAATCAGGAGCGCGGGCCAGAACCGGATCTTCATGCCGAACGCCTAACCGTCGGCATCCGGCCGGCCGCTACACGCCGGGTTCCGTCGAGTGAGATAATGAGATAGTCCAAATTCATACTGCTCACCGTCGTTCCTGAGCAAAATCGCTGGCTGGTTTCATGCACATCTTCGTTGCTATCGCATTCATCCTTATCATCGGCAGCCTCGGCTCGGCGCTCTATTTCATGATGACCGACCGGGGCAGGACGAAGCGGATGGTGTGGTCGCTCGCCGCGCGCGTCGGGCTATCCATCTCGCTCTTCCTTTTCATCCTGTTCGCTCACTGGATGGGCTGGATTCAAACGTCGGGCGTTCCCATCGGACGCTGATCGCGACGATACGCGCAACGCGCGCCTCGCCCCGCGAGGCGAATTGTCGCGCGCGGCGCTAAAACGCACCGCCTCTTCAAACGACAACGCCGCCCCTTGAGACATCGAGGGCGGCGTGTTGATCACTGCTTCTATGCTCTCGGACCGGCGTCGCCGCCGGCCTTGCATCGCCGACGGCGCATCGCGCGCGCCCGCGTCGATATTCCTTACAGCCAGTAGACGACGACGTACAGACCCAGCCACACGACGTCGACGAAGTGCCAGTACCACGCGGCGCCCTCGAACGCGAAGTGGTGCTCCGCCGTGAAGTGACCGCGAATCAGCCGGAACATCACCACTGCCAGCATCGTGCCGCCGAGGAACACGTGGAAACCGTGGAAGCCCGTCAGCAGGAAGAACGTCGAGCCGTACACGCCGGAGTTGAGCGTCAGGTTGAGTTCGTTGTACGCGTGGAAATACTCGTAGCCCTGGCAGAACAGGAAGATGATACCGAGCAGAACAGTCGCGCCCAGCCAGATGATCGCCTTCTTGCGATGATCTTCGCGCAGCGCGTGGTGCGCCACCGTCAGCGTCGCGCCGGAAGACAGCAGAAGCGCCGTGTTGATGGTCGGCAGGGGCCACGGCACCATCGCGCGGAAATGCGGCACGAGCGCGGCGGGGCCGTTGTTCGGCCACACGGCGGTGAAGTCCGGCCAGATCAGCTTGTAGTCGAGGCTGCCGAGTTCGTGCATCGCGATGGCGCGCGCGTAGAACAGCGCGCCGAAGAACGCCGCGAAGAACATCACTTCGGAGAAGATGAACCAGCTCATGCTCCAGCGGTACGACACATCGACACGCTTGCCGTACATGCCGCCTTCGGATTCGGAGATGGCGTCGCCGAACCAGTGCCACAGCACGAACAGCACGAACAGCAAGCCGATAAACGTGCCGGCGGGCCCGAAGCTATGGCCGTTCACCCACGACGCCAGCGAGGCGAGCATGATCAGCAAGCCAGTTGCAGCCATCACCGGATGCCGCGACGGATGCGGCACGAAATAGTACGGGCTCTCGTTTTGACCGCTCATTGTTGATTCTCCACTTCGATCCAGTTGCTTGAATTTTCTTTTGCCGCCGGCAGCAGCGCTTCGCGCGACGCCCGGCGTTTTCCGTCTATCCCACTACCGCGCGCACGATCAGCAACAACACGACGATGAACAGCACCGCCCCGATGATGCCCGCCGCGATCAGATGCAGCGGATTCAACTGCGCGGCGTCGCTCTCCAGGTCGGCCCGGCGGCGCACGCCGAAAAACGACCAGCACACCGCCTTGATGAGCTTGAAGAAACCGCCCTTTTTCGGCGTATCCGCGCTCATGGCCGTCACGAGCCCTTCGCCACCGACTTCGGCGTGTTCAGCTCGAAGAACGTGTACGACAGCGTGATCGTCTTCACATCCTTCGGCAGCTTCGGATCGACGACGAACACGACCGGCATGCGCTTGGTCTCGTTCGGCGCGAGCGTCTGCTGCGTGAAACAGAAGCATTCGATCTTCTTGAAATACTCGGTGGCCTGCTTCGGCGCATAGCTCGGAATCGCCTGCGCGTTCACCGTGCGATTCTGTTCGTTGGTCACGTCGTACATGACCGTCATCACTTCGCCGGGATGGATGTCCAGCGAGTTCTGCTCCGGCTTGAACTTCAGCGGGCCGCGCGCGTTCGCATCGAATTCGATCGAGATCGAGCGGCTCATGTCCACTTGCGTGTTCTTCGCCTCGCGCGCGCCGACGTCCTTCTGCACGAGGTTGTTGATGCCGGTGATCTGGCAGATCGCGCGGTACATCGGCACGAGTGCAAAGCCGAAGCCGAACATCAGCGCGGCGACGACGAAGAGCTTGACCAGCATCGACCGGTTGAACGACCGGTCGACATGCGAATTTTCCTGCTGAGTGGACACGTTGCTTTCCTACCCTCGCGACAACAGGTATTGCCTGACGACGATACCCAGAAAGAAGACGGCGGCAACCAACACCATGATGATTCCGAGCCGCTTGTTACCCGCGCGTATTTCCTCGGGCGTGCGTCTTTTTTGTGGATTCGGGGCCATGCTTTCTCTTGCTTGCCGGCTGCAAGACTTCCGTGGCGGAAGCCTTGCAAACCTCGATGCTATTTATTCGACCGTCGGCGGATTTTCAAATGTATGGAACGGCGCCGGGCTCGGCACGGTCCATTCGAGGCCTTCCGCGCCATCCCACGGCTTGTCGGATGCCTTCTCCAGCTCGCCGCCGCCACGATACGTCGGCAGCGCGACCGCGAACAGGAAGTACACCTGTGCGAGGCCGAAGCCGAATGCGCCGATCGTCGCGACCTGGTTGAAGTCCGTGAACTGCGCCGGGTAGTCCGCATAACGGCGCGGCATGCCGGCGAGACCCAGGAAGTGCATCGGGAAGAACGTGATGTTGAAGAAGATCATCGACGCCCAGAAGTGGATCTTCCCGCGCATCTCGTTGTACATCCAGCCGGTCCACTTCGGCGCCCAGTAGTACCAGCCTGCGAACAACGCGAAGAGCGAACCCGCCACCAGCACGTAGTGGAAGTGCGCCACGACGTAATAGGTGCCGTGCATCTGGATGTCGAGCGGCGCCATCGACAGGATCAGGCCCGTGAAGCCGCCCATCGTGAACACAAACAGGAAGCCGATCGCGAACAGCATCGGGGTTTCGAACGACAGCGCGCCGCGCCACATCGTCGCCACCCAGTTGAACACCTTCACGCCCGTCGGGACCGCGATCAGCATCGTCGCGTACATGAAGAAGAGCTGGCCCGTCACCGGCATGCCGGTCGCGAACATGTGGTGCGCCCACACCATGAACGACAGGATCGCGATCGATGCCGTCGCGTACACCATCGAGCTATAGCCGAACAGCGGCTTGCGCGAGAACGCCGGAATCACCTGCGACACGATCCCGAACGCCGGCAAGATCATGATGTACACCTCGGGGTGACCGAAGAACCAGAAGATGTGCTGGTACATCACCGGATCGCCGCCGCCCGCCGCGTTGAAGAACGACGTGCCGAAGTGACGGTCGAACAGCACCATCGTGATCGCGCCCGCCAGGACCGGCATCACGGCGATCAGCAGGTACGCGGTGATGAGCCACGTCCACGCGAACATCGGCATCTTCATGAGCGTCATGCCCGGCGCGCGCATGTTCAAAATCGTCACGACGATGTTGATGCCGCCCATGATCGACGACGCGCCCATGATGTGGACCGCGAAAATCGCGAAGTCCATGCCGGGGCCCATTTGCGTGGAGAGCGGCGCGTACAGCGTCCAGCCCGCGGCGGTTGCGCCGCCCGGCACGAAGAACGAGCCGACGAGCAGCACCGCGGCGGCCGGCAGCAGCCAGAAGCTGAAGTTGTTCATCCGCGCGAACGCCATGTCCGATGCGCCGATCTGCAGCGGCACCATCCAGTTCGCGAAACCGACGAACGCCGGCATGATCGCGCCGAACACCATGATGAGGCCGTGCATGGTGGTCAGCTGATTGAAGAACTCGGGACGCATGATCTGCAGGCCCGGCTCGAACAGCTCGGCACGGATGCCGAGCGCCATCACGCCTCCGGAGAGGAACATGATGAAGGAGAACAACAGGTACAGCGTACCGATGTCCTTGTGGTTGGTAGCGAAGAGCCACCGGCGCCAGCCATGCGGCGTCTCGTGCGCATGGTCGTGCGCGTGGTCGTGACCTGCGCCTACATCGTGTCCGATGCTAGACATGACAATCATCTCCTAAAGCGAATACTCGGGGCACTTGGCAATGACGCGTGGGACTTTCCGTTGCCGTCCGGCGAAGGAAAGCGCCACGCTCGGCACGTCAAGCAGCCGGACTGATTTCCACGCGACGGGCTTCCTTGTTATCGGCGCCGCCCGTGATGGTTTCCGGTTTCTTCAACACGATGCGGTCTTCCGACACGCCCGCTGCCTTCAGCGCGTCGCGCACGGCTTGCGCGCGGCGCTTGGCGAGATCGGCGTTCTGGTCGGCGTTGCCGGTCGCATCGGTGAATCCCGACAACGCGATCTTCGCGTCCGGATGCGCCTTTGCGTAGGCCGCCGCGGCGTCCACCGCACTCTTCGCGTCGGCGGGCAGCGAATCCTTGCCCGTCTCGAAATAGATGCTGGCGGGCAGACCGGCGGCTTGCGACGCCTGCGCACCCGATGCAGCCGGCGCGCTCGCTTCGGCCGCCGCGGGCGCGGCACTCGCCGCTTCCGGCGCCGATGCCGCCGCCGCATTGCCGCCGCCTTCGGGCATCTTGCCCGCCTTGGCATCGATGACCTGCTTCGGTTGCAGCAGATCGCCGGTGTGGTTGCTCCAGCTATTACGCTCGAACGTGACGACCGACGCGATCTCGACGTCGTTCAACACACCTTGCCACGGCGGCATCGCGGCCTTGCCGTGCAGCACGATATTCAGATGCTCGGCGATGGAACCGTTCGCGATCTTCGAGCCGTCGAGCGCCGGGAACTGGCCCGCGCCCTTGCCGGTCGGCTGGTGGCAGACCGCGCAGTTCGACGTGTAAACCTGCTGGCCGCGCGCCATCAGTTCGTCCTTCGTGTACGTCTTGAGCGGATCGTCCTGGCCGGCGGCCATCTTCTTCTTTTGCCCATCGACCCACTTTGCGTAGTCATCGGCCGACAGCACTTCGACGACCACCGGCATGTACGCGTGCTCCTTGCCGCACAGTTCCGTACAGAATCCGCGATACGTGCCCACCTTCTCGGCCTTGAACCAGGTGTCGCGCACGAAGCCCGGAATCGCATCCTGCTTCACGCCGAATGCCGGGACGTACCACGAGTGAACGACATCGTTCGCCGTCGTGATGATGCGGATCTTCTTGTCGACCGGCACGACGAGCGGGTTGTCGACTTCCTGCAGATACAGCGTCGAGATCGGCTTCTGACCGTTCACTTCGCTGCGCGGCGTGGAGAGCGTCGAGAGGAAGCTGATGCCTTCGCCCGGACCCTTCACGTAGTCGTAGCCCCACTTCCACTGATAGCCCGTGACCTTGACGGTGAGATCGGCGTTGGACGTGTCCTTCATCGCGACGACGGCCTTGGTTGCCGGCAGCGCCATCAGAATGACGATGATGAACGGCACGATCGTCCAGATGATTTCGACCGTGGTGCTTTCGTGGAAGTTGGCCGGCTTGAAGCCTTTCGACTTGCGATGCTTGAAGAGCGAATAGAACATCACCCCGAACACGCCGATGAAGATGACGGTGCAGATGATGAGCATGAAGATATGGAGGCCGTAGAGCTCCTCGGCGATCTTCGTCACAGGCTGCTGGAAGTTGATCTCGTTGACAGCGGGACCGCCTGGACTGTTTTCGACCGCCAGGGCTGCACCGGCGGAAAGCAGTGCGCCTGCCGCCAGCACGCCCGAGAGGGCTCGCTTGATTGTTTTCATAGCATCCTTACCCAAATTTTCCATTCAAACCCTCGACCCCCGTGGCATCGCACCCGCCGGCTCCTCTCATAGACGTCTCAGCGACGCCTGTAACTCGGCAGCAAATTGTTTGCGACGATGCTGTGCAAGGTGTTGTCCGATTTTCACCGATTGACCGCGCGATACGATCGTGAGCGGCTCTCTCGGCGTCGCGCCCGCTTCGACCCGCACCCAACGCGGATTGAACTCGAACTGCGTCAGCTCTTCGGCGTTCATCTGTTCGATCAACAACCGGTTTTGATACAGCCGGATCCGTTCGTAGTCGACCGCATGGCGCGCGTAGATCAGAAACGCGATGCCCACGACCGCCAACTCGATTCCGGTGAACGGCAGCACCAGCCAGGCGCCGTTCAGAAACAGCGGCGTTGCGATTGCCAGCGAAAACAGCGCAAGCGACACATAGAAGCCCACGAACTGACGCGGCGAGACCGAGCAGTTTCGCTTCATCAGCCAGTCCTTGATGACCGGCTCGGACTCCGTCAGCGTCTGGCTGGCTTGCATCGCTGCCTCCATCAATCCGCACGCAATCACACACATTTGCTCGGATTTCGCCCAAATTTGTGTCGGTCCGGGCGACAAACTGACGCATTATAGGCGTCTTGGGTGGCATCCACAAGCAAGGGTCGTAACCTCGCAAAGCCAAGCGCCACAAGCTTCTGCGCCTTTTTGACGCACCTTTTTGCGCGCTTTTCTTGCGCAAATTTCAGACATAACAACTGTGCTCTTTACCGATTCAGCGTTTCGGTCTCGAGCCTCGTCCAATGTCTTCAAGACGGACGATGCCGTGCCCGTCCGCTGTCGTGCGCGGCACCGCCTTCCACGCATGCCCGTAGATCACTTCGAAGGTCAGCGGGATCGTGCCGTCGTCGCGGCGCAGCGCTTCGAGCGCCTGATGCACCGCGCCGCGCACGGCCTTGGCGTCCGCATGGCCTTCGTCGAACGCGCGCTCGAACGGATACGCGCCCCAGCGCGTCACGTCCGCGAACAGCGATTCAGGCGATTTGTACGTGATCGTCAGCACTTCCTGATCCATCACCGGAATTTCGAAGCCGCTTTCGACGAGCATGTCGCCGAGATCGTGCATGTCGACGAAATCGATCGTATGCGCTTGCGGCGCGAGCCCGAGCGTCCGCTCCGCTTCGCGATACGCGGCGCGAAGCTCGCGCAGCGTATCGGGGCCGAACGTGCTGAACATCAGCAAGCCGTTCACCTTGAGCACGCGCTGCCATTCGGGAAAAACGAGGTCGGGCCGCGCATGCCAGTGCAGCGCGAGATTCGACCACAATAGTTCGAACGCGCCCGATGCGAACGGCAGCGCGGAAAAATCCGCCTGCGCGAGTTGCGGGCCGCGTGCGCCGAACGCCTTGGCGAGCGTCGAAGGAAGAAAGCGGCGCCATCCCGCGCCGTTGTCCGCGTCCGTGGCTTCGGCGGCGCGCGCGCGCGAGAGCATCGCGGACGAGATGTCGATGCCGGTCACCGACGCCTCTGCAAAGCGTTTCCGCAAACCGGCCAGGTCCGCCCCGGCGCCGCACGCCGCATCGAGGACGCGCATCGGCGCAACCTTGATGTATTCGAGCCGCTCGCGCATGCGCTCCGCGATCTCGCGTGGCAGGAACGCGACCTCGTCGAAGGCGGCGGCGCGACCGTCGAAGATCGCGCGCAAACGGCGCGGATCATAGGCCGGACGGCTAGTTTTAGGGGATGTCGGGGACATGTCGATCTTTTTGCGGAGAGTGCGAAGTATACTCGGTCGTCTCGAAAACGACCCATGCGAAGTGCTGATACGAGGCATAAACGCTTCGTGAGGCGCAATGAATGCGCGTGTTTAGCGCATCGAGCCGCGATTTTTCCGATTCAGCAGTCATGAAAGCCGACAGCATTCGCCTTCCCTTCCGGACGCCCGTCACGGCACGCGCTCGCGGATTCGCGTCGGCGGCAAAACGGCTCGTCGCGTGCGCGCTGCCGAGCCAGTGCGCGTTATGCGGCAATTTGTCGCAAGCACTGCTGTGCGATGGTTGCGACGCGCAGTACTGGAACGAGCCGCGCTTGCGCTGTGCGACGTGCGCGCTGCCGTTGGCGGCATCCGCGATGCGACGCGAGCGCGAAGACCTGCGCGTGCACTGCGCCGCGTGCCTCGAAGCGCCGCCCGCGTTCAACGACACGCTCGCGCTCGCCGACTATCGCGCGCCCCTCGACACGCTCGCCGTCGAGTTGAAGTTTCGTGCGCGGCTCGCCGCGGGCGAGGCATTCGCGCGGCATCTGCATGCGCGTTTCGAGGACAGCGATCTGCCCGCGCCGGATGTGATCGTGCCGATGCCTCTCTCGCGCGAACGGCTCATCGCGCGTGGCTACAACCAGGCGTGGGCCATCGCGCGTCCGCTCGCACGCATGATGCGCGTGCCCGCCCACGCATCGATGATCGCGCGGGTCCGGCATACGTCGGCGCAATCGCGGCTCGATCGGGAAACGCGCCGCCGCAATGTCGCGAGCGCGTTCGCCGTCTCGGGCGATGTGCGCGGCACGCATGTCGGCGTCGTCGACGATGTGATGACATCGGGCGCGACGCTCGACGCGCTTGCTCGCACGCTGAAGCTCGCCGGCGCGCGGCGTGTCAGCAATTTCGTGGCGCTGCGCACGCCTAAAGATTAATCACCTTTATTAGAAGCAATCCATGTTCAACGTCGTACTCGTCGAACCTGAAATCCCGCCGAACACCGGCAACGTGATCCGCCTGTGCGCGAACACGGGCGCGCGTCTGCATCTGATCGAGCCGCTCGGCTTTCCGCTCGACGACGCGAAGATGCGCCGCGCCGGCCTCGACTATCACGAGTACGCCGAAATGAACGTGCATGCGGACTGGGATGCCTTCATCGCGAAGGAAACACCCGACGCCACGCGCATGTTCGCGTTCACGACGCGCGGCTCGACGCCGTTCTTCGATCACGCGTTCAGGCCGGGCGACTGGTTCGTGTTCGGCGCGGAGACGCGCGGCCTCGCGCCCGAACTGCTGGCGCACTTTGCGACGGAACAGCGCGTGCGCCTGCCGATGCGGCCGGGTAATCGCAGCCTGAATTTGTCGAATACGGTGGCGATCGTGACGTTCGAGGCGTGGCGTCAGGCGGGATTCGAAGGCGGCGCTTGAGCCTTTGCCGCTTCGAGTTCGGCTCGATAGAGCGCGAGCATGTCGTCCTGAAAGCATGCAAAGACGACACGCTGAACGGCGGGCGTGGAAGGCAAGGTGTCGATGACCGTGCGCACCGCGATCTTCACGGCTTCATCGTGAGGAAAGTGATAGATGCCGCAACTGATGGCCGGGAACGCAATCGACTCGCAGCCCGCTTCCTGAGCGAGTTCGAGCGAGCGCCGGTAACAGCTCGCGAGCAATTCGGGCTCGTTCTTCTTGCCGCCGCTCCAGCGCGGCCCGACCGCATGAATGACGTGCTTCGCGGGAAGATCGTAGCCGCGCGTGATTTTCGCGTCGCCGGTTTCGCAGCCGCCGAGCGTCTCGCACTCGCGCAGCAGGCCTTTGCCGGCCTTGCGATGAATCGCCCCGTCGACTCCGCCGCCGCCGAGCAGCGATTTGTTCGCCGCGTTGACGATGGCATCGAATTCGAGCGTGGTGATATCGACTTTCAGCGCTTCGAGCTTGGGCCTACGCACACACGCCTCCGATTACTCTGCTTTTGCGTCCCGACTGAGCAGCGCCTGCACGGCATCGCGCGGCGTCACGTTATCGAAGAGCACGCGGCATACCGCCTGCGTGATCGGCATCTCGATTCCGCGCGAATGCGCGAGCCCGAGCACGGCGCGCGCGCATCGCACGCCTTCCGCGACATGGCCGAGCGCCGCGAGAATCTCCTCGAGCGTGCGTCCGCTGGCGAGTTGCATGCCGACAGTGCGATTGCGCGACAGATCGCCCGTCGCGGTGAGGATGAGATCGCCGAGGCCGGTTAGCCCGGTGAAAGTCTCCGCGCGGCCGCCGAGCGCGACGCCTAAGCGCGACATCTCCGCGAGCCCGCGCGTGATGAGCGCGGCGCGGGCGTTCAGGCCGAGACCGAGGCCGTCGGAAATGCCCGTCGCGATTGCGAGCACGTTTTTCACCGCGCCGCCGACTTCGACGCCGATGACATCGTCGCCGGTATAAATACGCATCGCGCCATGATGGAACGCCGCGACGGTGCGCGCGCCCAGTTCCGCCGATGCGCTCGCGACCGTCAGCGCGACCGGCAAGCCTTGTCCCACTTCGCGCGCGAAGCTCGGTCCGGACAGCGTTCCGTTGCTGCGATGCTCGGGCAATTCGGCCGCGACGACCTCGTTGGGCAGACACTGCGTATCCGCCTCGAAGCCTTTGCACAGCCAGACGATATGCGCCGGTACGACGCCGGCGTCGCGCATCGAACGGCACAGCGCGCGCAGGCCCGCGACCGGCGTCGCGACGACGCACAGCGCGTCATCCGCCGATGCATGCGCGAGCGCCGCGGCGAAATCGGTCTCGAATGCGAGCGCGTGCGGCAGCGTCACGCCTTCGAGATAGCGCGTGTTTTCGTGCGTGCGGGAAAGTGATTCGATGAGCGCGGAGTCGCGCGCCCAGAGCTTCGTGTCGTGCCGGGTCGCGAGGTGGCCCGCGAGCGCGGTGCCCCATGCGCCGGCGCCGAGAACGGCTACTTTCATGCTCGGCTCCGGTCCGGCAGAGTCAGGTCAGTGCGTCGCGCCGTTCGCCGCGCCTTCCTGGGCGCTCGCGAGTTGGGCGATACGCTGCTCGTACAGCGCCTGGAAGTTGATCTCCGCGAGGTGGATCGGCGGGAAACCGGCGCGCGTGATCGCGTCGGCGATGTTCGAGCGCAGGTACGGGAACAGAATGGTCGGGCACGCGATGCCGACGAGCGGATCGATCTGCTCCGCCGGAATGTTGCGGATGTCGAAGATGCCTGCCTGCTTGGCTTCGATCAGGAATGCGACCTTGTCGGTGACTTTCGCCGTGACCGTGCCCGTGACCAGCACTTCGAAGACGCTTTCCGCGAGGCGGTCGGCCTTCACGTCGACTTCGACTTCGACCGACGGCATTTCCTGTTCGAGGAAGATAGCCGGCGAATTCGGCTGCTCCAGCGACATGTCCTTCAAATAGATGCGCTGGATGTTGAAAAACGGCTGGTTGTTCTCGTCAGACATTTTGATTTCCTAGGTAATCCGGTATGCGGCGCGCGTTCGTGTCGAATCGCGCGCCGCGAGTATGCATGTGTCAGGCCGATTCGAGCAGCGGCACGAGGCCGCCCTTTCGATCGAGCGCGGACAGATCGTCGTAGCCGCCGACGTGCGTCTCGCCGATGTACACCTGCGGCACGGTCCGCCGTCCGGTGCGCGTCATCATTTCCTCGCGCCGGCCCGGCTCGCGATCGATCAGGATCTTCTCGATCGTTTCGACGCCGCGGGACTTTAAAAGACGTTCGGCCATCTGGCAATACGGGCACACGACCGTGCTGTACATCACCACTTTTTTCACTTGACTGCTCCTTGTTTCACCACCGGCATGCCGGCTTTTTGCCAGGCGTCCACTCCGCCTTGCAAAACGTGGACCTCGGCGTAACCCGCCTCGGACACGGTGCGGCTCGCACGCTGCGATTCTTGACCGGTTTGGCAAACGAGCACGACCGGATTGCTCTTATTCTTCGCGATCTGGCCGATTTTTGCTTGAAGCTCCGTGGCTTCGATATTTCGTGCAGACGGCAGATGTCCCTTCGCGAATTCCGCGGCGGGCCGCAAATCGACGACCACGGCGTTGCGCCGGTTGATGAGCGTCGTGGCTTCGGCGGCCGAAATGCCGCCGCGCCCGCGCCGCGTGACGGCGGGCCAAAGGAGCAGCGCGCCGGAAACCAGCGCGATGACGATAAGTGCAATATTCGTGTAATCAGTGAAAAACTTCACGTCGAGGGCCGCCGAAATTTAGTAGGAAAGGAAGAAAGGGAAATGGGCGCAATCGGGGCATTATAAAATAACCGTTTCCCGCGATGGCCTCTGCCGTCCGGCCGATGGCGACACCCCGCCCGTTCGGGCAGCATGACGGGGTGCGATCGGCGCACCGCTTTTCCAACTGACCGACCGAAATCATGTACAAGCTAGTGCTCATCCGCCACGGCGAATCGACGTGGAACAAGGAAAACCGCTTCACCGGCTGGGTCGACGTCGACCTGACCGAGCAGGGCAACCGTGAGGCGCGCCAGGCAGGCGTGCTGCTGAAGGAGGCGGGCTACCAGTTCGACATCGCGTATACGTCGGTGTTGAAGCGCGCCATCCGCACGCTGTGGCACGTCCAGGACGAGATGGATCAGATGTATATACCGGTTGTGCATTCGTGGCGCCTGAACGAACGCCACTACGGCGCGCTCGCGGGCCTGAACAAAGCAGAAACCGCGAAGAAGTACGGCGACGATCAGGTGCTCGTCTGGCGCCGCAGCTACGACACGCCGCCGCCCGCGCTCGAACCGGGCGACGAGCGTGCGTCGTACAACGATCCGCGTTACGCGAAGGTGCCGCGCGAACAGTTGCCGCTCACCGAATGCCTGAAAGACACGGTCGCGCGCGTCCTGCCGATCTGGAACGAATCGATCGCACCCGCCATCAAGTCCGGCAAACAGGTCGTGATTTCGGCGCACGGCAACTCGATCCGCGCGCTGGTCAAGTATCTGGACAACATCTCCGATCAGGACATCGTCGGGCTGAACATCCCGAACGGCGTGCCGCTCGTGTACGAACTCGATGAAAACCTGAAGCCCATCCAGCACTACTATCTGGGCGATCCGGAAGCCATCGCGGCCGCGCAGGCCGCTGTCGCCAAGCAAGGCAAAGCGGGCTGATTCCGGCTGTCCGGCAGGTGTTTGGCCTGACGAGGGCGCCATAACGGGCGCCCTCGCCGCGTTCATGGCGCCCGGCTGACGAACCGCGAGCGGCATCGACAGGATCGCGTCGAAACGTGCGCGAGCCATCGCTTCAACGGATGAAAGCCTCAGGCATTTAAGTTGCGTTTAAGTCGCCAATCAAGGCGAGCGGGTATACTGGCCCGTCACCAACGATGCAGCCCATCCGATTCCGACCGCACTCTCTATGCGAAAGAACCTGAAAAACTTCGGCCTGGTAGCCGTTGGCGTTGCTGCCGGCGCACTCGCCACCCTGCAGATCTCCGCATCCGCACAGCAAGCTGCTTCCTCGCCTCTGCCGCTCGAACAATTGCGGCTTTTCGCCGAAGTTTTCGGTCAGATCAAGCACGAATACGTCGAACCGGTCGACGACAAGAAGCTCCTCACCGCCGCCATCAAGGGCATGGTGTCGAGCCTCGACCCGCACTCGTCCTATCTCGACAAGACCGATTACGAAGAGCTGCAGGAACAGACCAAGGGCCGATTCGCGGGCCTCGGCATCGAGATTTCTTCGGAAGACGGCCTCATCAAGGTCATTTCGCCGATCGAAGACACGCCAGCGTTTCGCGCCGGCATTCGTCCGGGCGACCTCATCACGCGCATCAACGACAAGCCGGTGCGCGGCATGACGCTGGATAAAGCCGTGAAGCAGATGCGCGGCGAGCCGGGCACGAAGGTCACGCTCACGATCTTCCGCAAGAGCGACGACCGCACGTTCCCGCTCACCGTGACGCGCGCCGTGATCCGCGTGCAGTCGGTGAAGATGAAGGTGCCGGAGCCGGGCTACGGCTACATCCGCATCACGAGCTTCCAGGAGCGCACGGTGCCGGATCTCGCGTCGAAGCTGCAGGATCTCGCGCGCCAGCAACCGAATCTGAAGGGCCTCGTGCTCGATCTGCGCAACAACGGCGGCGGCTTGCTGCAAAGCGCGGTCGGCGTCGCGGGCGCGTTCCTGCCGGATAACGCGGTCGTCGTGTCGACCAACGGCCAGATCGCGGATGCGAAGCAGACTTTCCGCGACACCTACGACAACTATCGCCTGCCGTCCTTCGATTCCGATCCGCTGAAGAGCGTGCCGGAAATCTTCAAGAAGGTGCCGATGGTCGTGCTGACCAACGCGTATTCGGCGTCGGCCTCCGAGATCGTCGCGGGTGCGCTGCAGGATCATCATCGCGCGCTGATCGTCGGCAAGACCACGTTCGGCAAGGGCTCGGTGCAGACCGTGCGTCCGATGACCGCCGACAGCGCCCTGCGCCTGACGACGGCCTATTACTACACGCCGAGCGGCAAGTCGATCCAGAATCAGGGCGTGCGCCCCGACGTGCCGGTCGATCAATACGCGGACGGCGATCCGGACGACGCGCTCGTCACGCGCGAAGTCGATTACTCGAACCACCTCGCGAACACGCAGGATCCGAACGAGAAGAAGGAACAGGAGCAGCGCGAGGCGGATCGTCTGGAGCAACTGCGCATTCTCGAAGAGCAGAACGACAAGAAGACGCCCGAGCAGCGCCGCAAGGACCGCGAGCGCAAGCCGGTCGAGTTCGGCAGCGCGGACGACTTCATGCTCCAGCAAGGTCTGAACAAGCTGGAAGGCAAGCAGGTCGTGGAGTCCAAGTCGTACAGCGAACGCAAGCTCGCGCAGAACAAGCCGGCACGTTCGGCGTCCGCTCCGGTGGTTGCACCGCCTGCGCTGCCGGCCACGCCGGGTTCCGCGCCGGCGTCGGGCGCGCAGCCGGCATCGGCGCCTACCGCGCAGCAGTCGAAGTAACTTTTCCGTAGTCCCCGCAAAGGCTTCGCAGCGTAACGTTGCGAAGCCTTTCTTCTTTTCGCGCTTAGAATGCTTCGTTCGAGCAAGCCGATTCTTTCCGCGATGAACGACGACCAACTCCTTCGCTATTCCCGCCACATCCTCGTCGATGAAATCGGCATCGAGGCGCAGCAGCGCTTTCTCGACGCGCACGCCGTCATCATCGGCGCGGGCGGACTCGGCGCGCCCGCGGCGATGTATCTCGCGGCGTCAGGTGTCGGAAAAATCACGCTCGTCGATGCCGATACTGTCGATCTCACGAATCTCCAGCGGCAGATCGTGCACATGACGCGATCGGTCGGAGCGCCCAAGGTGGAATCGGCACGCGAGACGTTGAGCGCGCTGAATCCGGACATCGACGTCATCGCGGTGAACGCGCGCGCCGACGCCGCGTGGCTCGACATCAACATGCCCGGTAAAACCGTGGTGCTCGATTGCAGTGACAACTTCGCGACGCGTCACGCGATCAACGCGGCCTGCGTCACGCATCGCGTGCCGCTCGTGTCGGGCGCGGCGCTGCGTTTCGACGGGCAGATCAGCACCTTCGACTTCCGCGCACCCGATTCGCCCTGCTACGCGTGCGTGTTCCCGCCGGATCAGCCGTTCGAGGAAGTCGCGTGTTCGACGATGGGCGTGTTCGCGCCGACGGTCGGCATCATCGGTGCGATGCAGGCGGCGGAGGCGCTGCGCGTGATCGGCGGTTTCGGCGAGACGCTCGCGGGCCGGCTGATGATGCTCGACTCGCTGCGCATGGAATGGAACACGATGCGAATCGCGCGGCAGCCGGATTGCGCTGTCTGCGGGCACACCGGAAACCGCGAAGCAGCGCGCTAAATCGGTCGCGTCTTACGCCGTCGACCGGACGGTCCGCTTAAGCTCATCGATTCTTCAATCGCAGGGCGGATCGTTCTTTGAGCGCCATCACTTCGCCGGCGAGCGCGCAACGCGGGCTCACGCAAAGCGCGTTCGCGCGGCCGTCGCTTCCGCGAATCACCCGCACACGGAGTTCCGCACGCCGTATCGCGTGATCAATTTCCACGCATGCATTGGTTGCTTCAACGACACGACGTGCGACTTCGACAACCGCGATTTTCTGTGGTGTCCGCGCAGGCGCGGCAAGCCAAGCCGCTTTCAATGCACTTCGGCGATCTCACCCGAGCAGGTCATCGCTCGGGTGGATCGACTGATTGCGGATCACGGCTTGGCCTAGACCTTCTGCAACGCCGTGAGCGCGGCCTGCAATTCAGCGGGTTCGTAGGCCGCAAGCACATCCGCGACCGGCTTTTCCAGCGCCTTCAGGTTCGAGCGCAGAATTTCCTGCTTCACGATCAGCAACTGGCTCGGATGCATCGAAAACTCGGTGAGCCCGAGGCCGAGCAACAGGCGCGTGACGGCGGGATCGCCCGCCATTTCCCCGCACACCGACACCGGCACGCCCGCGCGCTTCGCCTCGCGCAACGTGAACGCGATCAGGTTCAGCACCGCCGGATGCAGCGGATCGTAAAGATGCGCGACGCTGTTATCGGCGCGATCGATCGCGAGCGTGTACTGGATCAGATCGTTCGTGCCGATCGACAGAAAATCGAGCCGGCTCAGGAACAGCCGCACGGCGATGGCCGCCGCCGGAATCTCGATCATCGCGCCGACCTGAACCTGACGGTCGTACGCCGCGCCTTCGTCGTCGAGTTGACGCTTCGCCTCGCGGATCAGATCGAGCGTCTGGTCGATTTCCTGTGCGTGCGCGAGCATCGGAATGAGAATCTTGGTCGGCCCGAACGCCGACGCCCGCAGAATGGCGCGCAACTGCGTGATGAACATCTGCGGCTCGGACAGGCTCCAGCGGATCGCGCGCAAGCCCAGCGCGGGATTCGGCGCGGTTTCGTAGCCATCGCTTCCGGTCATGGAATCGAGCGGCTTGTCCGCGCCGACATCGATCGTGCGGATCGTCACCGGCTTGCCGTTCATCAACTCGACGGCGCGCTTGTATGCCTCGAACTGCTCCTCTTCCTCCGGCAACTGGTCCTTGTGATTCATGAAGAGGAATTCGGTGCGGAACAGGCCGACGCCCATCGCGCCCGCTTCGACGGCGACTTGCGCGTCTTCCGGCAACTCGATGTTCGCGCACAGTTCGATCTTCGTACCGCAGAGCGTCTGCGTCGGCGAGAACTTCAGGCGCTGGAGCTTGCGCTGTTCCAGCAGTTTCTCGCTCTGACGATACGAATACTCTTCGAGAACGATCGGCGCCGGATCGACGATCACGATGCCATGATCGCCGTCGACGATGATGAGATCGTTCTGGCGGATCAGCACGCTCGCCTGCTGCACGCCGACGGACGCCGGAATGCCGAGACTGCGCGCGACGATCGCCGTATGCGAGGTGCGGCCGCCGAGGTCGGTGACGAAGCCCTTGAACGCCTGCGTCTTGAACTGAAGCATGTCCGCCGGCGCGATATCGTGGGCGACGACGATCATTTCGTTGTGCCCGTTGCTGGCGGCCGTATGCACGACGAGCGACGCGGCCGTCGGCGCGCCGGCCAACGCTTTCAAAAGACGCTCGACGACCTGCTCGACATCCGCCTTGCGTTCGCGCAGATATTCGTCTTCGATCTCGTCGAAATAACCGCCGAGGATTTCCAGTTGCTCGGTGAGCGCCCACTCGACGTTGTAGCGGCGCGTGCGAATCAGGTCGATGGTTTCCTGCACGAGCATGGCGTCGTTCAGGATCATCGTATGGACGTTGATGAACGCGCCCATTTCGCTCGGCGCATCGGCGGAAAGGTCTTCGCGCAGCGCTTCGAGTTCGGCGAGGACGGCCGCCTGCGCCGCGTGGAATCGGGCGATTTCCGCGTCGATCTGATCCGGCTCGATCAGATAGTGGTCTACGTCGAGCGCCGCCGGCGCGATCAGATACGCGCGCCCAATGGCGATGCCGCGCGAGACGGGAATTCCATGCAGCGTGAAGGACACGCGCCCTCCTCTAGTTCTTTGAATGTCGCGGTCTGCCAGGCGCTCCCTCGACGGGCACAAACCGCGCGTCCATTATATGTTCGATCGTGCTCACAAGTCCCTGAACACCCGGTGACGACAGGGCCGGAACGGTTGCACGACGTTACGCGAAAGCGTGATGCGGATACGAAAAAGCCGCGTCGATGCGCGGCTTTTCACTGACGGACACTGCGGCGAAACGCTTACTGCCCTTCTCCGAATTTATCGGCGATGAGCGCGAGAATGGCTTGCATCGCTTCGGCTTCGTCCGCGCCTTCGGTTTCGATCGTCACCGTGCTGCCGATGCCCGCCGCCAGCATCATCACGCCCATGATGCTTTTCGCGTTGATCCGGCGCCCGTTGCGGCTCATCCAGATCTCGCATTGAAAATTGCCCGCCAGTTGTGTGAGCTTGGCCGAAGCGCGTGCGTGGAGCCCCAGCTTGTTCACGATTGTTGTTTCTTGTTGCAGCATGATGCTCCGAAGCGCTAGATGGATGAAATGAGCGGCGTCAGTGGCTGGCGGCCTTCGCGCTGATGAGATCGGCGCTCGCCGAGCATGCCGGATCGGGCGAGCCGGCGGCCTTCGTCGCGAGGGCGCAGGGGTTGAGCGGCGTGGACGAATCCAGTTCCTGGATGCCCTTCGAGCCGCCCTGAAGAATCTTTTCGGCGAGCGTGTCGAGCGGCGTCGCGCGGTAGCAGACGGCGCGCACGAGCATCGGCAGATTGCAGCCGGCGAGCACGCGCACATCGGTGTCGTGCAGGCTCGCCGCGATGTTCGCGGGCGTCGCGCCGAACACGTCGGTGAGCACGATCGCGCCGTTTTCTTCTTTCAGGCGATCGATTTCGGAGCGCGCGAACGCGCGAACTTCGACCGGATCGCAGTCGGGCATCACGTCGATGACGCCGATGCGCGCCGGCAAGCCACCGTAAATATGTGCGATGCACTCGCGTAGCGCGGTGGCGAAAGGTGCGTGCGCGATGATCAGAATGCCAGCCATGTCAGGAAATTGCCTCAGCGACAAATCAACGACGAAAAATCGGACAAATACGTCGGAGTTCGCTCGAAAGCGCGCGAGCGGCGCGGAACACAACTCTAAAGTGGATGCCGTTACAACGAAATCAACCGCCTTCCAGCTTCATTACCCCAAGCCTGCGCGTCGATGCTTAAGCGAACTTTAAGCGCACTTTTAGACGCGATCGCGCCCCAGAAACGCGGGCGCGGGAAAGTCAATTCTAACAGTCCCGCCGAGGTGAGTTTGGCGCGCTGTCCGCGCGCGTTTCGTTGGCCGGCAGACTCAGTGCGCCGCGCGCTCGAGCGCGTCGATAAACATGCCCGCAACGTCGAAGCCGGTCTGATCCATGATTTCGCGAAAGCACGTCGGACTCGTGACGTTGACTTCGGTGAGATAGTCGCCGATCGCATCCAGCCCGGCGAGCAGCAGGCCGCGCGCCTGCAGCACCGGCCCGAGCGTCTCGGCGATTTCGCGATCGCGCGCCGACAGCGGCTGCGCGCGCCCGAGCCCGCCCGCCGCAAGATTGCCGCGCACTTCGCTGCCCTGCGGAACGCGCGCCAGCGAATACGGCACCGGCTGACCGCCGATGACGAGAATGCGCTTGTCGCCATCCTTGATTTCGGGGATGAACTTCTGCGCCATCACCGTGCGCGCGCCGTCCTCGGACAACATCTCGACGATCGAGCCGAGATTCATCCCGTCCGCCTTCACGCGGAACACGCCCATGCCGCCCATGCCGTCGAGCGGCTTCAGGATCACGTCGCCGTGCTCGGCGTGGAAAGCGCGCAGGCGCGCGGCATCGCGCGTGACGAGCGTCGGCGTGACGAACTGCGGCCATTCCGCGATGGCGAGCTTCTCGGAATGATCGCGGATCGCCTGCGGCTTGTTGAAGATGCGCGCGCCGTTGCGCTCGGCGATCTCCAGCAGCCACGTCGCGTTCACGTATTCCAGATCGAACGGCGGATCCTTGCGCATCAGCACGGCGTCGAAATGCGTGAGCGGCAGATGCTCGGCCTGCTCGGCGGCATACCACGGCCAGCGGTCACTGTTGGCCTCGTCGCCGACGATCGCGATGCGCCGCGCGCTCGCCTCGACCTTCGTTCCGGTCCACGCGAGATGCTGCGGCTCGCACGCGTAGAGCACGTGGCCGCGCCGCGCGGCTTCGGCCATCATCGCGTAGGTCGTGTCCTTGTAGATCTTGAAGCGATCGAGCGGGTCGGCGATAAAGAGGATGTTCATGACGATTTGCTAGTTCGGTGCGCGGCCTGCGAGCTTACCGCAAGCCGCGAACTCACACCTGAATGGCTTCAGGATCGGTCTTTTCGAGCTCGACCGATGCCGCCAGCAGCGCCAGCCGCGCCACCACGCCGTACATGTAGAAGCGGTTCGGCGGCGCGGCGCCGGGCTTCGCGTGCGTGTCGGGCAACGCCGTGTGCTCGAAGCCGAGCGGCACGAAATGCATGCCCGGCGCGTTGAGGTTCTGATCGCGCTCGCGCGAATCGTGCACGCGGTAAAACCCGCCGACGACATACCGGTCGATCATGTACACGACCGGCTCCGCGACCGCATTTTCCACGCGCTCGAACGTATGCACGCCTTCCTGCACGATCACGTCGTGAACTTGCAGGCCTTCCTTGGCGTCGTTCATCTTCGTGCGTTCGCGCTTGGTCAGCGCGGCGACTTCGCTCGCGTCGTGGACGGTCATCACGCCCTTTCCGTACGTGCCGGCATCCGCCTTGATGACGACATACGGACGCTCGCTGATGCCGTACTCGCGATACTTCTTCGCGATCTTCTTGAGCACGCCGTCGATGGCTTCCGCGAGCGCTTGTTCGCCCGTGCGCGCTTCGTAATCGACGCCTTCCACATGCGCGAAGTACGGATTCACCATCCACGGATCGATCTCGACGAGCTTCGAGAACTTCTTAGCGACGTCGTCATAGCAGGAGAAATGGGTCGACTTGCGGCGCACCGCCCAGCCGGCGTGCAGCGGCGGCAGCAGATACTGCTCGTGCAGATTTTCCAGCACGGGCGGAATGCCGGCCGAAAGATCGTTGTTGAGCAGGATCGAGCAGGGATCGAAGTTCTTCAGGCCGAGGCGCCGCGGCGTGCGTTCGAGCGGCTCCAGCACGATTTTCTGGCCATCGGCGAGCGCGATGGTCACAGGACCGTGGATATTCTCGTCCAGCGTGCCGAAGCGGATGTTGAGCCCCGCTTGCCGCATGATGAGCGCGAGGCGCGCGACGTTCTCGAGATAGAACGCGTTGCGCGTATGGCGCTCGGGAATGACGAGCAGATTCTTCGCGTCCGGGCAGATTTTTTCGATGGACGCCATCGCTGCCTGCACCGCGAGCGGCAACACTTCCTGCGGCAGATTGTTGAAACCGCCGGGAAAGAGATTGGTGTCGACGGGCGCGAGCTTGAACCCCGCGTTGCGCAGATCGACGGAACAGTAGAACGGCGGCGTGTGCTCCTGCCATTCGAGCCGGAACCAGCGCTCGATGGCGGGCATGGCCTCGAGGATTTTCCGCTCGAGATCGAGCAGCGGGCCACTTAACGCCGTAACAAGGTGCGGAACCATGTATTACTCGCGGAAGAAGACAAAAGATTGTAGAGCAATTGCTTTGCCTAAATGGGTATCAACCGCCAATTGACAAGGTTTTGCGGCCCGCGCCGCGCCGCTTCCACGCACTTTTCCGCCTGTCGCTTCAATAGGTTTGGCCGCCGCCTTCGACGAAACCCGGACGGAAATGGCGCACCAAAAAAAATGCCCGCCATAAGGCGGGCGAAGTCGCTGCGCTCGTTCCTTGCTCGCAGCCTACGCGCTCTCGCGGCGCGCCGGTTGCGGCGTAAGACTTACTCGACGTGCTCGCCGTGCAGCGTGACGTCGAGACCTTCGCGTTCCTGTTCTTCCGTGACGCGCAGGCCCATGGTCATGTCGATGATCTTCAGCAAAACGAAGCTGACGACGCCGCTGTAGACGAGCGTGACGAGCACGCCCTTCGCCTGCACGAGCACGCTGCCGTCGAAGCCGCCGATGTCCTTCACCGCGAACACGCCCGTCAGCAGCGCGCCGATGATCCCGCCCACGCCGTGCACGCCGAACGCGTCGAGCGAGTCGTCGTAGTTGAACTTGTGCTTGAGCCACGTCGCCGACCAGAAGCAGACCACGCCCGCGACAATGCCGATCACGATCGCGCCCGTCACGCCGACGAAACCCGACGCCGGCGTCACGGCCACCAGACCCGCAACCGCGCCCGAGATGATGCCGAGCACCGACGGCTTGCCCTTCGTGATCCACTCCGCGAACATCCAGCCGAATGCGGCGAACGCGGTGGCGATCTGCGTCGTGAGCATCGCGAAACCGGCACGGCCGTCAGCCGCCACTGCCGAACCCGCGTTGAAGCCGAACCAGCCCACCCACAGCATCGATGCGCCGATCAGCGAGAGCACGAGGTTGTGCGGCGCCATCACTTCGCGGCCATAGCCGACGCGCTTGCCGAGCACGAGACAGCACATCAGACCCGCGATACCGGCGTTGATGTGAACCACCGTGCCGCCCGCGAAGTCGAGCACGCCAGCCGATGCGAGCCAGCCGGTAGGTTCCCAGACCATGTGCGCGATCGGCGAGTAGACGATCAGCGACCACAGCGCCATGAACACGAGCATCGCCGAGAACTTCATGCGATCCGCGAACGCGCCGGTAATGAGCGCCGGGGTGATGATCGCGAACGTCAACTGGAATGCGAAATAGACCGACTCGGGGATCGTCACGGCCAGATGGCTGACGGTAAGCGTCGTCGCCTTGTCGCCCTTGATGTAGGCCATGCCGTGCAGGAACACGCGCGAGAAGCCGCCGAGGAACGAGCCGCCCGGCGTGAACGCGATGCTGTAGCCGACGACCGTCCAGAGGATCGTCACGAGACAGCAGATCGCGAAGCTCTGCATGACCGTCGCGAGCACGTTCTTCTTGCGGACCATGCCCGCGTAGAAGAGCGCGAGGCCGGGAATCGTCATGAACAGCACGAGCGCCACGGAAGTCAGCATCCACGCGGTGTCGCCGGAGCTGATCTTCGACGAATCGACCATGACCGGCTCGGTCGGTGCGGCCGGCGCGGCATCGGACGCGGCGGATGCGCCGGACGCGGCTTCTGCCGCCGATGCCGCCTGAGCCGACGACGCCATCGCCGTGTTGGCGCTTTCGGGCGCGCTTGCAGCGGGTGCCGAGGCTGCGGCCGGAGCGGACGCATCCTGAGCGAGAGCGGTGCCGACATTCGCGCCGATCAGCGCGCCCGCCACCAACAGTGACATCAAAAAGTTACGCATTCTTCTGGTTCCTCTTATCGCCAATTTCTTGTTAGAGCGCGTCGGCGCCGGTCTCGCCGGTGCGGATGCGGATCACCTGTTCGATTGAGGTGACGAAGATCTTTCCGTCACCGATTTTTCCCGTGCGTGCGGCGCGTTCGACGGCTTCGATCGCCTGATCGACGATGTCGTCCGAGACGGCCGCCTCGATCTTCACTTTCGGCAGAAAGTCGACGACGTACTCCGCGCCCCGATACAGCTCGGTGTGCCCCTTCTGTCGGCCAAAGCCTTTCACCTCGGTCACGGTGATGCCCGAGACGCCGATGGCCGAGAGCGCTTCACGCGCTTCGTCCAGCTTGAACGGCTTGATGATTGCGGTAATGAGCTTCATGTATCCCTCGCTGTGGTGTGCTGATCCTTCGATGCCGTCCATTGAAGCGTGCAGAAAAGGTCGCGCCACTTATGCAACTCGTATGCCATGCGAGCATCCATGCGGCTTTGCGCGATTTCGCGAAACAATCGCACGAAGGGTCGGCCGAACGGCTAACGCGGGCCGCGCGTGCTGGCGTCGGGGTAGGTTCATTGCTAGAGTGGTCCAGAGGTCCCGCAAAAAGGGGCATGGGCGGACAACGCGAGCGCGCGGCGGCGCTAAAATCGCGGCGCCTCAAAGGTGCTTCGACGCGCGTTCGCGCATTCGGCGGCGCGCACCAATATCGAACATTCGATAATTCGGGGCACTGACCTAACAATGAATGCACTTTTTTTGTGCAAGAAGGGAGAAACGATGAAGCAGCCCAACGACGTTTTCAACGATTTGCAGCAGAAGATGAGCGATCTCTTCAAGAATTCGCCCGCGAAAGACGTCGAACGGAATATGAAGGCGATGCTCTCGCAGGGCTTTTCGAAGCTCGATCTCGTGACGCGCGAGGAATTCGACACGCAGACGCAAGTGCTCGTCCGCACGCGCGCTCGTCTCGAAGAACTCGAAAAGCGCGTCGCGCAGCTGGAGCAGCGTCTCGCGGGCGGAAACACGGCCGCGCAAGACTGAGGCGCCAGCACTGCCTATCGCGTACCTCGGCTAGCGAGCCGTGAGTTTCTAGTTTTATTGCCGGCGCGGTCCATGCGCCGTTTCAGGTGAAATCATGTCGCTTGCCGTGGTACGCAGCCGCGCGCCCGCTCCTGGGCGCGCGCCCGAAGTCGTCGTCGAAGTCCATCTCGCCAACGGGTTGCCGTCGTTTTCCATCGTCGGTCTGCCCGATCTCGAAGTCCGCGAAAGCCGCGAGCGCGTGCGCGCCGCGCTGCAGAACTGCGGCTTCGATTTCCCCGTCCGCAGAATCACCGTCAATCTCGCACCCGCCGATCTTCCGAAGGAAAGCGGCCGCTTCGATCTGCCGATCGCGCTCGGCATTCTGGCCGCGAGCGGACAGATTCCGGCCGCAGCGCTCGAACATCGCGAGTTCGCGGGCGAGCTTTCGCTGACCGGCGCGCTGCGTCCGATGCGCGGCGCGTTCGCAATGGTCTGCGGCGCGGCGCGCCACTATGCATCGATGCGCGATGCAGCCCCGCCAATCCCCGAAATCTACGTGCCGCTCGCAAGCGCGGCGGAAGCGGCGCTCGTGCCGGGCATCGAGGTCTTCGGCGCGGCGGACTTGCCCACGCTCTGCGCGCATCTGAACGATGTCCCCGACGCCCGTCTGCGACCCGTGCAAGCCGCTCCGCTTCCCTCGACAGCCGCGCCGTCCGCGGATCTCGCCGATGTCATCGGCCATCCCGCCGCCCGCCGCGCGCTCGAAGTGGCGGCTGCGGGCGGTCATCATCTGCTGATGGTCGGTCCGCCCGGCGCGGGCAAGTCGATGCTCGCCGCGCGCCTGGCCGGCCTGCTCCCGCCGATGAACGACGACGAAGCGCTCACCTCCGCCGCGATCCTTTCGGCGAGTTCGCTCGGCTTTACGCCCGAGCAGTGGCGGCGACGGCCGTTCCGCGCGCCGCATCATTCGGCGAGCGCGGCGGCGCTCGTCGGCGGGCGCAATCCGCCGCAGCCGGGCGAGATCACGCTCGCGCATCTCGGCGTCCTGTTTCTCGACGAGCTGCCCGAATTCGACCGAAAAGTGCTGGAAACCCTGCGTGAGCCGCTCGAAGTCGGCCAGATCACGATTTCGCGCGCCGCACAGCAGGCGGAATTTCCGGCGGCCTGCCAGCTCGTCGCCGCGATGAATCCATGTCCGTGCGGCTGGCGCGGCGACCCGAGCGCGCGCTGCCGCTGCTCGCCCGATGTCGCCGCGCGTTATCTGCGCAAGCTGTCGGGTCCGCTGATGGATCGCATCGACATTCAGATCGAGTTGCCGGCGCTCTCGCCCGCGGAACTGTCGGCGCGCGGCACCGAGCGCGGCGAGTCGAGCGCCGTCGTCGCGGCGCGGGTCGCGGCGGCCCGCGACATACAGACGCAGCGTCAGGGCAAGATCAACCGCGATCTCGACGGCCGCGAAGCCGACGCCGTCTGCCGCCCCGATTCCGCCGGCGAAGCCTTGCTGCGCGCTGCGGGCGAGCGCTTCGGCTGGTCCGCGCGCGCGTACTACCGCGTGCTGAAGGTCGTGCGGACGATCGCGGATCTCGCCGGCGCCGATATGCCCGACGCGTCCCATGTCGCGGAAGCCGTTCAGTACCGCCGGGCGCTGTCGATCGCCTGAAGCCAGCGCGGACGCGGGGTGGTCCGCGCGATGCTAAGCGGAAAATTACTTGTCAAGACTTGACTTATGCACACTGAAGCGATCCGGGGCGGTCCTTCGTCTGATCAAACCCCGGTTTTGGCCACATTTCACAGACCATTGATTTTATTGAATTATTTAACTTGCCGCGAACGAAGGCAAACTAACGTAAACCGCGTGAGTCGGGCTTTTGAGCGCTACCACACACTGTTTTCCACAAAGTTATCCACAGACATTGTGGATAGCGCAAAAAGTCCATATGAATCCGAGAATTAGCGCGTAAACTTCTGAAGGAACTTCGGCTATTTCCGACACACTAAGACACTTCTTAAGTTAGTGCCTGCAGAATTCGAGGCCTTCCTCTAAAACAGTTTGAACGACGAAAAGAACTGCTCGGCCTGCTCGGTCGGCGTCGTCTTGTCTGACACGATCGCCAGTTGATAGACGTGCGCGCCGCGCGCCACGAAGCGCGCGTGAATCGTCCGCGACTCGCGCTTCTCCCCGCCTTCGCCCTTCACCTCGATCTCGCTGCCCAACACGCGTCCGCCCGCCGCGAGGTCGATCTGCGTCGCACGCGCCTCGGGCTTCGCATTCACGTTGCGCGCGAGACCTTGCTGGAGGAAATCGAGTGTCGCGCGCTGCAATTGCGGATCGGCGCTCGGCAGCACGACCGTGCCGACGGCGAACACGGCGTCGCCGGCTTCTGCGGTCTGCATGTGCATCGTCATCGACCGGCCTGCGATGTCGATCTTGCGCTCCTCGGAACGCGGCTTCGCGGGCAGCGTCACTTCGTAGCCGTCGTCGTTGTTCGTCACGGTGCGCCAGTCGTATGAGGGCGTGCACGCGAGCAATGCGCCGCATGTGACAGTTGCGCACATCAGCTTGTTGGCGGAAGCAATATTCGGAAGAAAGCGCGCGGCCGCGCGCCGCAAACGGACAGGAAACACGGGGAAAACTCGTTTCATGAGGAATCGCTGCGTGAAAACCATCATTATCGCGCTGCGATGCCGGGCTTATCGGCGCGTCACGAACGCATCCCGAAATTGGCGCTAAAATACGCAGCAGTCTCCGTTCCGTTCGCCGGAGCGCCATCCGAGGTTCCCATGTCCCAAGCCACGCAAGAAACATCCACGCGCGCGAAGAGTCCGCTGCGTTACATCGTGATGGCGCTCGTCGCGGGCGTGATCGCCTGCACCGGGTATTTCGCCTTCGGCGGCCAGCAGAAAGTGCCGGACGCGACCTTCACGCTGCTTTCGGGACAGAAGATTTCGACGTCGGGCGATCTGAAGGGCAAGGTCTATCTCGTCAATTTTTGGGCGACGAGCTGCGAGACATGCATGAAGGAAATGCCGCAGATGATCGACACGTACAACAAATTCAAGGGCCGCGGCCTGGAGTTCGTCGCGGTCGCGATGAACTACGACGCGCCGATGTACGTCAACAACTACGCGCAGACGCGCAAGTTGCCGTTCAAGGTCGCGATGGACGACGGCAGCGCTGCCAAGCAGTTCGGCAACGTGCAACTGACGCCGACGACCTTCGTCATCGACAAGAACGGGAAGATTTTGAAGCGCTATGTCGGCGAGCCGACGTTCGCGGAACTGGATCAACTGCTCGACAAGGCGCTCGGTTCGGCCTGAACGCCTTTACGCGAAACACGCAGCCCGCTGGCGACAACCAGCGGGCTTTTTTATCGCTCGGACGAATCGCCTTTCACGACGATTCCGTATCGCTTGATCTTCTCGTACAGCGTCGCCTTGCCGAGCTGCAGCCGATCAGCCGCCACCGCGACCGCGCCGCCGCACTGCTCCAGCGCCTGCCCGATCACCGCGCGCTCGAACTGCTCGGTGCGTTCCTTGAGCGATTGCGTCGATGTGTCGAGCGCCGCCGCCGCACCGCTGTCGTCGAGAATGCCGAGCACCATGCGATCCGCCGCGTTGCGCAACTCGCGCACGTTGCCCGGCCAGTCGCGCTGCATCAGTTCGGCGCGCTGACGATCCGTGATGAGCGGCGCGGGCCGCTCGTAGCGCACGGCCGCATCGAGCAGAAAATGCTCGAAGAGCGGCACGATATCTTCGCGCCGCTCGTTGAGCGGCGGCAGCGTGATCGTCACCACGTTCAGCCGATACAGCAAGTCGCGTCGGAACGTGCCATCGGCGACGAGTTCGTTCATGTCGCCCTTCGCCGCCGCGACGACGCGCAGATTCGCGCGCACCGGCTGATTCGAGCCGAGCCGCTCCAGCACGCCGTCCTGCAATACGCGCAGCAGTTTCACTTGCAATGACAGCGGCATGCTCTCGATTTCATCGAGAAAGAGCGTGCCGCCCGACGCGTGTTCCAGCTTGCCGATACGCCGCTTCTGCGCGCCCGTAAACGCGCCGGCCTCGTAGCCGAACATCTCCGATTCGAACATCTGCTCCGGCAGCGCGCCGCAATTCACCGCGATGAACGGCTTGTCGCGACGCGGCGACATGTCGTGCAGGCTGCGCGCGATGAGTTCCTTGCCCGCGCCCGTATCGCCGTTGATGAGCACGGAGGCATCCGTCGGCGCGATGTTCGCGATCAGCCGGCGCACCTGCTCGATCGCGAGACTGCGCCCGATGATGCGGCTCTGCCCCGCGCCCGCCAGCTCGCGCCGCAGCGCCTGATTCTCGAGCACGAGCGTGCGGCGCTCCAGCGCGCGGCGCACCGCTTCGATCAGGCGCTCGGACGCGAACGGCTTTTCGATGAAGTCGTAGGCGCCGTCGCGCATCGCCTGCACGGCCATGGAGATGTCGCCGTGGCCGGTGACGAGAATGACCGGCACTTCGGGCGCACGCTCGCGGCATTGCGCGAGCAGATCGAGGCCGCTCGCGCCGGGCAAGCGGATATCGCTCACGATCACGCCGGGGAAACTCGCGTCGATCGCGCGCGCGGCGGATTCGACGCTGCCGTGCCCGATCACGTCGAAGCCCGCGAGTTGCAGGCTCTGCACGCTCGCGCGGCGCACGAGTTCGTCGTCCTCGATGAAGATCACCTGCAAACCGGTGGTCATGTGTTGCTCCAACTGTGTTTTCAAGCGCGCCGCAAAGTCAGCACGAACTCCGCGCCGTGCGAATGATCGGCGTCCGCCTGGGTGCCGCCTTCGGGACCGTCCGCGACGATCGGCGCCTCGCGATTGCGCGCGACGAGCGTGCCGCCGTAATCGCGCGCGATCGCCGATGAAATCGCAAGCCCGAGGCCCAGTCCCTGCCCCATTTCCTTCGTCGTGAAGAACGGCTCGAAGAGTTTCGGCAGCGCATCGACGGGAATGCCGGGACCATTGTCGCGCACGATGAGCTCGATCGTATCCGCGTGGCCATTCAGTTCGATGACGATGCGCGGCCTGTCACACGACGCGACCGCATCGAGCGCGTTGCCGATCAAGTTGATGAGCACCTGCTCCAGCCGCAAGTCCTCGCAACGCACGAAGATCGGCGCGCTGCCTTCGGCGAGTTCCGGCGCGATATCGATGACGACGTTCTTCATGCGCGGACGCAGCATCGAGAACACTTGGCGCAGCGCCCGCGCGACGTCGGCGCGCGCATTCTTCGGCCGCGCCTTCGTGACGAACAACTTCAGCTGATTCGTGATGTTGCCCATGCGCTCGGTCAGCGACGCGATCGCTTCGAGATTCTCGCGCGCCGCCGCCTGATCGCCGCGATCGATCAGCACGCGAGTGTTGTCGGAAAAACTGCGCAACGCGGCGAGCGGCTGATTCAGTTCATGCGTGATGCCCGCCGCCATCTGGCCGAGCGCGGCGAGCTTGCTCGCCTGAATGAGCTCGTCGTGCGCGGCGCGCAGATCCTGTTCGGCGCGCGTGCGCTCGTTCACTTCCTTCGTGAGTTGCGCGTTCGCTTCCGATAAATCCGCCGTGCGCTCCGCGACGCGTTGATTCAATTCGGCATACGCGGTCTGCAACATCTCCCGGCTGCGGATCATCTCGCGCACGCGCGCGCGCCGCATGCGCCAGTAGAACGCGAGCAGGCACAGCGAGACGAATACGAGCGCGGTGACGATGACCGCGATCTGCGCGCCGCTCTCGACGGGATCGAGCGCGGCCATCGTGATCAGTTGCCAGTCGGGTTCGCCGATGGAGCGATGCGTCGCGAGAAACGCCGGCGCATGGTGTCCGTCTCGCCCGCCGCCGCCGACGCGCACGATCTGCGCGCCGCCCTCGAGCGTCTTTACGATAGTCATCGGCAGCGGCGTGATCGCCTGTTGCGCGTATTGGCGCGTCGCATAGACGGACGCCTCGACGTTCTGCGGCAGCGGCCGCACCGTGTGATATTTCCACGCGGGCACGGACGAGAGAAAGATGACGCCGTGATCGTCGGTGACGATGAGCGGCTCGGATGCATCCGCGCCTTGCAGCCATTCGAGATTCAGCTTCACGACCGCGACGCCGATGATCTCTTTCGTGCCCTCGCGATAGACCGGTTGCGAGATGTAGTAGCCGGGCTCGGTCGAGATCGTCCCGATGCCGAAGAAACGGCCGGTGCTGCCCTTCATCGCGTCGATGAAATACGGCCGGAAGTTGTAGTCCACGCCGACGAAACTGTCCGTCGCGTTCCAGTTGCTCGCGGCAACCGCGATGCCGTTTGCGCGAATCAGATACGTGACGGTGGCGTGCGAGCGCGCGTTGAGGTCTTCGAGATAACGGTTCGCGCGCTCGACGTTCGCACGATCCGGATGATCGAGCGCGTCCTGCACGACCGGATGCCGCGACAGCAGATAAGGTAGATATTCGTAGCGGTCGAGCGTGCTCTTGAGCGTGTTCGTCGTGCGATCGACGCGCGCGGCGGCGTTGAGCCTCAACTCGTCGATGCCGCTTTGCCACGCGAGATGCCACGTGAGCGCGCAGCACGCCACGAGCGCGGCGAGAAGCGCGAAGAACACGACGATGCGGCGCGACACGTGAGCAGATTCCCGCGAAAGAGGATCTGCCATTGTGTCATAGGCTTGTGGCGAATCAGGCGCCGGAAACGACTGCGGCGAAGCACTCGCGGACTGAGGCTTCGCCGCTTGCATGATCGCTTCCGGCTTCAGTGCGGATTCAGACCGACTTCGCTTCTTCGGCGTCGGTCACGTCGACATCGCGCGACAACGCCGCCTTCAGCTTGCTGCGATCCAGCTCCTTCTCCCATGCCGACACGACGACCGTCGCCACGCCGTTACCGACGATGTTCGTCAGCGCGCGGCATTCCGACATGAAGCGGTCGATGCCGAGAATCAGCACCATGCCCGCGAGCGGAATCGTCGGCACGACGGCGAGCGTCGCGGCCAGTGTGATGAAGCCTGCGCCGGTCACGCCCGAAGCGCCCTTCGACGTGAGCATCGTCACGGCGAGCAGCGTCAGTTGCTGGCCCCACGAGAGATCGGTGTTGGTCGCCTGCGCGATGAACAGCACGGCCATCGTCATGTAGATGTTGGTGCCGTCGAGGTTGAACGAGTAGCCTGTCGGCACGACGAGACCCACGACCGAACGCGAGCAGCCGAGCTTTTCGAGCTTGAGCATCAGTTGCGGCAGCGCGGCTTCCGACGACGACGTGCCGAGCACGATCAGCATTTCTTCCTTGATGTACGCGATGAACTTCAGGATGTTGAAGCCCACCATGCGCGCGATCGCACCGAGCACCACGACGACGAAGACGATCGACGTCAGATAGAACGTGCCGATGAGCTTGAGCATCGGCAGCAGCGAACCGATGCCGTACTTGCCGATGGTGAACGCCATCGCGCCGAACGCACCGATCGGCGCGAGCTTCGTGATGATGCCGACCATGCCGAACAGGATGCTCGACAGACCTTCGATGAACGTCGTCACGACCTTGCCGCGCTCGCCGATATGCGCGAGCACCGCGCCGAACAGGAGCGCGATCAGCAGGATCTGGAGGATTTCGCCCTGCGCGAACGCCGACACCAGCGTGTCCGGGATGATGTGCAGGAAGAAATCGACCGTGCTCTGGCCGTGCGCCTTCGTCGCGAAGGAATCGACGGCCTTGTGGTCGAGCGTCGAAGGATCGACGTTGAAGCCGACGCCCGGCCGCAGGAGGTGCGTCGCGGCGAGACCGAGGATCAGCGCGAACGTCGACACGACTTCGAAGTACAGCAGCGCCTTGCCGCCGACGCGGCCGACCTTCTTCATGTCTTCCATGCCGGCGATGCCGGTCACGACGGTACAGAAGATGATCGGGCCGATGACCATCTTGATGAGTTTGATGAACCCGTCGCCGAGCGGCTTCATGTCGGTGGCGAGCGAGGGATAGAAGTGCCCGAGCGCGATGCCGATGATGATCGCGACGATCACCTGCACGTACAGGACTTTATGGATGGGTTTTTTCACGATGTTTCCAGGCGATAACAAGCAGTTGGCGGAAGTACGGCCAGCGGCGAGCGTTGACGCGGGGCGGGCGTGTGTGGGCACGTCTGAACGCGTCGATGGGCGATAGCCGCTTCGTCGACGGATCAGGGACGTTTGGATGCGAGAGGGGTCATCGGCTTGTCTCCTTGACTTTTATGGGCGGCTCATGGGCCGTGCCGTTTGTATCGCAAGGGCAATGCCAGGTTTAAGTTTCGCTTAAGCCGATGATTCTATGGGAGTTTTCTGAGCGGCTGGCGGCTTCGAATCCGGGATTCCGGAAATCCGGAATGCGGGCGTCCGGGGTTCTGGACGGTTAGCGCCTCGATTACGAGAAACAAAAAACCCACCGTCTCCGGTGGGCTTTCTCTCAGCGGAAGGGCAAAACCGGCGTCAAACCACGCCCGCCCCATGCGCCTGCACATCCGCGTGATAGCTCGAGCGCACCATCGCGCCGACCGCCGCGTGCGTGAAGCCCATCTTGTACGCCTCTTCCTCGTACATCTTGAAGGTATCCGGATGCACGTACGCCCGCACCGGCAGATGATGCTCCGAAGGCTGCAGATACTGCCCGATCGTCAGCATGTCGACGTCGTGGGCGCGCAGGTCGCGCATCACCTGAAGAATTTCCTCTTCCGTTTCGCCGAGACCCACCATCAGGCCCGATTTCGTCGCGACTTCCGGATGCAGCGCCTTGAAGTCCTTCAGCAACTTCAGCGAATGGTGATAATCCGAACCCGGGCGCGCTTCCTTGTAGAGACGCGGCACCGTTTCGAGGTTGTGGTTCATCACATCGGGCGGCACGGCGGTCAGAATGCCGATCGCGCGATCCAGACGCCCGCGGAAGTCCGGCGTCAGAATTTCGATGCGCGTTTCCGGCGAATGCTCGCGAACCTGCCTGATGCACTCGACGAAGTGCGCGGCGCCGCCATCGCGCAGATCGTCGCGATCGACGGACGTGATCACCACGTATTTCAGCTTCAGCGCGCCGATGGTGCGCGCGAGATTCAGCGGCTCGTCGGCGTCGAGCGGATCGGGGCGGCCGTGTCCGACATCGCAGAACGGACAGCGGCGCGTGCACTTGTCGCCCATGATCATGAACGTCGCGGTGCCCTTGCCGAAGCATTCGCCGATGTTCGGGCAGCTCGCTTCCTCGCAAACCGTATGAAGACTGTGCTCGCGCAGGATCTTCTTGATCTCGTTGAAGCGCGAGTTGCCCGTCGCGGTGCGTACGCGAATCCACTCCGGCTTCTTCAGCTTCTCGATCGGAATGACCTTGATCGGAATGCGCGATGTCTTCGCCTGTGCCTTCTGCTTTGCAGTGGCGTCGTAAGCGGCGGGCGACGAAGCAGAAGCGGCGGTGTCGCCAGCCAGGTTTGCGGTTGCGTCAGTCATTCGGTCGATCCGGTTGTTGCAGCGGCAATTGCGGGGAGGCCGCCGATTTGAAGTGCCAGCCGTTCGGCCAGCACGAGAGCTACGTCGCGCCAGTCGGCCGCGACGCCGAGCGTCGCCATGTCGACCGTTTCGAGCCCCGCGTAGCCGCACGGGTTGATTGCGAGGAACGGCTGCAGGTCCATTCGCACATTGAGGCTCACGCCGTGATAACTGCAGCCGTTGCGAATCTTGAGTCCGAGCGCGGCGATCTTCGCGCCTTCATGCGCCTGCGTACGATCGTTCGCGCCTTGAGGATGCCGCGCCACGTAAATGCCCGGCGCGCCGGCCTTGCGGTCGGTCGCGAGATTATACGTCGCGAGGGTTTCGATCACGGCCTCTTCGATGCGCCGCACTAGCTCGCGCACCATGAGCTTGCGGCGGCGCAGGTCGATCAGCAGATAAGCGACGATCTGCCCCGGCCCGTGATACGTGATCTGTCCGCCCCGATCCACCTTGACGAGCGGAATGCCGCTTTCGGCGAGCAGCAGATGCGCCGGATCCCCCGCGAGACCGAGCGTGAAGACGGGCGGATGCTCGACGAGCCAGATTTCGTCCTGTGTTTCGGGCGTGCGGGCGTCGGTGAAGGCGCGCATCGCGTCGAAGCTCTGGCTGTACGGTTCGAGACCGCGCCAGCGCAACGCGACCGGAAAGTCACCGGAACTGAGCACGGTGGCGGGCGCGTCGTGGATTGCTTGTGGGATGGCGAGCGGTGTAGCGAACATGGTGCCGGTAGTTTACCGAAATAGCCCCATGCCCGCCGATGGTGAATTCGCATGCCTTCGATGGCAAATGCGAATACTTGGGGTCAGACGGTTCTCCATCCGGAGCGCAACCGCTGCGCGAGACGCTCGATGCGCGTCGAAACCCAGTGCATCGCGCGTTCGTCGCAGCGCGGCAGGATCGTGAAGACGACATAGGCCGGACGGTCGCCCTCGACGGAAAGCCAGAGCCGCTCGCGCTCGCGCAGCTTGAGATTGTCGCCGGGCACGAGCCAGTAATCCTCGATGTCGTTGCTTCGCGTCGCCCAGACGGGACTGCCGTGGACCATGAGACGCGTGCCGCGCGCAATTCTCATCGGCACGGTTTCGCCGGGCTTGATTTCGAAGGTGACGCTTGTTGATATTTCTCGCATGATCCACTCCGCCAAGGGAACGTTTCGATGACTACAATCCTAGGCGTGACAAGGCATCAGGCAAAACGATCAATTTTCACTGCTATGTGAGCTGTATTGACAACGACACCGCCGACAATCCATATGGACCTCCGCCAGCTTCCCGCCCTGAACGCGCTGCGCGCCTTCGAAGCCGCCGCCCGTCACGAGAGCTTTTCCCGCGCCGCCGACGAGCTTTTCGTCACGCACGGCGCGGTCAGTCATCAGATTCGCGCGCTGGAGTCGGAGCTCGGCGTGTCGCTGTTCGCGCGCGACGGCAAACGCGTGCGTCTCACCGATCGCGGCCGGCAGTACGCAGCGGAAGTGCGCTCGGCGCTCGTCGCGCTGGCGGAATCGACGCGCCGCATCCGCTCCGGCGATCGCGACCGGCGGCTGATCGTATCGACGATTCCGTCGTTTTCCGCCCGCTGGCTGACGCCGCGCGTCGGCAGATTCATCGAGCAGCATCCGGATATCGATCTCGAACTGCTGACGACGGCCTCGCTCATCGATTTCAACCGCGACGACGCGGACGTGGCGCTGCGTTTCGGCTACGGCAAGTACGCGGGTCTGCACACCGAGGAATTGCTCGACGAGGTTTTTTTCCCGGCGTGCTCACCGAACTTTCGCGGCGGCGCGCTGCCCCGCGTGCCGCGCGATCTGGAAAAGCTGCCGCTTCTGCGCTCGGACGACGAGCTCTGGCGTCCGTGGTTCGACGCCGCGGGACTCACCGATCTGCCCGAACCGAAGCGCGGCGTCTTGTATGAGGATTCGTCGAATTTGCTGCAGGCGGCGATCGACGGTCAGGGCATCGCGCTCGTGCGCCGTTCGCTCGCGATGCAGGAAATCATCGCGGGACGGCTCGTGCGGCTTTTCAATGTCGAAGGGCCGAGTCCGTGGAAGTATTACTTCGTGTGCCCGACCGCGCTGCTTCAGACGAAGCGCGTCCACGCGTTCAGGGAGTGGGTTTTCGAGGAAGCGGAGCAGTTCAGGCTGCTCTACGAGCGCACGCCGGCGGTGTGCGATGCGCCCGCGGGCAAGATCAAAGCACTACCTTGACCATCGGATGGCCGGTGAGCGCGCGATAGATATCGTCGAGATGCGCGCGATTCTGCGCGCGCACGGTGCAGGTGAGACCGGTGTAGTTGCCGCCCGAAGACGGGCGCGACTCCACACGCGACGCGTCGAAATCCTTGTCGAAAGCCTTGAGCACATCGACGATCGTGTCGTGGAATTCCGGATGCGTCTTGCCCATCACCTTGATCGGGAAATCGCAGGGAAAATCGAACAGCTCGTCGGCGCTGTGCTTGGCGCTGTCGGTCGGATCGGTGGCTTGTGGCTTGTCAGTCATGACTTTCTCCTTCACTTGCCGCGCTTGGCCTCTTCGGCGAACTCGCGCGCTTTGGCCCGCTGGTAGGCGTCGTACAGTGCAGCATAGACCGGACCGGGGCGGCCGTCGCCGACGCTCTTGCCGTCGAGCGTCGTGACCGGCATGACTTCTTTCGTCGCCGAGCTGATCATGACTTCGTCCGCCGAACGCAATTCTGCTTCGGTGATGTCGCGCTCCTCGAACGCGATACCCGCCTCGCGCGCCAGTTCCTCGATGAGCCCGTAGCGGATGCCTTCGAGAATGCGCGGTCCGCGCGGCGCGCCCAGCAGCGTGCCGCCCTTCACGATCCACACATTTGAGGACGAACCCTCGGTAAGCAAGCCGTCGCGCAACTGAATGGTTTCGAGCGCGTCGTTTTCGGCGGCGTGCTGCGCCATCAGCACGTTGCCGAGCAACGAGACCGATTTGATGTCGCAATGCAGCCAGCGTTTGTCTTCGGCGGTGACGGCGACGGCGCCGCGCGCGCGATCCGCCGCGCTCGGGAACACGAGCTGGCCGAGCATGACGAACACGGTCGGCACGATTCCCGCCGGGAACGCGTGCCCGCGCCGTTTGGCGACGCCGCGCGTCACCTGGATGTAGACGAGCGCATCGCCCGCGCCGGCGTTCTCCGCGATGACGCGATCGATCAGCGCGCGCCAGCCGGCGTCATCGAACGGATTGCCGATGCGAATCTTGCCGAGACTGCGATCGAGCCGCGCCAGATGCTGCTTCAGGCGGAACGGCAGACGCGCGCCGTCGGCTTGCGCGTAGAGCGGCACGACTTCGTACACGCCGTCGCCGAAGATGAAACCGCGATCGAGCACGGGAATGCGCGCTTCGGAAAGCGGTCCCCACTCGCCGTTCAGATAGACCGTCGGATCGAATGCTTCGGCTTGGCTCATCACAGGCTCCTTACTTACGCTTTTGCCACCAGAGCAGCGCCGAATCCCACAGGCGGCCGAAGATGCCCGCTTCCGGCACATCCTGCAACGCGACGAGCGGGAACTGCGCGACTTCCTTGCCATCGGCCATCATCTTGACGCTGCCGATCTGCTGGCCCTTCTTGATCGGCGCGACGATCAGATTGTCGTGCGTGACCGTTGGCTTGACCTTCTCGCCCAAGCCCTTCGGCACGGTGATGTACTGATCCGTCGTGACGCCCGCCTGCACGTTGTCGGCCGCGCCCTTGTACACGCGCGGCGAATCGATCACCTGATTCGCCTTGTACAGACGCAGCGCGTCGTACGCGGTGTAGCCGTAGTTCAGCATCTTCAGGCTGTCCTGCACGCGGTTGTGTTCTTTCGGCTCGCCCATCATCACGGCGACGAGGCGGCGGCTCGCGTCGGGCACGCCGACGAGCGAACGCTTCGCGGTCGCGATCAGGCAGTAGCCGGCGGCCTTCGTGTGGCCGGTCTTGAGGCCGTCGACGGTCGGATCGAGCCACAGCAGGCGATTGCGGTTCGGCTGCTTGATCTTGTTGTACGTGAAGTCCTTCACCGAGAAGATGCTGTAGTACTCGGGGAAGTCGCGGATCAGGCGCGTCGACAGCACGGCGAGATCGCCCGCGGTCGTGTAGTGCTGCGGATCGGGCATGCCGTTCACATCGGCGAAATTCGTGTGTGTCATGCCGATGCGCTTCGCCGCCGCGTTCATCAGCGTGACGAAGTTGCCTTCGCTGCCGCCGACGAGTTCCGCGAGCGCGATGGCCGCGTCGTTGCCCGACTGCACGATCATGCCGTACACGAGATCGTGCACGGTGACGGGCTTGTTCGCCTCGATGAACATGCGCGACTCGTCGGTGCGCACGCGGCGCACGGCCTCGCTCGGCATGACGGTCTGATCCATGTTGATCTTCTTCGACTTCAACGCATCGAAGACGAGATACGCGGTCATCAGCTTGGTGAGCGATGCCGGCTCGACGCGCTCATCGGGATTGCCCGAGGCGAGCACCTGATTGCTGGTGGCGTCGACGAGCACCCACGAACGGGCCGTCACGTCGGGCGGCGGAACCTGGGCGAAAGCGCTCGCCGCCGCCAGCACGGCGGGCAGAACGAAAACGGCTTTTGCGGAAACGGAAACGGAAGGAAAAGACAGGCCGGAAGGGACAAAGCGCATAGGATCGATCGGCGGAAAAAGCACGCTGCGACGATGACGATCGAGGATCGGATGATCGGCGAAGCACGGGTTGAACAGGCTGACCGTCGCTGTCGGTCGGGCATTTCGCCAGGACAGCGGCACGCGCGGCGCCGCGGCGAAAAGCGCTCGTTCGACAGACGGACGCAAAAACGGTTCTCAGAAGCCGGGGTTTCGACGGCCGCGATACGTCGAATGCAACGTCGCGCGGCCGGAATCCGTGAAAAAATTCTGCGCCATTATACGCGCGGGCCGCTTCCGTTTTCCTTGGAATCTGCGCGGTTGCCGCTCGTTTTAACGTTTTTCAGGCTGCGCTTAGCCGCTTTTGCCGATCGATGACGAGCGATGCGCTCAACGCCACGCGTCGACGATCACGCGCTTCAGGATATGCAGCTTGCGATGGAAGAAATGCTCGCCGCCCGGAATTACGACGACGGGCAGTTCCTGCGGCCGCGCCCAGTCGTAGACGGATTGAATCGGCACGGTGTCGTCGACTTCGCCGTGGATCACGAGCGTCGTGTCGGGCACGGGCGCGACTTCCCAGCGGCTCGCCGCCGTGCCGACGAACACCATGCGCTCGATGTTCTTGCCGGCATCACGCATGCGCTTCGCGACGTGCGACAGCACGAAGGTGCCGAACGAAAAGCCCGCGAGCACGATCGGCACGTCCGCCTGACCCGGCTGCGCGCGCATGTGATCGATCAGCGCGAGCAGATCGTCCTGTTCGCCGATGCCGTTGTCATGCTCGCCGCCCGTCTGCCCGACGCCGCGAAAGTTCGAGCGATACGTCGTGTAGCCGAGCTGGACGAACGTGCGCGCGAGCGTCTGCGCGACCTTGTTGTCCATCGTGCCGCCGAAAAGCGGATGCGGATGCGCGACGAGCGCGATGCCGCGCGGCGCGCTGTCGGTCTTGTCGAGCGCGCATTCGATCTTGCCGACCGGACCGTCGATGAGAAACTTTTCGGTTTGCGCGTTCATGCGGGTTGATCGATCAGAAGACGTTCGACGATTTTGCCGTTGGCGAGATGCGAATCGACGATCTCGTCGATGTCGGTTTCATCGACATACGTGTACCAGGTGCCTTCCGGATACACGACCACGACCGGCCCGAGTTCGCAGCGGTCGAGGCAGCCGGCCTTGTTGATCCGCACGTTGCCTTCGCCCGCGAGACCCAGTTTTTTCACGCGCTTTTTAGCGTATTCCTGCATGGCCTGCGCGTTGCAGTTCGCGCAGCTCGGACGCGCCGCATCGGCTTCGCGCTGGTTCAGGCAGAAGAACACGTGGTACTTGTAGAAGGAATCCATGAGCGGGTGCGATGAGAGTGTCGGTCGATTATAGCCAGCGATGTTCGTGCCCGCCGTATCAGGCCGAGCGCCCCGCCTTGCGCGCGCGCCGCCGCGCGAGCCACGCGCGCTCCGCCGCCGAAGCGAGCCAGCCGAGCGCCGCGTACGGCCACACCCACGCGAGCCAGTGCGCAAGCCCGTTGAAATGCAGATAGCGGCCCTGCCGCCAGTCGGCGAGCACGATGTCGAAATACGGATTCACCGGCAGCAGATTGATGAGCGCGAGCGAGATCACGAGCGCCCCGCCCGCGAGCGCCGCGCGCAAGCCGCGCGGCAACGCGACCGACAGCACGCCCGCGATCGTCGCGATGGCGATGCCTTCCAGCGCGCCGTCCGTCGCCCAGTCGAAGGTCAGGCCCGCGCGCGACTGCAGAAAGCTTGCGCCCGCTTTCGCGAAGATCGTCATCGCGATCAGGCCGAGCATCAGCCGGATGCGTGGCGCGCGCTGCCGCGTGAGCAGCGTCGCGAGCACGAGCGCGGCGAACAGGCTCGTCGATGTGATCAGCGCTTCCCAGGCGTCGTCCGGCAGAAGCGCGCCGAGCCGGTCCGGCCAGCTTTCGATGTCCCACGCGGCGGGCGTCCACGCGAGAATCGCGTCCTGCATCGCCGGGTCGAGCTCGTCCCACAGCACGCGCGGAAGATCGCCGCCGCCGAAGAGATACGGCGCGGGGAACATCGCCGCGAACGGCCAGAGCGCCGTCAGCCCGAGCACATACGCCGCGTCGCGTTCGAACCACGTAAAGCGGATGCGCCGCAACAGGCCGCGATCGAGCAGCGCGCTCGTCGCGGGCGCGATCAGCATGCCGCCGACGAGCGCGCCGAACGCGTTCGCGGCGAGATCGAGGTTCGAGGCGACGCGCGTCGGCAGATACGTCTGGATCGCTTCCATCGCGCCGGAGAGCAGCGCGCCGCCGATGAGCGCCGCGCCGACCGCGAATGTGCCGCGCAGACGCGGATAGAGCGCGAGCACGATCAGCGCGCCGAGCGGCATGTAGCCGAGCACGTTGGTCACGACATCGAAAACGGTCAGATATTGCGGCAGCGGATCGGTGAGATACGCGAACGGGCTCAATCCGAGCGAGCGCCAGCCGGAAAACGGATAAAGCGAACCGTAGACGACGAGCGCCGCATACGCGGCGAGCGCCTGCCGGGAGAACGCCGACGGGCGACGCTGCCATTGCTTGATCGTCATGAGCCGCCCGGACGCTTCGATGCTGGGCGGAAGATCATCGTGACGCGGAGAGCGGCTGCGCGGCGAGCCACGCGGAAAGTTGCGCGATCACATCGTCCGATGCAGCCGCGAGCGCCCGCGCGCCGCCGGGGGCATCGGCGCTCGGCGCGGGCGCGCTCGCGGCGAAGCTGCGCTGGCCGACGACGCGGCCTTGCTGCGTGAGCGTCGCGCGCACCGACACGAGGCCGCGGCTTTGCTCGGGCGCATCGAAGACCTGTTCGAAGCTCGTCAGCTCGACTTCGAGCAGCGGCACGGCGCGCACCGGATCGGCGCCCGACAGAACCGGGCCGCGCGCCGCGAGCGCATCGCGCAGGCGTTGCGTCAGCAACTGCGCGGGCGGCATCGTCCAGTGGCTGTTCGAATAGTTGCCGGTGCGCTGTGCATCGACATAGCTCAGCCGATACGCGAACGAATCGGTTTCGAGACTGCGCGGCGCGCCCACCGCGAGCACTTTGACCGGCGGCATCGGCGCGGCGTTGGCGCTTGCGTTGGCAGCCGGTATCGCGCCGAGGTCGTAATGCGCGTTCGGCATCGCGGTCGACGTCGATCCGCAACCTGCGAGCAACGCGGCGCAGCCGAGCGCGAACGCCGCGACCGCTCCTTTCATGTCGATGTCCGTCATATCTTTTCCCCGATCAATGCGCCGCTTTCGCCGGCCACGCGAAGCCCGGCTCGCCCGGTCCCGGCTCCTTCTGCGGCGCGCCGAAGAGCACGCTGCGCGGATTGGTGCTGAACGCGTCGGCGGCGCGATCGACGGAACGCGCCGCCGCGCTCACGTCGTCGCTGAACGAATAGAAGCGCGGCAACGCCTCGAAACCGACGCGCGCCGTGATGAAACGCAGCGATTCGTTCATGTCCGCGAGCGCCGCGCCCGCGTCTTCGGCGGCCTTGCCCGCCTTGTTCAAGTTGGACACGAGCGGGCCGTCCGGACGATTCAGGTTCTGCACGAGCTGATGCGTCGAGGCGAGCGTCGTGTTGATCTGCCTGAGCGTCTGCGGCAACTGCGCCGTCGCGGGCTGCACCTGGCTCGCGAGCGTCGCGATGCCGTCGGCGGCGGTTTGCAGGCTCTTCGTCGTCGCCATGAGCTGATTGCGCACGTCGTCGGAGAGGAACTTGTCGGCGTCGTCGGAAAGGCGCTCGAACTTCTTCAGGATGATGTCGCCGCGCTGCTGCAACTGCTCGAAAAGACCGGGACGCATCGGCACTTCGGCGACGTGCTGCGGCGACGAAGCCAGCGCGGCCGTATCGGTGCCGGTGTCGTCGAGCTGCACGAACGCGATGCCCGTCACGCCCTGAAAGCCGAGCGTCGCGTACGTGGAATGCGTCATCGGCGCGTTCTTGTCGACGACAATGCGGATGCGGATCTGCCCCGGATGCGACTTGTCGAAGCTGATCGACTGCACCTTGCCGACGCCCAGGCCGCGATAGCGCACGGCCGCGTCCGTGAAGAGGCCGGTCACGTTGGTGCGCGCGATCAGATCGTACGGCACGCGCACGGTGCGATCGACGTTGAAGAAGAACACGGCGAACGCGATGGCCAGCACGAGCACGATCGTGAAAAGCCCGGTCCAGAACGCGTGTGATTTGTTTTCCATCGGCAGGTTCCTTTGGCGCTCGCTTCGCGCTTACTTGTTCACGGCGATCGGCGCATCTTCGAGCGCGGCCGGCGGCAGCTTCGCGCGGCGCTCGGACGGCAATGCCTGCAACGCGCGGCGGCCGCGTCGCCCCAGAAAGTACTCGCGGATGAACGGATGATCCACCGCGCACGCCTCTTCCACCGGCGCCGCGACGAGCACGCGATGATCCGCCAGCACCGCGACGCGCGTGGACAGCGCGACCATGGTGTCGAGATCGTGCGTGACCATCACGACCGTCAGACCGAGCGCGCGATGCAGCGTCGCGATCAGATCGACGAATTCGTCCGATGCCTTCGGATCGAGACCGGCCGTGGGTTCGTCGAGGAACAGCAGTTCGGGCTCGAGCGCGATCGCCCGCGCGATGCCGACGCGCTTCACCATTCCGCCCGACAACGCGGACGGCATCTTGCTCGCGTGCTTGCACGACAGGCCGACCATTTCGAGCTTCAGCATCACGAATTCGCGGATCAGGTCCTCGGGAATCTTGCCGAGTTCGCGAAACGGCTGCGCGATGTTGTCATATACCGTCAGCGACGAAAACAGCGCGCCTTGCTGAAACATCATGCCGGAGCGCGTGCGCAGCATCTTCGCGGTTTCGTCGTCCATTTGCGCCCATTCCTCGCCGAGCACGCGAATGGTGCCCGATGTCGGCGACTCGAGGCCGAGAATCTGCCGCACGAGCGTGGTCTTGCCCGAGCCCGAACCGCCGAGCAACGCGACGATCTCGCCGCGCCGCACATCCAGATTCAGATGCTCGTGAATCACCGTGCGCCCGTAGCGCTTGGTGAGATCGCGCACTTCGATCACCGGTTCCGCGATGACGGGCGGCGGCTGATGACGAACGGCGGTGGCGAGCGTGGTCGACATGGCGGTCAGAGTCCGACGTTCTGGAACAGGATCGCGAAGACGGCGTCCGCGAGAATGACGATGGTGATCGACGTCACCACGGACGTCGTCGTGCCTTCGCCGAGACTCTGCGAATTCGCCTTGATGCGAAAGCCGAAGTGACACGCGGCGAGCGCGATCAGCATGCCGAACACGACGCCCTTGCCGAGCCCGATCCACAGGTTCGCGATCGGCACGACCGACGGCAGCGAGCGAATGAAGAAGTTCATGTCGATGGACAGCACGAGCTTCGCCGCGAGCGCGCCGCCCGTCAGCGCGATGATGTTGGTCCACATGACGAGCAGCGGCATTGCGATGCCGAGCGCGATCACGCGCGGCAGCACGAGGCGCAGGCTATGCGGAATGCCCATGACCTGCATCGCGTCGAGTTCTTCGGTGACGCGCATCACGCCGATCTGCGCGGTGATCGCCGAACCCGAGCGGCCCGCGACGAGAATCGCGGAAAGCACCGGCCCGAGCTCGCGGATCACGGAAAGCCCGAGAATATTGACGATGTACTGGTTCGCCCCGAACGCCTGCAACTGCTGCGCGGACAAGTAGCTCAACACGATGCCGATCAGGAACGCGACGAGCGCGGTGATCGCGAGCGCCTGTGCGCCGGCGCTGTAGATGTTCGCGGAGATTTCCGTCCACGGAATGCGCTGCGGGCGCCGCACCAGCCCGATGAGATCGAGCACGAAGGCGCCGAACATCGCGAGGCCGCCGTACAGGTGATCGAAGAAACCGAAGATGAGCTGGCCGAGCCGCGTGACCGGATCGACGCGATCGACGGCTTCGGGTTCCTCGCGTTCGGCGTCGAGCAGCGCGACGCGCTCGAAGATTTCGCGCTGCGTGTCGGACAGCGCGATGGTCGCGGGCATCTTGCGTCCCCACACGCGCCAGAGCGCCTGGCCGCCGACGTGATCGAGCCGCTCGACGGAAAGCAGATCCCACTGGCTGATCGCCTCGCGCCCGATGGCGCGCAGACGCCGCGTGACGCCGCTCTTCGCGCGATCGCGAGCGAGCGCGAGCGCGGTCCACTGGCCCGATAGCCGGACCACCTTGCCCTGCAGACCGGCTTCCACTCTTAGGCGCGGCGGCGTGTCGAAGTCCAAGGATCGATGGCGCGATGAGACGCGGTTAAAGGGGAGAGGACATTGTAGCGAAGAGTGTCGGGGGGACGCGGGGATGGTGGCAGGCGGGTTTCGGCTGGAAGGCGCAAGGATCGGAATTTCCGTGTTGCGGTGCACTTGAGTCGCTGAGCCATCATGGTTTCGACAACTCTGGTGCAACCGCAATGGACAAACGACTCGATCCGCTTATTTCCGAACTCGGATTCGCTCGAAGAGGCTGAACTGTATGACGCCTGGTTCCGCGCGGAGGTAGAAGCGTCACTTGCGGACCCGGAGCCGTCGATTCCCAACGATCAAGTATTCGCGGAAATGGATGCGCTCGTGGCGGCCAAGCGAAAGGCACGGAATGCTCGTTGATTGGCGGCCGCGCGCACGGAGACAACTCAGGGAAATCTACGAATACATTGAAGAGCGTGATCCGCAAGCGGCCGACAATCTACTTTCGATGAACAGGGAAGCAGTCCGGACGTTAGCGGATGTTCCATACATCGATCGTCACGGGGGGGTGTCGAATACCAGAGAGATGGTGGTTCATCCGAATTACCTGGTGGTTTACCGTGTGACGCACCGCGTCACTGTACTCGACTCGCTGCATGCACGGCGGCGGTATCCAAGCGACAAGACGCGCTGAAGCGGAGTTTCACGGGCTTCGAACACGCATCCCACGGCTACAATACCCGCCATGACCCCCTCTCCTTTCGCCCCCTTCGCCCCCGACGCGCCCTGGCGCATCGACCGCTCGCGGCTTGCGACGCTTGCCGAGCGGCCCGCTCGCGACTGGACCATCGACATCGTCGACGAAACGGGCTCCACCAACGCCGACGTTTTGGAGCAGTTGCGCGCCTCGCGACGCGACGGCACGCCTGCACCCGTCGTCCGCGTCGCGTACTCGCAATCCGCCGGTCGCGGGCGGCGCGGGCGCGCGTGGCTCGCCGAACCGGGCAATGCGCTGCTGATGTCGGTCGGCTGCGTGCTGCGGCGGCCGATCGAAGGGCTGTCGGGTCTGAGTCTCGCCATCGGCACCGCCGTCCTCGATGCGCTCGCGCGTCTGCCGCTCACGCCATCCGCGCGTCCTGCGCTGAAATGGCCGAACGACGTCCTGCTCGACGACGGCAAGCTCGCCGGGATTCTCATCGAAACCGCGTGGAACACGCCTGACGCGACCGCGGTCGTGATCGGCATCGGCATGAATCTGCACGGCGCGGAACAACTCGCCGCGCAGGTCGACGAAGCCAACCGGCTCGCCGCGCAATCCGCGCCCGGCGCCGCGCCGGCAGCGCTCGCGCGGGCATGGCCCGACGCCAATCTCACCGACACTCTCGCCGCGCTCCTCAACGCGCTCGACGCAGCGCTGCCGCGCTTCGAAGCCGAGGGCTTCAGGCCGTTCCGCCAGCGCTGGCTCGACGCGCACGCGTGGGCCGGACGTGAAGTCGCGCTGATCGACCAGGGCATGGAAGTGACGCGCGGCATCGCATCGGGCGTCGACGAGGGCGGCCAGTTGCTGATCGACGCGCCCGAAGGCCCGCGCGCCGTCACGACCGGCGAACTCACGCTGCGCCTTGCGAAGGAACGTCCGTGAACGCGTCGGGAACCGAGGCGCCGTATCTGCTCATCGATGCGGGTAACAGCCGCATCAAATGGTCGCTCGTCGATGAAGCCGGCGCGTCGCTCGCGAACGGCGCATTCGAGCACGCGCATCACTCGACCGTCGCCGACGACGCCGCGCTCGACGATTGGTCCGAACTTCCCGCGCCGGCGAGCGCGTGGATTTCGAACGTCGCGGGCATGCCGGTACAGAACCGCATCCAGCGCCTGCTCGACGCGCGCTGGCCGACGCTGCCGCGCACCGTGGTCCGCGCGCGCGCCGAGCAGTGCGGCGTGATCAACACCTATGCCGATCCGGCCCGACTCGGCAGCGACCGCTGGGCCGGCATGATCGCAGCGCGCGCGGCGTATCCGGGCGAGCATCTGCTGGTCGCGACCTTCGGCACGGCGACGACGCTCGAAGCACTGCGCCCCGACGGCGTGTTCACCGGCGGCCTCATCGCGCCCGGCTGGTCGCTGATGATGGAATCGCTCGGCAGCCATACGGCGCAATTGCCGACGCTCGACGCGGCATCGGCGCGTGAGGCGCTGAGTCAGACGCGCAGTCTTTTCGCCACCGACACCGCCGCCGCGCTATCCGCCGGATGCCTGCTCGCGCAGGCGAGCCTGATTGAGCGTGCGTGGCGCGACCTCAAGGCCGACTGGCGCGCCGACGTCCGGCTCGTGCTGGGCGGCGGCGCGGCAAATGAAATCGCGGGCGCGCTCGACGTGCCGCACACCCGACACGATTCCCTCGTGCTGTCCGGCCTCGCGCTCATCGCGCGCGACGCGACGGCGCGCCACTCATCCTGACTTTTCTGATTTGATTGACGGACGGAGCCCAAGAATGCTGCGCTGGCTGATCGCCCTTCTGATTCTCGCCAACTTGCTGATGTTCGCGGTCATGCGCGGCATGTTCGGCCCGCTTCCCGCGGCCGGCGTGCGCGAACCGCATCACTTATTGCAGCAGGTTCATCCCGAGGCGCTCGCGACGCGCCCGCTGAGTCCCGAAGAAGCGTTCGATCAGCCGCGCGTCGGCGGACCGGCGCCTGCCGCCAACGTGCAGACCGCGCCGCTCGGGCAGTGATCGCGCGCGTGCGAATCAGCTCTGCGCGCGGACTTTCTTGAGGAGCGCGGTCGTCGATCGATCGTGCTCGAACGCGATGGCGAGCGCCTTGCCGCCCCAGCCGCGCACGAGTGCCGATTCGGCCAGCTTGTCCATGTCGTAGTCGCCGCCCTTCACGAGCACGTCGGGGTGCACGGCTTCGATCAATTGCAGCGGCGTCGTTTCCTCGAACTTCACGACCCAGTCGACGCTCTCCAGCGCGGCGAGCAGCGCCATGCGGTCATCTTCCCGATTGATCGGGCGATCGTCGCCCTTGCCTAGCGTGCGTACCGACGCATCGCTGTTCACGCCGACGATGAGCGTCGCGCCGAGCGCTTTGGCATCAGCGAGATAGGTCACGTGGCCGCGATGAAGGATGTCGAAGACGCCGTTGGTGAAAACGACGGGACCGGCGAGCGTCGGACGGCGCGCGGCGAGCACTTCGCGCGTGATGATCTTGCGTTCGAAAATAGCGGGCATGACGGCGCTCGTTGCGATGTGCTGAAAGCGCGCATTGTGCCACGGCGCTTCGCACGGGAAAAATGCAAAACGGCTCGCCGGTGCTGACCGGCGAGCCGTCCGTTCATCGAAGCCGAAACTCAGGCCGGCTGTTCAGCCCCGCCGCCCGGCGCGGCCTGCAGGCGCTGCGTCACTTCCTTGCGATAGCGATTCAGTTCCTGCGCGGTCACGAACGAACGCTCGAACAGAATCGACAGGTTGTGCAGAATGCGCTCGACGACCTTCTTCTCCCAACTGTCGTCGAAGCGGATCTGGTCGTCCAGCCAGCGCTCGAGCCATTCGGGATCGGGCAAACGCGACTGCACGGTGTCGCGCGGGAAGAGCGCCTGATTCACATGCAGGTTGGTCGGATGCAGCGGCTTTTCCGTACGGCGCGCGGACGCCATGAGCACGCCGATCTTCGCGAACGCCGCACGCGCGGTGTCGCCGGCGTTGACGAGCGCCTTCTTCATGTAACGCAGATACGCGCCGCCGTGACGGGCTTCGTCGCGCGAAATGGTTTCATAAATGTGCTTGATGACGGGTTCCGTGTGCCACTCGGCCGCGCGGCGATACCAGTGATTCAGGCGGATTTCGCCGCAGAAATGCAGCATCAGCGTTTCGAGCGGCGGCGCCGGATCGAACTCGAAGCGCACCGCGTGCAGCTCTTCTTCGCTCGGCACCATGTCGGGCTTGAAGCGCCGCAGATACTCCATCAGCACCAGCGAATGCTTCTGCTCCTCGAAAAACCACACGCTCATGAACGCGGAGAAATCGCTGTCGTGGTGGTTGTCACGCAGGAACATTTCGGTTGCGGGAAGAGCGGACCATTCGGTGATCGCGTTCATCTTGATGGTTTTGGCCTGCTCGTCGGTGAGCAGGGAAGCATCGAATTTGTCCCAGGGAATGTCCTTCTCCATATCCCAGCGGACGGATTCCAGCGATTTATAAAGTTCCGGATAAAGCATGGTGTTCATAGTCCACCCCTGATGCCACTTATGCGACGTTATATCTGTATTGACTTTCGGCCGGAACGTGCAGACATGCCTTGCACGCGCGCAGCCAAGCTTTCAATTTTACGCGGGATTCGGTCGGCCGAAGACGAAATGCGACAACGAAGCGCGACATTCGGCGCTGCGGCAACGCGTCGCGTCCCGCGTAAACACTGCACTCCCCGTGCAAATGTTGCTGTTGTGCGTCTTGTTCTACCGTGGGTGAGGAGCGAAACCTGTGCCTGAGGTATGTTCAAGTGGCGCCGAACTGCCGCCGGAACCGCGCCGGCCGCGCAGTATGACGTGCGCGCATGACAACGATGCGATGCGCGCTTGATGCGGATTTCCGCGCCAATGCCCGACGTTTCGGGCGTCGTCGATCATAGCACGGTGGATTGACGCCAATCCGCGACGGTCTCATCGATCGGGGTCAACCCCGCGATGTGATGCACGCCGTCGTCGAACTTGCGGCGCAGCGCCGGGCTGCTGCCGCCAACCCAGATGCGGACGTGCGGCGGCAGCAGGTTGCGCAGGTCGGTCAGCCCGTTCGAAATGGACTGCGCCGGCAGCACCGCCGTGAACGACAGCGCGACGATATCGATCTTGTGCACCGACACGGCATCGACGATATCGTGCAGCGGCGTCTGCAATCCCAGTTGCACGCATTCGCACTCGGATAGCGTGAACATCGCCTCGGCCATCAGGATGCCGAGGCCGTGACCTTCGCCGGAAAGCGTCGTGAGCAGCACGCGCGGACGGCCGTTGCGCCCGCGCACGGCATCCGAGAGCGGACGTATCAGCGTGCGCAGCGTCGACTGGATCGCCTCGCTGAACAGATGTTCGTGATAGACCTGCAACGTGCCCGCCGCCCACGCATTGCCGATGCGTGCCGACAGCGGCGCCGCGACATCCAGCACGAAGCGTTCGAGGCCGTCGCGCGTTGCGCGCTTCAGCAGGCCGAAGCGGAAATCGTCATAAGCGCCCGCGCGCAGCAGTGAGATCAGATGGTCGAGCTCGGCGTCCGGCGCGTCCTGGCCGACGCCCGAGCTTTCGGCCAGTTGCTGCAGCGCGTCGATCGATTGCCCGAGCACTTTGCTCGGCCGATGTCCCGCGTCGAGCAATCGCTTCACGAGCCGCAGCTTCGTCACCTGTTCCTGCGGATACAGCCGCTCCCCGCCGGAAGTGCGCATCGGCTGCGGAAATCCATACCGGCGTTCCCAGACACGCAAAGTGTCCTTCGTCAGACCAATCTCCTGAGCGATGGCGCCGATGCCTATGCCGGTCGCGCCCGCCGTTGCGGCGCTTGGCGGCACGGGTTCCGGACGCTCGGGGCCATCGGAGATCGAATCCGAATCGAAATCTTGTTCTGATGAATTTGTCATGGACAGATCGGTTCGAACGAAATATCGCATTCGATGCAGATTGCGTGCCCAACGCCGATGGATGGACAAAGATTCCGCACCGTCAAGCTTTCATCATAGACAAAATCGAAATGTGCGTCGGTGCTGAGATGCGTTTCGGCTACGGAAATGTGCGCGTCGAGGGGAATTGGCGAGCGCGGCGGCGCTATGCGCGCCGCCGGTCGTAGTGAGGGAAGTGAGCGCGCCGGAACGCGCGTAGTCAGCCGGGTTTCTTGCGCGGCGCCGTCTTGCGCGCGGCCGCCTTCTTCGCGGCCGCCGCGTCGGGCCTTTCATCGGCGTCGTTGGCGGGCTGCTCCGCGGCGCTCTCACCAGCGGCGGCCGGCTGCGCGCCCGCGGCGCCCATCGGGTGGAGCGGGCCGCTCATGCCGGGCTGAATCATCGCGAGATGCGCAAGCTGATTGAACTGCGATTGCAGCACGTTCCACCAGCCGGTCGGATCGAAGCCGGGCGGCGGCGCTGAAGTCTGCCCCGAAGCGTCTTCGCCTTCAGCCGATGCCTCGCTCGCGGGCGCGGCGCCCGACGCTTCCTGCTTCGGGGCATCGGTCTTCGCCGCGCCGCCCATCGGCCATCCGGCTGACGCGGCCTTCGCATTCTCCGCCGCCGCGGTGTGCGCGCTCTCGACGGACGTCTGAGCGAACGCGCCGAACGCGCGCAGCGTCGCGAGCGTCGCGCGCTGCACTTCGAGCGCCTGAATCGCCGATTGCAGCATGTTGAGATTGAGCTTCAGCCAGTGCTCGACGGCGCGCATGTCGGTCACGCGCTTGTCGAGTTCTTCGATGTTGGTGAGCGGAGCGAGCATGTCGGACATCATCGAGAGGGAGGGGCCCATGCCCTGCCCGCCGCCGGGCATCGCGGCGGCGAACGGATTCAGGCGCATCAGTTCCCACATCTTGCCCATCATGTCGGCCTGGCCGAATCCGGGAAAACCGGGAATCGTGTAGGGCGGCGTGCCGCCGGCGTTATCGGTCATTCGACTCTCCTTGTTTTCGTGTGAGGTTCGCGCGGTTCAGAACGGCGCGCCGCCCGGGAAATCCGGCGCGCGCCGTTCGCGCAGCGATCGCATGCCTTCGTGCACGTCCGGCCCCGCGAAGCCCATGAATTCGAGCGCGAGCGACGTATCGAAAGTCGGCCCCGCCGAGCGCAGCCAGTTGTTGAGCGCGTACTTGGTCCAGCGAATCGCGGTCTGCGAACCTTGCGCCAGACGGTTCGCCACTTCGATTGCCTTCGGCATGAGTTCGTTCTCGTCGACGGCGAGCGACACCAGCCCGATGCGTTCCGCTTCCTCGCCGCTCACCGGCTCGCACAGCAGCAGATAGTACTTGGCCTTCGCCATGCCGCACAGCAGCGGCCAGACGATCGCCGCGTGATCGCCCGCCGCGACGCCGAGCCGCGTATGCCCATCGATGATGCGCGCCGACTTCGACGCGATCGAAATATCGGCGAGCAAGCCCGCGACCAGCCCCGCGCCGACCGCCGCACCGTGCATCGCGGAGACGATCGGCTTGCCGCAGTTGATCACGTTATAGACGAGATCGCGCGCCTCGCGCCACACGCGCGCGCGCACGTCGAAATCGTTCGCCATCTCTTCGACGAGCCCGAGATCGCCGCCCGCCGAAAAGCCCTTGCCTTCGCCGCGAATGAGCGCGACGCGCGTGTCCGGATCGCGATCGATGTCGCGCCAGATATCCGCGAGCTCGCGATGCATGTTGGCGTCGGCGGTGGACAGGCCGCTCTTGTTCGCCCCCGCGCCGGGCATGACGACTTCGAGCACGCCATGCGGATGGCGGCGCAGTTCGAGCGACTTATAGCCCGAATACATGGATAGATCGCTCATGGTCTCGTCGATTGAAGGTTAGCGCGGCTGATAGACCCACTTGCCGTCGCGGATCTCGACCATCACGCGCGCGCGCTGATCGAGGCCGATGTGATCGTTGGGCGACATGTTGACCTGCCCGTTGGTGTCGGAGAAATTCTTCGTGCCTTCGAGCGCATCGCGCAGCGCAGCGCGAAACGCCGGCGTGCCGGGCGCGCCCGCTTTCATCGCGATAGGCACCGCGCGATTGAGCAGCATGCCCGCGTCCCACGCATAGGAGCCGAACGCCGAGACCGTGCCCGCGCCCTGCTTCGCCTCGTACAGTTTGATGTATTCGAGTGCGAGCCGCTTGGCCGGATGGTCGTCGGGCAACTGCGCGGCGACGAGCACCGGGCTCGCGGGCAGGAACGTGCCGTTGCAATCCGCGCCGCACACGCGCAGGAAGTCGCGGTTGCCGACGCCGTGATTGTGATAGACCTTGCCTTTGAAGCCGCGCTGCGCGAGCGTTTTCGGCGGCAGCGCGGCGGGCGTGCCGGCCGCGCCGACGACCACCGCATCGGGCTTGGCCGCGAGAATCTTCAGGATCTGCCCGGTCACGCTCGGATCGGTGCGATTGAAGCGTTCATTCGCGACCACTTCGATCTTGTGCAGCTGCGCGAACTTCGCGACTTCGGCGTAGAAGGTCTCGCCGAGCGCGTCCGCCTGGCCGATGTACGCAAGCGTCTTCACGCCATGATTGCTCGCATGCGCGATGATCGCGGAGGCCATCATCGCGTCGGTTTGCGGCGTCTTGAAGACCCAGCGGCGCTTGTCGTCGACAGGCTCGATGATCTTCGCCGACGACGCCAGCGAGATCATCGGCGTTTGGCCTTGCGCGACGACATCGATCATCGCGAGCGAGTTCGGCGTGATTGACGAACCGATGATCGCATCGACCTGATCCTCGCTGATGAGCTTCTTCGTGCTTTGCACGGCCTGCGTGGTGTCGGAGGCGTCGTCGAGCACGATGTAGTCGACGGGCTTGCCACCCATTTCCTTCGGCAAGAGCGCGACGGTATCGCGCGCGGGAATGCCGAGCGACGCGGCCGGCCCCGTAAGCGACAGCACGAGACCGATCTTCACGTGCTGCGCCGTCTGCGCGAATGCCGCCGTTGCCACCGTCGCGGCGGTGAGCGCGAATGCCGCGCCCGCCAGAAATTTCCACTTGCCTGCCGCCATCGAAGTCTCCTTTTTTTGATCGTTCTTGTGCTGCCCGAAGAGCAGCCCGGCAAAGTGTAAGGCGAGGCTTGGGCGCGCCGCATCGGGCGAAACCCGTTCAATGCTCCGGTTGCACGACCGCCTGATCGATTGCGCCGAAGATCGACTTGCCTTCTTCGTCGAACATTTCGATCTTCACGCTGTCGCCGAATTTCATGAACTCTGTCTGCGGCGCGCCGTGCTCGATCGTCTCCAGACAGCGCTTCTCGGCGATGCAGCAGTAGCCGCGCTTCGTGTCCTTGTTCGAGATCGTGCCCGAGCCGACGATCGAGCCCGCGCGCAGATTGCGCGTCTTCGCCGCGTGCGCGATGAGCTGGCCGAAGTGGAACACCATGTCGGTGCCGCAGTCCGGCTGGCCGACTTTCCTGCCGTTCCAGTGCACGATCATCGGGCGATGCACGCGCCCTTCGCGCCACGCGTCGCCGAGTTCGTCGGGCGTCACGGCAACCGGCGAGAACGCGGTCGCGGGCTTGCTCTGGAAAAAGCCGAAGCCCTTCGCAAGTTCGGCGGGAATGAGATTGCGCAGCGACACGTCGTTGACGAGCATCAGCAGGCGCACGCTGCGAAGCGCTTCGTCGGGCATCGCGGCCATGTGTACGTCGGACGTGATGACGGCGACTTCCGCTTCGAAGTCGATGCCATACGATTCCGTCGCGCACACGATGTCGTCCGTCGGGCCGATGAAGTCGTCGCTGCCGCCTTGATACATCAGCGGATCGGTCCAGAATTCGGGCGGCATTTCCGCTTTGCGCGCCTTTCGCACGAGCTCGACGTGATTCACGTACGAGGAGCCGTCCGCCCACTGGAACGCGCGCGGCAACGGCGCCATGCAGGCTTTCGGATCGAACGAAAAGCTGTTGCGCGCGCGGCCGGCGTTCAGCGCTTCGTAGACTTCCATGAGTTGCGGCGCGTAAAAGGTCCAGTCGTCGAGCGCGCGTTGCAGCGTCGAGACGATTCCATCGGCGATTGCGGCCGTGCGCAGGTCGCGCGAGACGACGATCAGCTGGCCGTCGCGCGTGCCGTCCTTCAAGGTTGCAAGTTTCATGGAGCAGTGCCGGGTGAGCGTGGTGACGCGGGTGACGTTAAAGGAAATGTATTTTACGATGGTGAATCCGCCGCCGGCACTCGGCCGAACGGCATAGGCCTTTTCGCACATGCAACCCACCTCTCTCACCGACGACGAAGACACCAGCGACGCCGCCGAAGAAAAAACGCGCTCCGGCATTCAGTCGATCGAAGTCGGCTTCCGGCTGCTCGACGTCCTCACCAACGAGCCGCGCGCGATGATGCTGCGCGATCTCGCCCAACGCGCGGGCATGAGCCCGGCAAAGGCGCATCGTTATCTGGTGAGTTTTTTGCGGCTCGGCGTCGCATCGCAGGATCCGGTTTCCGGGCGCTACGAACTCGGCGGTTTCGCGTTGCAAATGGGCCTCGCGCGGCTTGCGCGCGTCGATGGCGTGCGGCTGGCGCGCATCGCGCTCGCGGAACTGCGCGACCGGCTGGATCAGACGGTCGGCATCGCGGTGTGGGGCAATCAGGGGCCGACCGTCGTGCACTGGATGGAATCGAGCCATCCGGCGAAGGCATCGCTCAAGCTGGGCGACGTGATGCCGCTGCTTTCATCCGCGACGGGTCTGCTTTTCGCCGCGTATCTGCCGCGCAGCAAGACGCAGCCGATGCTCGATCGCGAGCTCGCCGCAATGAAGCAGACGATGGCCGATGTCGAGCCGCTTCTCGCCGAGGTGCGCGAGCACGGCGCGGCGCGCGTCGAAGGCATGCTGCTGCCGACGATCCACGCGTTCTGCACGCCGGTCTTCGATTCGACGGGCGAACTCGCGCTCGGTCTCATCGCGCTCGGGCACGAAGGCACGTTCGACACGCGCTGGGGCGGCGAAATCGACTCTGCCTTGCGCGAGTGCGCACGCGGCCTGTCGTACGAATTGGGGCACAAGGCGAGCGAGCGCTGAAAACGTCCGTCGAAGGGCCCAGGAACATCGTTTCCCTCGCGCATGTCTTATGCCTTTCGCCCGATCGTCCGTAACACGCGCTTTTCACGCTTTCCACGATGTCACTGTTTCAATTCCGCCGTCCTCGCCCCGCGTCCGGCGAGCCGCCCGATGCCGCTATCGAATCCGCCGCGCCCCGCCGCTGGGGACGCTGGGTGCTGGCCGTGCTCGTCGTTGCGGGCCTGCATCTGAGCGCGATGCGGTGGATCGAGCACAACCGTCAGCCGGCGAGCGCGCCGCCCGAAACGCCGCCCGTGCAGGTGGAATTGCTGACGCCCAAGCCGATCGCGCCGCCCGCGCCGACGCCGCCCGCGCCGCCGAAACCGGCCGCGTCTCCGGAACCCGTCGCGCCTCCGAAGCCCGCCGCGCCTGCGCCGAAGCCTTCGCCCGCTCCGGTGCTGAGCGCTGCGACGCCAGAGCCCGACGCGCCCGCAGCCGCTTCCGCTCCCGCGCAAATGCCGCAGGCTCAAGCGCCGTCGCTCGCTTCGCAGACCGCGCCGCAATCCAACGCTGCATCGGGCGACAAGTTCAGCGTCCCGCCCACGGGCGATTTACGTTACGACACGCTCGTGAACGGCATGATGAATCAGACCGGCACGATCCACTGGAGCAACGACGGCCAGCATTACGAAATGATCGTCTCGATCCCGCTGCCTTTCGTCGGTCCGTATGTGTATTCGAGCAAAGGCCATATCGACGGCTTCGGCATCGCGCCGGAACAGTATTCGGAACAGCGCGGCCGCCGTGCCGCCGATATCGCCATCTTCAATCGCGAAACGAAGCAGATCGTCTACACGAAAACGCCGCAAAGCCAGCCGCTCGCGGACGGCGCGCAGGACCGCTTCAGCGTCGTCATGCAGTTGGCGAGCCTCGTGCGCGGCGCGCCGGACAAGTACAAGCCGGGCGTCACGCGGCAATTCAGCGTCGCGGATAACGACAGCAACGAAATCTGGCCGATAGAAACCGTCGGCGACGAAACCGTGGAGGCGCGCGGCGGCTTTACGACGGCGCGCCACTTCACGCGCCTGCCGCGCAAGGAAGGCGACCGCCGCAAGCTCGATATCTGGCTCGCGCCGTCGATCGGCTGGCTGCCCGTGCGGATTCTGCAAACCGAGCCGAACGGAATGCAAATCGAACTGCTCTGGGCAGGCAAGCTCGCCGCGCCGCCGGCGGCGGCACAGGATGTCACCTCGGGCACGCAAGCTGCGTCTGATGAATCCGCGCCCGCCATGCCGAGCACGCCCGCCGCGGACAAACCGTAACGGGGCCGTCACACTCCGTCATGTCAGGCACGAGCGCATTCTTTACGGAGCCGATATGCAGTTGACGATCAATCGCATCGATACACGCTATGTTCTCGACAACGAAGGCGGCGGTCCCTGGCTCGTCTTCATCCATCAGCTCGCCGGCGATCTTTCGATCTGGGATCAGATGGCCGGCTACTTCCGCGACGACTTCACCGTGTTGCGCTACGACCTGCGCGGACACGGCGAAACGACCGTGTCGCCGGATTCGTTCACGATCGACGATCTCGCCGACGATCTCGCGCAACTGCTCGACAAACTCGGCGCGCCTTCGGCGCATGTGGTCGGGCTGTCGATAGGCGGCATGGTCGCGCAGAAATTCGCGATCAACCATGCCGACAAAGTGGATTCGCTGACGGTCGTGGGCGCGCCCGCCTTTATTCCCGAGGACGCGCGTCCGACATTCGCGCAACGTGCAGCATCCGTGCGCGAACACGGGACAGCGAGTATCGTGGAAGCCACGCTCGAACGCTGGCTCACGCCGGAGTTCCGCAAGGCGCACCCTGAAGTGACCGAGCCGATCGCGGACACGATCGCGCGCACGCCCGTCGAGGGTTTCGCGCGCGCGGCGGAGGCGATCAGCCGTTTCGATGCGCGAGATAAACTGGCTTCCGTGAAGCAGCGCACGCTCGTCGTCGCGGGTGAAAAGGATGTTGGCACGCCGCATGCTGCTTCAAAGGTTGTCGCAGACACGGTGCCGGGCGCACGCTTCGAATTACTTAACGCCGCGCACCTTGCACCGGTGGAGGAATCGCAGCGCTTCTCCGCTTTATTGGGGAACTTCTTGCGCGGTTCGAGTTGATTCTTCCTGTTTTTGTTGCAAAAGAAAGCCTCGATACAACCGGCATCACGTCGAGGCCACCCCTTGAATTCCAACCCAATCGCTCCAACTACGATTCAGGATTGCCACGGAGCAAACAAGGAATAAGGAGTGTCGCCATGCAAATGATCTACAACAGCCCCAACTATTGCGTCGTCGAATTTCCGCCGCAAGACAACCACCTCGCCATGAAGGCGGGCGGCTACGAGATCGTCGACAAGAACACGCAGCGGGAGATCTTCATCGACGGCGCGCTCGCGGCGAAGTTTCGCGAGCACGTGCAACAGTTGATCGCCGAAGAGCCGTCGCTCGAGGATGTCGATGAATTCCTCGGCCAGTTCGATATCTTGATGAATCAACCCGTCGTGCTTCACTGATGCATGCACGCGCGCGTGCGGCGCCATGCCGCTCGCGCCCGCCGCCGCCCGGACCAGCGGCACAGGCGACACTCGCCACTTCCCAAAGACCCCGCCCGCGCCAGGCGGGGTTCTTTTTTTGCCCGCCCGGAATCGCGCACGCGCCCGCCCATCGGGAGCGACCGTTGCGCGCTGCGGCTACAATGTCAGGCTATTTCACATTTGGTGCAGGCCTCGTCCGTCATGACCCAGAACGCCATTCCGAAAGCCCCCGCGCGCGCCTATACGCGCGGCGCCGCGCTGCCCGCGCTGCTGCAAAAGCGCATCCTGATTCTCGACGGCGCGATGGGCACGATGATCCAGCGCTACAAGCTCGACGAAGCCGCGTATCGCGGCGAGCGCTTCAAGGACTACGGCCGCGACATCAAGGGCAATAACGAACTGCTGTCGATCACGCAGCCGCAGGTGATCCGCGAGATTCACGAGCAGTATCTGGCTGCGGGCGCGGACATCCTCGAAACGAACACGTTCGGCGCGACGCGTGTCGCCCAGGCCGATTACGGCATGGAAGACCTCGCCGCCGAGATGAACATCGAGTCGGCGAAGCTTGCGCGCGAAGCCTGCGACAAATACTCGACGCCCGACAAGCCGCGTTTCGTCGCGGGCGCGATCGGACCGACGCCGAAGACCGCGAGCATTTCGCCCGACGTGAACGATCCGGGCGCGCGCAACGTGACCTTCGACGAACTGCGCGACGCGTACTACGAGCAGGCGAAGGCGCTGCTCGATGCGGGCTGCGATCTGTTCCTCGTCGAAACGATCTTCGACACGCTCAATGCAAAGGCCGCGCTGTTCGCGCTCGATCAACTGTTCGAGGACACCGGCGAACTCGTGCCGATCATGATCTCCGGCACCGTCACCGATGCATCGGGCCGCATTCTCTCCGGGCAAACGGTCGAGGCGTTCTGGAACTCGCTGCGTCACGCGAAGCCGCTCACGTTCGGCCTGAACTGCGCGCTCGGCGCGGCGCTGATGCGTCCGTACATCGCCGAGCTGGCGAAGCTGTGCGATACCTACGTGTCCTGCTACCCGAACGCGGGCCTGCCGAATCCGATGAGCGACACCGGCTTCGACGAGACGCCGGACGTAACGTCCGGATTGCTGAAGGAATTCGCGTCCGCCGGGCTCGTCAACGTCGCGGGCGGCTGCTGCGGCACGACGCCGGAGCACATCGCGGAAATCGCGAAGGCGCTCGCCGAAGTGAAGCCGCGCGCTTTCCCCTCGCAATACCGCGACGCCGCCTGAATCAGAGAAGAGAACAAGACATGACCGATCACACGATGCGTCTTTCCGGCCTCGAGCCGTTCAACGTCACCGAGGGCTCGCTTTTCATCAACGTCGGCGAGCGCACGAACGTGACCGGCTCGAAGGCGTTCGCGCGCATGATCCTGAACGGCCAGTTCGACGAAGCGCTCGCCGTCGCGCGCCAGCAGGTCGAGAACGGCGCGCAGGTCATCGACATCAACATGGACGAAGCGATGCTCGATTCGAAAGCCGCGATGGTGCGCTTTCTGAATCTGATCGCGTCGGAGCCGGATATCGCGCGCGTGCCGATCATGATCGACTCGTCGAAGTGGGACGTGATCGAAGCGGGCCTGAAATGCGTGCAAGGCAAGGCGATCGTCAATTCGATCTCGCTGAAGGAAGGCAAGGAGCAGTTCGTTCATCACGCGAAGCTGATTCGCCGCTACGGCGCGGCATCGGTGGTGATGGCCTTCGACGAGCAAGGCCAGGCCGACACGTTTCAGCGCAAGACGGAAATCTGCAAACGCTCTTACGACATTCTCGTGAACGAAGTCGGCTTCGAGCCCGAAGACATCATCTTCGATCCGAACATCTTCGCAATCGCGACGGGCATCGAAGAGCACAACAACTACGCGGTCGATTTCATCGAAGCGACACGCTGGATCAAGCAGAACCTGCCGCACGCGAAAGTGAGCGGCGGCGTGTCGAACGTGTCGTTCTCGTTTCGCGGCAACGATCCGGTGCGCGAGGCGATTCATACCGTGTTTCTGTATCACGCGATTCAGGCTGGCATGGACATGGGCATCGTCAACGCGGGCCAGCTCGGCGTGTATGCCGATCTCGACGCCGAGTTGCGCGAGCGCGTGGAAGACGTCGTGCTGAATCGTCGTGAGGACGGCACCGACCGTCTGCTCGAAATCGCGGACAAGTTCAAGACCGGCGCCGCGAAGAAGGAAGAAAACCTCGAATGGCGCAATCAGCCGGTCGAGGCGCGTCTGTCGCATGCGCTCGTGCACGGCATCACGAACTTCATCGTCGAAGATACGGAAGAAGTGCGGCAGAAGATCGACAAGGCCGGCGGTCGTCCGATCAACGTGATCGAAGGCCCGCTGATGGACGGCATGAACATCGTCGGCGACCTGTTCGGCGCGGGCAAGATGTTCCTGCCGCAAGTCGTGAAGTCGGCGCGCGTGATGAAGCAGGCGGTCGCGCACCTGATCCCGTTCATCGAAGAAGAGAAGAAGCGTCTCGCCGATGCCGGCGCGGACGTGCGGCCGAAGGGCAAGATCGTCATCGCGACCGTGAAGGGCGATGTGCACGACATCGGCAAGAACATCGTGTCGGTCGTGCTCCAGTGCAACAACTTCGAAGTGGTCAACATGGGCGTGATGGTGCCCTGCGCGACCATCCTGCAGAAGGCGAAGGAAGAAGGCGCGGACATCATCGGGCTGTCGGGACTGATCACGCCGAGCCTTGAAGAGATGGCTTATGTCGCGTCCGAAATGCAGCGCGACGAATACTTCCGCGGCAAGCAGACGCCGCTGCTCATCGGCGGCGCGACGACTTCGCGCGTGCATACCGCCGTGAAGATCGCGCCGCATTACGAAGGGCCGGTCGTGTACGTGCCGGATGCGTCGCGTTCGGTATCGGTGGCGTCGAGCCTGTTGTCGGACGAAGGCGCGGCGAAGTATCTCGACGAACTCAAGAGCGACTACGAGCGCATCCGCACGCAGCACGCGAACCGCAAAGCGCAGCCGATGGTCACGTACGACGAAGCGCGCGCCAACAAGACGAAGATCGACTGGAGCGCCTACGCGCCGAAGAAGCCGAGCTTCATCGGGCGGCGCGTGTTCAAGAACTACGACCTCGCGGAACTGGCGAATTACATCGACTGGGGTCCGTTCTTTCAGACGTGGGATCTCGCCGGTCCCTATCCCGCGATTCTCAATGACGAGATCGTCGGCGAGTCGGCGCGGCGCGTGTTCTCCGACGGCAAGTCGATGCTCTCGCGCCTCATTCAGGGCCGCTGGCTGACGGCGAACGGCGTCATCACGCTTTTGCCCGCCAACACCGTGAACGACGACGACATCGAGATCTACACGGACGAATCGCGCTCGCAAGTGGCGATGACGTGGCGCAATCTGCGTCAACAAAGCGTGCGTCCGGTCGTCGATGGCGTGATGCGCCCGAACCGCTCGCTCGCCGATTTCGTCGCGCCGAAGGATTCGGGCGTGAAGGACTACATCGGCATGTTCGCGGTGACGGCGGGCATCGGCGTCGATAAAAAGGAACAACAGTTCGAAGCCGATCACGACGACTACAGCGCGATCATGCTGAAGGCGCTCGCCGACCGTTTCGCGGAAGCCTTCGCCGAAGCGCTTCATGCGCGCGTGCGCCGCGAATTGTGGGGCTACGCCGCGAACGAGACGCTCGACAACGATGCGCTGATCGCGGAGAAGTATGTCGGCATTCGTCCGGCGCCGGGTTATCCGGCGTGCCCGGATCACCTCGTCAAGCGCGACATGTTCGAAGTGCTTCAGGCGAACGAGATCGGCATGAGCGTGACCGAATCGCTCGCGATGCTGCCGGCCGCGAGCGTCTCGGGCTTCTATATCGCGCATCCGGACAGCACGTACTTTTCGGTGGGCAAGATCGGCGACGATCAGCTCGCGAGCTACGCCGAACGCATGGCGATCTCGACCTCCGACGCGGAACGCGCGCTCGCGCCGTTGCGCTAAGGCATCGTGAAAACGACATATCGCGCAAGTGATAGCCGGAATATGCACGGAACAGGCGGGAAATTTTTGAATTCCGTAGACTTGTCAGCGCGATAAGCCGTCGACATGACGGCCAACGCATTCTTTTCGTCAACGGAGAAAGTCGCATGAAGAAGATGACGTCCGCCGTAACCGTAGCGATCACCGCGGCTTTGCTCGCCGCGTCGAGTACCGCCGCTTTCGCGCAGGCGAGCAGCACCGAGGCTTCGTCGTACTCGCCGCCGCAAACCGAGCACAAGAAGAAACCGAAGAAGCCGAAGAAGCAACATCCGCCCGCGAAACCCGCCGGGCCGGAAGGCGGCCAGTCGCAGTAACACGCCGCAGCGCGACTGAAGCCGTCAGACGTTTCGTCGGAAGAAAAAAACCCGCATCGGAAACGATGCGGGTTTTTCTTTGTGTCGCTGCGAATCGCGCGCCTCAGACGCCCCAGAGAATGTCCTTGTCGTGCTTTTGCGCTAGGCGAAGCATGTCGAGGAAAGGAAACGCGCGCTGCGCGAGCCCGATGGGAAGCTCGTGCGGCTCATGTCCTTCTTCGCCTTCATGAAAACGGCCGTCGTGCTCGGCGCGCTCTCTCTTGTCGGTGACGACCGCCGCTTCGAGCTTCTGAATGGCGGCGGGAATTTCATCGTGCGTGATGACGCCCCGCGCCGTGAGCTGCTTGCCGATGATGCCGAGCAAGTACTCCGCGAGGTTCTCGAGCATGATGACATCCGGTGCGGCCGGGGATTTGAATGTGATCAGCATGGCATGGTCCTTTTGTTTATGTTGGGTCATAGGCGGTTTGCAAACGAAACGCGCAGACGAGCCGGTCTCCCTGACAACATGACGACACCCTGATTCGACATATTAGCACCTGCTAAAATCCCCGCTTTATGTGGTGGCCGGTTCCGTTCGCCTGCCAACACCACATGCGGGGCCAACGCGTCGCGAAGACGTCCTTCCGAGCCGGCATGCACGCCGGAACGCGCCCCGTCAGCCCTCGCTCCACTGGATCACATTCAGCATGCTGCCCGCACATAAACACACTCTCGAAACGCTCATCACCGACGCGGTCAAGCAGGTCGCGCAAGCCACGCAAGGCGCCAGCGAAGCGGCCTTCGTCACGCCCACGATCGTCCTCGAACGACCGAAGGTCGCGGCGCACGGCGACGTGGCGTCGAATGTCGCGATGCAGCTCGCCAAGCCGCTGCGCGCGAATCCGCGTCAGCTCGCGCAGCAGATCGTCGATGCGGTGCTCGGCCTGCCGGCCGCGAAGGGTCTCGTCGAGAGCGCCGAAGTGGCGGGTCCGGGCTTCATCAATCTGCGTCTTTCGGCGACGGCCAAGCAAGACGTGATCCCGGCCGTGCTCGGCGAAGCCGCCGCGTTCGGCCGTTCGACGCGCGACGCCGGCAGGCACGTGCTCGTCGAATTCGTATCGGCGAACCCGACGGGCCCGCTGCATGTCGGCCACGGCCGTCAGGCGGCGCTCGGCGATGCGCTCTCGAACCTGCTTGAAACGCAGGGCTACGACGTGCATCGCGAGTTCTACTACAACGACGCGGGCGTGCAGATCGGCAATCTCGCCACGTCCACGCAACTGCGCGCGCGCGGCCTCAAGCCGGGCGACGAGCAGTGGCCGGAAGCGGCGTACAACGGCGAGTACATCGCCGATATCGCGCGCGACTACATGGCGGGCGAAACCGTCGCGGCGAAGGACGGCGAACCGGTGAAGGGCAAAGGCGACGTCGAGGACCTCGAAGCCATCCGTCATTTCGCGGTCGCGTATCTGCGTCACGAGCAGGACATGGATCTCACCGCGTTCGGCGTGAAGTTCGACCAGTTCTATCTGGAGTCGTCGCTGTACAAGGAAGGCCGTGTCGAGAAGACGGTCGCGGCGCTCGTCGATGCCGGCAAGACGTACGAGCAGGACGGCGCGCTGTGGCTGCGCACCACCGACGACGGCGACGACAAGGACCGCGTCATGAAGAAGTCCGACGGCACGTACACGTACTTCGTGCCGGACGTGGCGTATCACGTGACCAAGTGGGAACGCGGCTACACGAAGGTCATCAACATCCAGGGCTCGGACCATCACGGCACGATCGCGCGCGTGCGCGCCGGCTTGCAGGGACTCGGCATCGGCATTCCGAAGGGCTATCCCGACTACGTGCTGCACAAGATGGTCACCGTCATGCGCGACGGCCAGGAAGTGAAAATCTCCAAACGCGCGGGCAGCTACGTGACGGTGCGCGATCTGATCGAATGGTCGGGCGGACTCACGCCGGGCCACGAAACCGCGCCCGATCAGATCGACGAGGACACCATCCGCCGCGGCCGCGATGCCGTGCGCTTCTTCCTCATTTCGCGCAAGGCCGACACCGAATTCGTGTTCGACATCGACCTCGCGCTCAAGCAGAACGACGAGAATCCGGTCTATTACGTGCAATACGCGCACGCGCGCATTTGCACGATCCTGAACGACTGGAAGGAGAAGTTCGGCGGCGACATTTCGAAGGCAGCGCAGGCCGATCTCTCGCCGCTGTCGAGCGACCGCGCAATGGCGCTGCTCAACAAGCTCGCCGAATTCCCCGAAATGCTCGCGCACGCGGCCGACGAACTCGCGCCGCACGCCGTCGCGTTCTATCTGCGCGATCTCGCTGGCGAATTTCACTCGTTCTACAATGCGGAGCGCGTGCTCGTGGACGACGAAAAGGAACGCACCGCGCGCATCGCGCTGCTCGCGGCGACGCGTCAGGTTCTCGAAAACGGTCTCGCGACCATCGGCGTTTCCGCTCCTCAAAAGATGTGACCCTTCTGCCGCGCACGCACGAATTCAGAATTTTCGGCGTGCGCAAGCAGATGCCTGGCGCGGGCTTGTCTTGAGCCGCCGCTATAATCGTCGCCCAACCAGAAGACTTTCTCGCAGGTGATTCATACGATGGCAAAACCACGCCGCACATCGAAGCAGTCGAAGCAAACGGGGGGAACGTTTATCGGTATCGTGCTGGGCCTGATCGTCGGCCTCGCGATTGCCGTAATCGTCGCGCTGTACATCACGCGTGCGCCCACGCCATTCGTGGCGAAGGTCGCGCCGCCGCCGTCCGAGGCCAACTCCGCGCCTGCCGCCGCGCAACCGTACGATCCGAATCGTCCGCTGCAAGGCAAGACGCCGGGCCAGGCGGTGCCGCAAGCCGCGCAGCCCACGCCGCCCAACACCGCGCCGGGCCAGACCAACAATCAGACGCAGTCGTCGGGCATGCTCGACGAGCCGCAGATCGTCGAAGTACCGCCGTCGGGCGCAACGGCATCGGCTCCGAAGACCGCGAGCACGGCGCCCGCGAAGAAGCCCGAAGCCGCACCGGGCGCGCCCGCCGCGACGAGCAACGCGAACGCCACGCCGCCGAAGGGCGGCTCGGCGCCCACGACGGCGAAGACCACGCCGCCCGCGCCCGGCGAGCCGAACACGGGCTACTTCCTGCAAGTCGGCGCGTACAAGACGCAGGCGGATGCCGAACAGCAGCGCGCGCGTCTCGGCTTCCAGGGCTTCGAATCGAAGGTCACGCAGCGCGATGCAGGCGGCGTCACGTACTATCGCGTGCGGATCGGGCCGTTCGCGAAGTTCGAGGACATGAACACCGCGCGCCAGCGTCTGTCCGATGCGGGCGTCGATACCGCCGTCATCCGTTTCTCGAAGCAATAACGCAGCAAACGAAGTCGAAGCGCCGCGACGCTTAAGCGTGGCTTAAGCGTCGTATGTCCCACTTATGGGCCTGCTTTTGTTCCGTCGCGTTTCCATTGCGTATCTCTTCAATCATGAAAAAAATCTTTAGCGCGTTGGCTCTCTCCCTCGGCATCGCAGCCGCATCCCTGAGCGTCGCGAATTCCGCGATGGCCGCGCCCACCGCCGGCAAGGATTACACCGTGCTGCAGGCGGCTCAGCCGATCGCCGCGCCTGCGGGCAAGGTCGAGGTCATCGAGTTCTTCTGGTACGGCTGCCCGCATTGCAACGAGTTCGAGCCGTACATCGAGGCATGGGCGAAGAAGCAAGGTCCGGACGTCGTGTTCAAGCGCGTGCCGGTGGCATTCCGCGACGACTTCATTCCGCACTCGAAGATGTATCACGCGCTCGACGCGCTCGGCGTCGCGGAAAAGGTCACGCCGGCCGTGTTCAACGAAATCCACGTGAAGAAGAACTATCTGCTGACGCCGCAGGCGCAGGCGGACTTCCTCAAGACGCAGGGCGTCGATCCGAAGAAGTACATGGACGCGTATAACTCGTTCTCGACGCAAAGCGCCGTGCAGCGCGACGCCAAGCTCCTGCAGGACTACAAGATCGACGGCGTGCCGACGGTCGTCGTGCAGGGCAAGTACGAAACCGGCCCGGCGATGACCAACAGCCTGCCGGGGACGACGCAGGTCATGGACTTCCTCGTCCAGCAAGTCCGCGACAAGAAGCTGTAAGCACCGACGCTCCGCATGACCGCAGTTCGTTTGAAGGTCTTTATCACCGGGGCGTCGAGCGGCATCGGCCTTGCAATGGCCGAAGAGTATGTGAAGCGCGGGGCCATCCTCGGCCTCGTCGCCCGCCGCGCCGATTCCCTCGCCGCATTCGCGGCCCGTCATCCGCAAAGCTCCATCTCGATCTATCCCGCCGATGTGCGCGACCCCGACGCGCTCGCCGATGCCGCGCGCCGCTTCATCGCGGAGCACGGCACGGCGGATGTCGTCATCGCGAACGCGGGCATGAGCCGCGGCGCGCTGACGGGCCACGGCGATCTCGACACCTTCCGTGCAGTGATGGACGTGAACTATTTCGGCATGGTCGCGACGTTCGAGCCGTTCGTCGCGTCGATGACGGCCGCGCGGCGCGGCACGCTCGTCGGCATCGCGAGCGTCGCGGGCGTGCGCGGGCTGCCCGGCGGCGGCGCGTACAGCGCGTCGAAATCGGCGGTGGCGAAATATCTGGAATCGTTGCGCGTGGAGATGCGCCCGCTCGGCGTGGCCGTCGTCACGATCGCGCCGGGCTACGTGCGCTCGGAGATGACCGCGCACAATCCGTATCGCATGCCGTTCCTGATGGACGCCGACCGCTTCGCCGCGAAAGCCGCCGACGCGATCGAACGCAAGGTGCGCTACGCGACGTTTCCATGGCAGATGCGCGTCGCGGGCATGCTGATGCACGTCCTGCCGCGCTGGCTCTACGACGCGCTCGCCGAACGCGCGCCACGCAAACCACGCGCGGACGAATGACGTAAAAAAACCGGCTGCGCGCAAACGCAGCCGGTTTTTTATCGGGCGAACGTCCGAACGGTCAGAACGCGACGTAGGCCGAGCTGTTCGGCAACTGGTATCCGACGTAGACATGCCGGCCGAAGAAGAACGGCAAGCCGAAGTCGAAGAAGTTCGACATGCCCAACTGACCGCCGAGACTGTTGAAGGCGAACTTGTTCTTGCCTTGCGTCAGCGTGCTCGCGTTGGCGAGCAGGAACGGCACGGTGGCGCTGTTGCCTTCGCTGCCTTTGATCGTGGTCGACAGCGACTGCGTCGCGCTCGGGCAATAGAACGCCGACGATCCGTTGCACAGCGGAAAACTATCCTGGAAGAAGTTGCCGTTCGACCCGGTGTCGAAGAACGTCTTGTACGTCTTGCCCTTGTACGTGCCGGTCAGGTCGCCATAGGGATCGGTGCCGTACTTCGTCACGTTGCTGATCCCGTTGTTGCTCTGCGTGCCGATGCCGAATATCAGCACGCCGGTCGCGGTGGCCGCGCCGTTATCGGCAACGGGCGGCAATTGCACGATCACGCCGTTGTTGTTGACCGCGAACTTGGTGACCGGATTCGTCACTTGCTGCGCCAGCGGCACCGCGACACCCGAGCAATTCGCGCCGTTGGTGCACGAGAAGTACATCGCGTTGAGCGCCGTGCTCGCGCAGCCGTCGCCGCAGTCGTAGGCCTGCGGGCCGATGCCGAGAATGCCGTTCGCGCCGATGTCGGCGGTCGAATTTTCGTCGCTGCCGGACGGACAGCCGTTGTCGCCGGTCGGCGCCGCGGATGCACTCAGATCGCCGATGATCTGAATCGGCACGCCCGACGCCACTTCCGTGCCCATCTTCACGTCGGCCGTGCGGACGGTGCCCCACGTGTAGCCGTCGGCGAAACCGGCGCATTCGGCGAGCTGCCCGCCGTTCGACGCGCGCGAGGTCGGCAGGCTGCCGAGCACGTTCTGCGCCGCCGATCCGAGAATGCGCAGGCCGAAGGACGCCGTGTCGACCTGAATGTTGTCGATCGTCTGACACACCGACGAGCCCGGCGCGCACACCGTCACCGATACGTTCGGAATGTTGACGAAGCCCGCGGCGCCGGAGTTGACGTTGATCGCCACCGCGTTCGTGCCGTTGGGCGCGATCGGCTGCGCGTTCGCGGTGCTCGTGGTCGAGCCGCCGCCGCTGGAACCGCCCGAGCCGCCGGAGCCGCCCGACGAACCGCCGCCGCTGCTGGAACTGGAGTCGTCGCCGCCGCCACCGCCGCAGGCCGCGAGCATGACAGAAAGGCAGAGCACGCCGAGCCAGCGGGCAAGGCCGCCGCGCCGGGACGAAGAGAGAGCGGGATGGCCGAGTGTCGTTCTATGCATACTGGGTCTCCCGTCGCTTACTGGATGTCGCTGGCGGACACGCCGGCAGGCAACGATTGCGGCAAATACGCGCTGCCCGCGAACGAGCCCATGTGACCGCCCGAATCCACGACGAGTCCGGAATCCTGCACGCTGACCGGCCCGCGGCCGCCGCGCGCGGCGCGTTGCGCCTTCAGGCCCTGCTGATACTGCGGGAAATAGCTGCCGAGCAGGCTGGCGAGATCCGGCATGCGGGGACCGTGCCACGCGATGCCGAACACGACGCCTTCCGTCGACAAATATTCGTTGATGACCGTTCCGCTCGCGAGCGTGGTCGTGCGAACGGTGTAGTTCGACGCCGATGTCGTCGATGCGCTCGATGCGCCGCTTGCGACGGCCGCACGCGCGACCGCGGCCGTGGATGATTCCGCCGTGGCGCCTTGCGGCGCTGCCATCGGCTGGCCGCCGAGCACGGCGTAGGCGGGCGCTGCCGCGCTCACGCCGAGCGCGCCGGCAACGATTGCCAACGCGCTCATGAGATGCCCATGACGGGATTGCTTCGGTGCCTTCACTGGGCCTCCTATCGGTTATCCGCCGGCCCCGCCACTTGATTCAGAGACCGGTGCTTGACGATTGAGTGACAGATGCGCCACCGCCTTTCGCCCCAAAATCGTGCGGGCGCGAACATCGTCAGTATGCCAGCCAGGTGGAACCGTCCTAACGTTCGCAAGCGCACGAAATAAAAGACGCGAAGCGCAATGGTATGCGCTTCGCGTCATCTCGCAACTTCGATGCCGGCCTAAGTTACGAAGGCTTACAAAATCACCCTCAAAATCCCAGGCTGGCGAGCAGATCGTCCACTTGTGACTGATCCTGCACGACGTCGCTGCGTCCTTCGGTATTGATTTGCGGACCGTTCAGCAGGCTTTCCGGACTGCCGGTCGACACTGCCGACATCAGCGCCGCCGCCGATGCAGCGAACTGCTCGCGGCGTTCCGGCGCGATGTTCTCGAGCAAAACGCCCAGCAATTGCTGCTCGATCAGATACACGACGTCCGTAATCTTTTTGATGACCTGGCCGGTCAGATCCTGGAAATCCTGCGCGAGCATGATTTCGAGCAATTGGGCATTGGTCGCCTGCGTGCGCTCCGGCACGCTCTGCAGGAACGAGCGCGTCTGCGCGAGCAGTTCCCCCGCCTCGCCCTGCGCGAGCGGCGCGCCGTACCACTTCGCCCAGCGCGCGTCGAGCGCCTGCGCTTCGGTTTGCAGCGATTCCTGCATCGGCTTGGCAAGCTCGATCGCGTTGAGCGCGCGCTCGGCGGCCTGCTCGGTCATCGTCGCGACATATTTCAGGCGGTCGCGCGCGTCGGGCACGGCTTGCGCGGCGGCCTCGACCTGCTTGTCGAGGCCGAGCTCGCGCATCGAATCGCGCAGCGTGCGCGTCAGTTGGCCGATGCGCGCGAGAATGCGGTCGCTCGACGGATCGCCTTCGCTTTCGGCAACCGCGGCGACCGCGGCTGCGAGTTCAGTGGTCAGATCGTTCAAGATCAGCTCCCCGCTTTGGCCATCTTCTCGAGAATCTTGGTGAGCTTCTCGTCGAGCGTGGCGGCCGTGAAAGGCTTCACCACGTAACCGTTCGCGCCCGCTTGCGCCGCCGCGATGATGTTTTCCTTCTTCGACTCGGCCGTCACCATCAGCACCGGCAGATGCGAGAGCGTCGCGTCCGCGCGGATCTGCTGAAGCATCGACAGGCCGTCGAGGTTCGGCATGTTCCAGTCGGTGATCACGAAGTCGAATCCGCCGCCGCGCAGACGCGCGAGGCCCGCCGCGCCGTCTTCGGCTTCGTCGACGTTGCCGTAGCCCAGCTCCTTGAGCAGGTTACGCACGATACGGCGCATCGTCGGAAAATCGTCGACGACGAGGATCTTCATGTTCTTGTCCATCATGACTCCAGTGTGTTCTCAATGCGGCGGCGCCGCTTAAATCCAAAGTTCAGACGCGCTGTACGCGTTCGCCCATCGAGGCAAGCCGCGCCATCACGCGCCGGCTCATTTCAGAGAGCGGCGCGATTTCGCTCGCACCGCCCATTGCAATCGCTTCGCGCGGCATGCCGAACACCACGCAACTCGCTTCGTCCTGCGCGAGCGTGTAAGCGCCCGCCTGCTGCATGTCCAGAAGACCGGCGGCGCCGTCGCGGCCCATGCCGGTCAGGATCACGCCGATCGCGTTCTTGCCCGCGTGCTGCGCCGCCGAACGGAACAGCACGTCGACCGAAGGCCGATGCCGGTTCACGGGCGGCGCATCCGACAGATGCGCGACATAGTTCGCACCGCTCCTCGCGAGCACCAGATGCGCGTGGCCGGGCGCGATGTACGCGTGGCCCGGCAACACGCGCTCGCCGTGCTCGGCTTCCTTCACGGTGATGCGGCACAGCCCGTTCAGGCGCTGCGCGAACGACTTCGTGAAGCCCGGCGGCATGTGCTGCGCGATGAGCACCGCGGGCGCATCGGGCGGCAGCGGCACGAGCACTTCGCGGATCGCTTCCGTTCCGCCCGTCGAAGCGCCGACGATCACGAGCTTTTCCGTCGACACGAGCGGATTGTTGAAATGCGGCGCGGGCTTGTGCGTCGCCGCGTTCGCCGGCGCGCTCGCCGCGTGCGTCGTCTGCTTCACGCGTGCCCGCGATGCGGCGCGCACCTTGTCGGCGAGCTTTTCCGCGTAATCGAGCATGCCGTCGCGGATGCCGACTTTCGGCTTCGTGACGAAATCGACCGCGCCGAGTTCCAGCGCGCGCAGCGTGATTTCGTTGCCGCGCTCGGTCAGCGACGACACCATCACGACCGGCATCGGTCGCAGGCGCATCAGCTTTTCCAGGAAGTCGAGGCCGTCCATGCGCGGCATTTCGACGTCGAGCGTGAGCACGTCCGGGTTATGCAGCTTGATGAGCTCGCGCGCGACGAGCGGATCGGGCGCGGTCGCGCAGACGTGCATGTCGGGCTGCGCGTTGATGATCTCGGTCATCAGGCTGCGCACGAGCGCCGAATCGTCGACGCACAGCACTTTGATCTTTGGCGCTGTGTTCATGCTTCCTCCACGGTCTTGAGACGCGACGTGAACAACTCGACGCGCGGGCGCTTCGCCGCCGATGCATTCGTCGTGAACGACTCCACACGCGGTTTCGCGTTCGACTGAAACAGCTCGACGCGCGCACGCGCTTTCGCGAGCCGCTCCGCGCGCTCTTCCGGCGTGCGCTGCACGAGCGCCTGCTCGCGCTCGACGACCACCGGGTCATGCGCCGTCTTCAGCTTCTTGACCATCACCTGACCCGAGCGCGGCATGAACGCGACCTTGCGCGGATGCGCGCCCTGCAAGTCCTCGGCGACGATGCGAATCTTTTCCAGCGCGAGATAACGCCGCACGAACTCCGAATTGCGATCGCCGATGTTGATGGTCGTCATGCCCGCGAGCACCGCGCCGCCGCCGAACACCTTCGCTTCGAAGCGCTCGCGCCGTCCGCCGCGCTTGATGAGCTCGTTGATGAGCACTTCCATCGCGTACGCGCCGTAGCGCATCGAATCCGACGATGCGTGCGACGCGTCGGAACCGTCATCGGGCAGCATGAAGTGATTCATGCCGCCGATGCCCGCCGTGCGATCGTGGATGCACGCCGCCACGCATGAACCCAGCACCGTGACGAGCACCATGTCTTCGCTCGTCATGTAGAACTCGTTCGGCAGGAGCTTCACGCCCTGCTTCTTGAAGTGATTGTCGAAATAGAGATTCGACGCCATTGGCAGACCGCTCATGCCGGCTCTCCCGCGAGCGCGCGCTTCGATCCGCTCGCAACCTTCGTATCGCGCGTGAGTTCGTACACGGTCTGGCCGCGCAGCCTGAACGCCTGCGACACATACGTGAAGTTCTCCGAATGCCCCGCGAAGAGCAGCGCGCCCGGCTTCATCAGCGGCTCGAAGCGCGTGAGCACCTGGCCCTGCGTCGGCTTGTCGAAGTAGATCATCACGTTGCGGCAGAAGATCGCGTCGAACGGGCCTTTCACGTCGTAGCGCGCTTCGGTCAGATTCACGCGGCCGAAGTTCACCATCGCGCGCAACTCGGGGCGCACTTTGACGAGACCCGCGTGCGCGCCCGTGCCCTTCAGGAAGAAGCGCTTGAGACGCTCGACGGGCAATGCCTTCACCTGATCGAGCGAATACACGCCCGCTTCGGCTTTCGCGAGCACTTGACTGTCGATGTCGCTCGCGAACACCGTGCACTGGCGCGCGGCGTGTTCGCCCAACGCTTCGACGAGCGTCATCGCGATGGAATACGGCTCCTCGCCGGTCGACGCCGCCGAGCACCACACCGAGAACGGCTGCTGCCGGCGCTTCACGAAGTCCGCGAGAATCGGAAAGTGATGCGACTCGCGGAAAAACGCCGTCAGGTTCGTGGTCAGCGCGTTGACGAACGCTTCCCATTCGGCGTTGTCGTCGTTGGTTTCTAGACGGTCGAGATACTGCTTGAACGTATCGATGCCGCAGGCGCGCAGCCGGCGCGCGAGGCGGCTGTACGCCATGTCGCGTTTGTGGTCCGACAGCGAGATGCCTGCGCGGCGATGAATCAGCTCGCGAATGCGGGCGAAATCCGCCGATGTGAATTCGAAATCGCGCTCGACTTCCGTGCCGCGCACATTGGCGGGCAAGTCGACGCGCGCGTTGCGCGTTGCCATCATGATGTTTCGTGCTTCCTTGACGTCGTCCCCGACGTCCGATGTGGCGTGTTCGTCGCGCTCGACCATGCGGACTCGCGCTTTTCCTGCGTGTCGATCGTGCTGCGCGATGCCTGCATGGCCGTTTTCGTTCCGGTCCGGTTAAAAGGTTTCCCAGTCGCCGTCGTCGGCGGTCGTCGCTTTCGCACGCGGTGCCGCAGCGAGCTTGGCAACGCTCGCCGGCTTGATCGCCGGCTTGACTGTTTCCTTGACTGCTTCCTTATTAACGGCCGCTTCCGGCGCAACTTTTGGCGTCTCGACAGCTTTCGCTTTCGCTGCAACCGAAGACGTCGACGGTTCGACGCGCGCCGCCGGCGCAAGACGCGCCACGGCCGTCGATGCGCTCGTGCGCGCCGGCGCTGCCGCCGCGCCTTGCACGCGCCATTGCGCGACCACGTCCTTCAGCTGACGCGTCTGCTCTTCGAGCGATGCCGCAGCGGCGGCCGCCTGCTCGACGAGCGCGGCGTTCTGCTGCGTCACGCTGTCCATCTGCGTGACGGCGCGATTGACCTGCTCGATGCCATCGGACTGTTCCTCCGACGCCGCGCTGATCTCGCCCATGATGTCGGTCACGCGGCGCACCGCCTGCACGATCTCGCTCATCGTCTGACCGGCGCGCGCGACGAGTTCCGTGCCGCTGTCGACCTTCGCGGCCGAATCGCCGATGAGCGCCTTGATTTCCTTCGCCGCCGCCGCGCTGCGTTGCGCGAGCGAGCGCACTTCGCCCGCCACGACCGCGAATCCCCGCCCTTCCTCGCCCGCGCGCGCCGCTTCCACGGCCGCGTTCAACGCGAGAATGTTGGTCTGGAACGCGATGCCTTCGATCACGCCGATGATGTCCACGACCTTGTTCGAGCTCGATGCAATGGCGTGCATCGTTTCGACGACCTGCTCGACGACTTCACCGCCGCGCGAAGCGATATCCGACGCGTTCACCGCGAGCTGGCTCGCCTGGCGCGCGTTGTCGGCGTTCTGCTTCACCGTGCTCGTGAGCTCTTCCATGCTCGACGCCGTTTCCTGCAGCGACGCCGCCTGCTCTTCCGTGCGCTGCGACAGATCCGTGTTGCCGCTCGCGATTTCATGCGCGCCGACATCGATCGATTCCGCGCCGCGATGCACCGCGCCGACCATCGTCGTCAGATTGCCGCGCATGCGCTCGATACCCGCGAACAGGCGGCCGATTTCGTTGCCGCTTTCGCTCTGCGCGGACTGCGTGAGATCGCCGCGCGAGATGCGGTCGAAGTGATCGACGGCCTCGTTGATCGGCTTCACGATCAGGCTGGAGAGCGCCATGCGCGTGCCGATCAGCATCAGCACCGCGAGCACGAGCACCGCGCCGATCGTCATGTTGAGCGCCGCGATATTCGACGACGTGCTGGCGCGCGAGCTTTCCGCGTGCGCCTGATGCGACGCGACCGCAGCCGTCACGGCCTGATCGAACGCGACGAACATCGGGCTGATCTTCGTGTCCGCGATCGCGTGATACGCGGCCAGGTCGTTCGCCCGGATCGCGGTGAATTCCGGCTCCACTCCGGTCTTCACGAGCGTCTCGTGCTGGGCGACGAGCGCATCGAGCGTGTCCTTCGGGAGCATCGGCTTCGGCGTATCGAGATAGAGCTTCCAGTTCTCGTTGCTCTTGTCGAGCAGATACTGGCCGCGATCGATCGCCTTCTTCGCTTCTTCCGTATTGCCCGCTTCGGCGAGCGAACGCACGCGGTCGAGTGTCACGCGCGAGCGCAGCAGATACGACGACGTTTCTGAAAGCGCGCGCATCGCGACCATGTCTTCCTGCGCGAGCGACGCGAGCGACGCATTGGCCGAGTTCAGTCCGACGAGCGCGAGTGCGCCGATGAGCGCCGCGCAACCGACGAACAACAAGCCGACGAGCGTGAGCGTCGTGCGGATCGACAACTTCTTCAGCATGGCTTCTTCCTGCTTCCTGAATACGTTTTTATGCGCCGACGGAGTCGATCAACTCCATCTCGCGGCTCGTCATGAGCTTCTCGATGTCCATCAGGATCAGCATGCGGCCGTCGACCGTGCCGAGGCCCGTCAGATATTCGGTCGCGAGCGTGCCGCCGAATTCCGGCGCGGGCATCACCTGTTCCTGCGTGAGCGTGAGCACGTCCGACACGCCGTCGACGACCATGCCGACCACGCGATGCGCGACGTTCAGGATGATGACGACCGTCTGGTTGTCGTACTCGACGCGGCCCAGATTGAACTTGATGCGCATGTCGACGATCGGCACGATGATGCCGCGCAGATTGATCACGCCCTTGATGAACCCGGGCGCATTCGCGATGCGTGTAACGTTGTCGTAGCCGCGGATCTCCTGCACTTTCAGGATGTCGATGCCGTATTCCTCGGCGCCGAGCGTGAACACGAGGAATTCCTGTCCGGCTGCTTCCGTGTTTTGCGTGTCACGACGCGAAGGCGCAGCGGTTTGAATCGATTGAACGTCTGCCATGAAAGACTCCTTCGGTATTAGTGAGCGTGCGCGCCGTGCTGTGCGCGCGATTCGCGGTTGAGCGCGGCCACGTCGACGATCAGCGCGACGCTTCCGTCGCCCAGGATGGTCGCGGCGGAAATGCCGTGCACCTTGCGGTAATTCGTTTCGAGGTTCTTGACGACGACTTGCTGCTGGCCGACGAGCTCGTCGATCAGCATTGCGAAGCGGCGTCCTTCCGTCTGCATGATCGTGACGATGCCCTGCGTCGGCTCGGTGCGCGCGCCTTCGACATCGAACACGCGATGCAGCGCGACGAGCGGCAGATATTCGCCGCGCACGCGCACGACGCGCTCGCCGTTCGCGACCGTGTAGATGTCCTCGGCGACCGGTTGCAGCGACTCCATCACGAAGTTGAGCGGCAGAATGAAGATCTCGTTGCCGACCTTCACCGACATGCCGTCGAGAATCGCGAGCGTGAGCGGCAGCACGATCTTCGTCGTCGTGCCCGCGCCCTGGCGCGACATGATTTCGACGTGGCCGCCCATCGACTGGATGTTGCGCTTCACCACGTCCATGCCGACGCCGCGGCCGGAAATGTCCGTCACTTGTTCGGCGGTCGAGAAGCCCGGCATGAAGATGAGTTGCCAGACTTCTTCGTCGCTCATCGATTCGGAAACCTGCATGCCCTGCTTCTGCGCCTTCGCGAGAATCTTGTCGCGGCGCAGGCCCGCGCCGTCGTCGCTCACTTCGATCACGATGTTGCCGCCGTGATGCGCCGCCGAGAGCACGAGCTGGCCGGTCGTCGACTTGCCCGCCGCGCGGCGCGCTTCCACGGTCTCGATGCCGTGATCGAGCGAGTTGCGCACGAGGTGCGTGAGCGGATCGATGATGCGCTCGATCAGGCTCTTGTCGAGTTCGGTCGCCTGACCGAACGTGACGAGTTCCACTTCCTTGCCGAGCTTGCCGGCGATGTCGCGCACGAGGCGCGGGAAGCGGCTGAAAACGTAATCCATCGGCATCATGCGGATGGACATGACGGCCTCTTGCAGATCGCGCGCGTTGCGCTCGAGCTGCGCCATGCCGTTGAACAGGCGGTCGTGCAACGCGGGATCGAACGTGCTCGTGGTTTCCGCGAGCATCGCCTGCGTGATGACGAGTTCGCCCACCAGGTTGATGAGCTGATCGACCTTCTCCACGCCGACGCGAATCGAGCTGCCTTCCGCCGATGCCGCAGCCTGGGGGCGCGCTTTCTTGTCCGCGTCGCTTGCTGCGGACTTTGCCGGCTGAGCGACGGACGGGTCTTTCGAGCCCGCCGCCGTCGCCGCTTCTTCCTTCACTGCTTCCTTGCCAGCGGCGGATGCGGGCGCCGCGTGCGCCTGCGATTGCTTCGGCTCTTCGTGTATCGTGGGTTGCGCAATCTGCGTGGCCGTCGCTTCCAGGCGCGCCGGCTGGGCTTCTGCGGATTGCGCCGCTGCATCGCCGCGGCCGATCGTGATCTGCTTTTCATCGATCACGAAGCAGCACACAGCGACGATATCGTCGGCGGGGACGTCCGAGTCGAGCCATACCACGTACTCGGCGTCCGCTTTCTTTTCTCCGACGATGCTTCCCAGGTTCCCCAGCTCCTCGATCAGAGTCGCCAGGTCCTTCTCGCCCACCCCCCGTAGCGTAATTTTCAGGTGGGGTCCAACTTCCGCGTGCGGCGCGCCGGTGTGTCCCGGCGTCGCGGCAGCGGTTCCTGCATTCGTTCCATCGGCGAGCTCGAACGCGCCGTCCCAGTTGCCGTCGTCCTCGATCGCGTCCATCGCCTGCGAAAGCACGTGGGCGGGCGGCGCATTCGGGCCGTCGTAGGCCGGCGCGGCGTTCGCGCTCGCGGCGGACGCGACGTTCGCGTCGGCGCCCGGCAGCGCGGGCGGCTCGATCCGGCCGGACGGTGCGCCTTCGGCCTGTTCGTTCTTCAGACGCTCGAGCTTCGCGCAGATCGCGGCGGCCGCGGCCGCATCCGGCTCCGCGCTCGCGCGATACGCGGCGAGCTGATCCGACAGCACGTCCTTCGTCGCGAGGAACGTGTCGATCATGTCGCGGCGCAGGACGAGTTCGTTGTTGCGCGCGCGGTCCAGCAGCGATTCGAGGATGTGCGTCGTTTCGGTGAGCGCGGTGAAACCAAACGTCGCCGCGCCGCCCTTGATCGAGTGCGCCGCGCGGAAGATCGCCGCGAGGTCTTCCGGATCGGGATTCGCGATGTCCAGAACGAGCAGCAGTTGCTCCATCTGCGCGAGCAGTTCGTCTGCTTCGTCGAAGAAGGTCTGGTAGAACTGGGTAATGTCGAGTGTCATGCTTGAGTCACCATCGGCGCGTGCGTGCGCGAGTTGTCTTGTGCGTTCGCTTTAGTGCTGCGTTTCTTCGGAGAGCGCGGCGACCAGTTCCGTCAGCAGGTCCGGATCGAGCGGCTTCTCGATCCAGCCTGTCGCGCCCGCCGAGCGCGCCGCGTCCTTGAACGGCTCGCCGCCTTCGGTCGTCAGCACGAGAATCGGCGTCGCCTTGTATGCGGGATTTCCGCGCAGCGCCACGATCAGATCGAGCCCGCTTCTGCCCGGCATGTGCTGATCGGTCAGAACCAGATCGAAGCGCTCCGCGAGCGCCCACTCCAGCCCCTCGTCGCCGTCCGACGCAACGGTCACTTGGTAACCCGCCGCCGCCAGCGTCGCCGAGAGGATTTGCCGCATCGCGGCTGAATCGTCGATTGCCAGAATGTGTTTGATCATGTTTGTCTCTTGCCGGGATGACGGTCGAAACGTGTCGACACTTGAGCGTCTTTTTCGAGGTTTTTGCTCACTTCGCCGCGGGTCTCACCGCGACGCCGGGAATGAGCTGGCCGAGCGCCGACGACGGATTGCCGTTCGCGTCCGTGCCGTTGTCGAGCGTCGCGCCGCGTGAGCCGTCGTCGCGCAGCATCGACAGCTCCGTCTTGCGATTGAGCACGATCACGCTGATGCGCCGGTTCTCCGGATCGAGCGGATCTTTCTTGTTCAGGTTTTGCGTCGATGCGAGTCCGAGCACGCGCATCACCTTTCCTTCGTCCATGCCGCCCGCGACCAGCTCGCGCCGCGACGCGTTCGCGCGGTCCGCGGACAGCTCCCAGTTGCTGTAGCCCTTGTCGCCGCCCGCGTACTTCACGGCGTCTGTGTGTCCCTGCACGACGATGTGATTCGGCACGTCGTTGAGCGAGCGGCCGATCTCGCGCAGGATGTCGCGCATGTACGGCTGCACGGCGTCGCTGGAGAGCGCGAACATCGGGCGCTTCTGGGTATCGACGATTTCGATGCGCAAGCCCTGTTGCGTCGATTCGATGCGGATCTGCTGCTTGAACTGGCGCAGCGTCGGATTGGCCTCGATCGCGGCCATGAGCTTCACCTGAAGGTCGTGCAGGCGCACCTGCTCGCGCCGTTCGAGCTCGCCCTGCGCGGACTTGAGCAGTTCTTCGTCGGTGTCGGACGAGGCGCGCTGCGCGAGCTGCGTGGCGCCATCGGTCTTGCGCGCGGCGCCTGCGTCGGTGCTGGAAATGTCGCGGCCGCCGCCCATGATGATGCTGTTGTCCATGCCGACGGTCTTGCCGCCGACCATCGCGGCCTTGAGCGGCATCTGAAAATATTCGGCGATGCCGCGCCGCTGCACCGGCGACGTCGACGAAAGCAGCCACATCAGCAGGAAGAACGCCATCATCGCGGTCATGAAGTCCGCGTAGGCGAGTTTCCACGCGCCGCCGTGATGGCCTTTCTTGCCCGCGACGACGCGCTTGATGAATATCGGGCGATCGGTATCGTTGCTCATCGCTGTGTCTCGACTATGGCGGAAGTCACTTCGACTTGACCTTGCGCACGTGTTCTTCCAGCTCGGAGAACGACGGGCGCTCCGTCGAGAACAGCACCTTGCGGCCGAATTCCACCGCGATCGCGGGGGCGTAGCCATTCAGGCTCGCGAGGATCGTCACCTTGATGCACTGGAACATCTTGGTCTGCTCCGCGACGCGCTGTTCCGCGACGTTCGCGAGCGGTCCGATGAAGCCGTACGAAAGCAGAATGCCGAGGAAGGTGCCGACGAGCGCCTGCGCGATCATCTCGCCGAGAATCGCGGGCGGCTGATCGGCGGAGGCCATCGTGTGCACGACGCCCATCACCGCCGCGACGATGCCGAACGCGGGCATCGCGTCGCCGACCTTGGTGAGCGCGTGCGCCGGCGCTTCGCCTTCGACGTGATGCGTCTCGATTTCCTCGTCCATGAGGCTTTCGATCTCGAACGCGTTCATATTGCCGCTCACCATGAGGCGCAGGTAATCCGTCAGGAATTCGACGATGTGATGGTCCGCGAGAATCTTCGGGTACTGGCTGAACACCGGGCTCTTCGCCGGATCTTCGATATCCGCTTCGAGCGCGAGCGTGCCTTCCTTGCGCGCTTTCGCGAGCAGCACGTAGAGCAGGCCCATCAGCTCCATGTACATGCTCTTGTCGTACTTCGCGCCCTTGAAGAGCGTCGGCAGCACCTGAATCGTCGCCTTGATGGTCTTGACGTTGTTGCCGAGGATGAACGCGCCGACGCCCGCGCCCGCGATCATCAGAATTTCGACCGGCTGCATGAGCGCGCCAAGGTGGCCGCCTTCGATGGCATAGCCGCCGAAGACGGACAGCAATGTCACGAGCGATCCAATGAAAATCAGCACAGTCGAGTCCTCACGTTTGATGCGGTAAGACCGCCGTTAAGTGGTTTACGGCACTCGACCGGAAAACTTTGGGGCACGGTCAAACCGCTGTACGTTCCGTGCGGTTTGCCGCGCGGCCTTCTCGCTGTTTCGCAAAATCTGCGTCTCAATCGCTGAAATCTCGAACTTTTCCTAACGGCGAAACAAAATTTTCCCGTTCGACACGAAACATCACATTTCCTGCCGATAATACGAACGCGCGTTCAGTTTTGTTGGAGACGCGAAGTCGTGAAATCGGAGAGAACGATGACAAGACCAATGAAACAGGCCAGCGCGCTCGCGCTGACAGTGACCGCGAGTTCATTCGCGCATGCGGGTTTCGACTGCAGCGGTTCGCGCGGCGGCTGGCGTATGCAGACATCGGATAGCTGGACCGGCTCCGACAAACTTGCCCACGTGGCCGCGTCCGCGCCGTTCGGCGCGCTCGGCGCCTATTTGACGCGCGGCTCGGACCATCCGGTCGTCTACGGCACGTTGATCGGCACTGCGCCGGGCTTGGTGAAGGAAATCGTCGACGGAACCTGCCGCACGGACGGCTTCTCCTACAAGCATCTGGCCGCCGACGCGCTGGGTGCGTGGATCGGCGCATCGGCGACGCATTGGGCGATCATGTATCAGCGCACGCCGCACGGGATGACCGTCGGGCTTTCGTACCACGATCGCTTTTAGACGGACGCGGGCGCGGATCAGGCGGCGATCCGCCCCGCTTCGCGGTCCGCGCCCGCCTTGCGCGTCTTGCCCGCGCGCGATGGCGGCTGGCAGAGGCCGCACACGTAACCGGCGCGCAGTTCGTATGCATGTGCGACGAAACGTCCGCGGCAGCGCGTGCAGACGTTGGTCTGGAGCATGCCGGATTCGAAGTAGCGCACGAGCGTCCACGCGCGCGTGAGCGACAGCACGGGTTCGTCGCCGTACAGCGCCGCGTGTTCGAGATAGAGGCGGTAGCTTTTCACGATCGCGTGAATCGTCGGCTGGCTCTTGTCGTTGGCCGCCATGAAGCGATAAATGCCGTTAAACAGCGACGAATGGATGTTCGGCTGCCACGTCATGAACCAGTCCGTCGAGAACGGCAGCATGCCCTTGGGCGGCGACACGCCTTTCAGTTCCTTATAGAGCTTGATGAGACGGTCGCGCGACAGGCTCGTTTCCGCTTCGAGCAGTTGCAGGCGCGCGCCGAGCTCGATCAGCTCGATCGCCAAAGTGATTTCGCGGACCTCCGCGACCACGCTTTTCGTCGCCATCGGGCTTCGCGCGCGGCGTCAGCCGATCTGCTCGACGGGACTGTCCGCCAGCACAATCGCCGCGTGGGCGTGCGCGAGCGCCGCGCTGCGGTCCTTGTCGGCGAGCGAAGAAAGGATCGCGTGGTCATCGAAACGAAAGCGGCACAGCAAATGGCTCGACGACGCCACTTTCACTGCCTGCGCGAGCGTCAGCGAAGCCAGAACTTGCGCAACCTGCTCCGAAAGGCCCAGGCGATACATCGCCGAGATGCGGTCTTCCTGAAGAAGCCGCTGAGCGAGGAGTAAGTACGACAGGTTCACCTCGCGGATTTCCGCGAGCGTACTCGTAGTGCTGGTCGTCATCTTTTTCCCCGAATCGAAACGTGGCTGGTCAGGCCCGGCGGGAACGTTTGCTCGAATTCGCAAAGAAACGCGAATGCGGCCCCGCGCGTGTTGTCTGTTGTCGATTCGATTGTCGCCGATGCCCGCCGCCGCGCCTGTCGGATAAAGCATCCGACGCTGCGACGGAGTTTCGCGAAGAATCGTGTAGGAAAATTTCTTACAAGCCGGCCGCTTCGATGCCGCTCGGCAGACATGCGTTATCGGCACGTATTCGTCTGGCTTAATAGCCGCGCCCCGTATTTTTACGACGGGCGCGCGCTGTCGCGCCTTTCAGGCCGCAGGAACGCGAATTGCTCATTCACGCCGCCCGGCGCGTCCGACGCTTCAAATCCGCCCTCATCGCCGCCATCGATGCAATTTCTGACTTCGTAACAGCACATGTATCGCGCTGTAACAACGATAAGCGATTGAAAAATGAAGTGAAATGCCGGTCTCGATCCCGATAATGATCGGTAAGGGATAACCCGGTCGCGATGTTTTTTCATCTCCGGGCCTGTCTCGGGCGGCGTCCAACCACACGCGGCCCGCCCGAATGGCATGCGTTGAGCGCTCGACCGGAGCGTGACTGCAATGCCTTACCTACATGGAGAGTCACGTTATGCGAATCGCACAAATTGCACCGTTGCACGAAGCAGTTCCTCCGAAGTTTTACGGCGGCACTGAGCGCGTCGTGTCTTATCTGACGGATGCGCTCGTCGAACTCGGCCACGATGTAACGTTGTTTGCCAGCGGCGATTCGCAAACCAAGGCGACGCTCGAACCCGTGTGGCCGCGTGCGTTGCGTCTCGATCCGACCGTGCGCGACGCGCTCGCGCCGCACATGCTGCTGCTCGAAACCGTCCGCCAGCGCGCGCACGAGTTCGACGTGCTGCACTTCCACCTCGATTACATGCCGTTCCCGCTGTTCACGCAGATGGACACGCCGTTCGTGACGACGCTGCACGGCCGGCTCGATCTGCCGGAACTGCAGCCGATCTTCAACACGTTCACGAAGGCGAACGTCATTTCGATCTCGGACAATCAGCGCGGGCCGCTGCCGCAGGCGAACTGGCTGAACACCGTTTATCACGGTCTGCCGAGCCAGTTGCTGACGCCGCAGCCCCACAAGAAGCCGGAATATCTGGCGTTCCTGGGCCGCATCTGCCCGGAAAAGCGCGCCGATCTCGCAATCAAGATCGCGGCCCAGAGCGGTCTGCCGCTGAAGATCGCCGCCAAGGTGGACAAGGTCGACCAGGAATACTTCAAGTCGACGATCGAACCGCTGCTTTCGCAGGCGCACGTCGAGTTCATCGGCGAGATCAATGAAGCGCAGAAGCCGGAATTTCTGTCGGGCGCGAAGGCGCTGCTCTTTCCGATCGATTGGAACGAGCCGTTCGGCCTCGTGATGATCGAGGCGATGGCCTGCGGCACGCCGGTGATCGCGTTCAATCGCGGTTCGGTGCCGGAAGTCATCGACCACGGCGTGACGGGCTTCATCTGCGAGGACGTGCAAGGCGCGGTCGGCGCGCTGCAACGTCTCGACGAGCTGTCGCGCACGGAAATCCGCGCGCAGTTCGAGCGCCGCTTCAGCGCGCAGACGATGGCGCAGAACTACGTCGAAAGCTACACGGCGATGCTTCAGGCGGCGAAGCGCCCGGTGTTGCGTCAGGTCGCGGTGGGCTGATTGCCTTCCTGACCAGATTTGCTGGAACTGCCGCCCGCTTGCCGGGCGGCACTTTTTTTGCGCGCTTGTTAAGACATTCGCTAAGGAATGATCCGAAGTTTCGGTGCAATGCCCGTGAATTGAGAGCCGATCGACCATTTTTGACAGTTCGCCAAAGACACCGCGCTTAAACTGCGCTGCGCAAAAGCGCGTCACGCGTTCTTGTTTGAAATCAACGGCTTTTCATCTTTTTCACGAAGGCAGAATCATGCATTTGTCGAAGCGTCTCGGCGCTGAAATTTTCGGTACTTTCTGGCTCGTGCTGGGCGGCTGCGGAAGCGCCGTGCTCGCCGCGGCCTTTCCTGAACTCGGCATCGGATTCGCCGGCGTTTCGCTGGCATTCGGTCTCACCGTCCTGACGATGGCCTACGCCATCGGCCACGTCTCGGGCTGCCACCTGAACCCGGCCGTGAGCATCGGGCTCGCGACGGCGGGCCGCTTTCCGGTGCGCGATCTCGTGCCGTACATCGCGGCGCAAGTGATCGGCGCGACGCTCGGCGCGTGGGTAATCTATCTGATCGCCACGGGCAATCCGAGCTTCGACTTCGCGTCGAGCGCATTCGCCGCGAACGGTTTCGGCGAGCACTCGCCGGGGCATTTCTCGATGGCCGCCGCGCTCATCGCCGAAATCGCGATGACGTTCTTCTTCCTCTTCGTGATCCTCGGCGCCACCGACGAGCGCGCGCCGAAAGGCTTCGCGCCGCTTGCCATCGGCCTGTGCCTGACGCTCATCCATCTGATCTCGATTCCGGTCACGAATACGTCGGTGAATCCGGCGCGCTCGTCGAGCCAGGCGTTCTTCGTCGGCGGCTGGGCGCTCGATCAGCTGTGGCTGTTCTGGATTGCGCCGATCGTCGGCGCGATTCTCGCGGGCGTGCTTTATCCGTTGCTGACGCGTCAGAAGTAAGTCACGGCGGCAGCAAACGGCGGCAAGCAAAACGGGCGCGAAATGCGCCCGTTTTTGTTTTTGCGCCACAGCGCGCATACGAAAGATTAAACGCGCGCGACAAATGTAATGCCGAATTACGCAGCCTGCTTATGAATTTCCGTCACGCGATGCCAAGGATCATTTCGCGCGCCGCCGAAGGCTTGAAGGATAAGGCTTCCAGCGATGTCGACGGCGCCGCCGCGCTTGCGAACTCCCTTACGCCGTCCTTGCACACGGTAACAAGTCCTCGAAGCATGTAAGACGGCGGGCGCTTAAATTGGACCCATGCGACACACGTCGCCTTAAAGGAGAAACACAATGAAGCGCATCGTCACCCACATGCTTGTCGCGACTGGTCTTGCTATCGGTGCTGTCGGCGCGGCTCAGGCTCACAGCGATCTGCACATCGGCGTCTCGCTCGGCGCGCCGGCTTATGTGGCGCCGGCTCCGGTGTACGTGCGTCCGGCGGTTCCGGCGTATCGCGCGCCGTACTATCGCCACGAAGCGCCGCGCTGGTATGGCCGCGATCATCGCGACTATGGCCGATACGACCGCGCGGGCTGGAACCACGGCGGCTACGGCAACAACTGGGGCCATCGCGGATAAGCGGGACCGACCGCGGATCGAGGTCCGCGGCCCGCCGTGACGGATATCAGTCGGGCGTCTGTCCCGGCGACGCGAGTTCGTCGCGAATGTCGAACAGCTTGCGCAGCTGATGCGCGACGCCCGCCTCGAAGTTGTACCCAATACGCGGCACGTTCGGCAGGCGCTTGATCAGATCGGGGTTCGCGTTGTTCATCATGAACGGATGCCCGGCGGTTTCGAGCAGATCGATATCGTTCATGTTGTCGCCGAACGCGACGCATTGCGCGGTATCGACATCGAGCCGCTCCAGCACGAAACGCAGCGCGCGCCCTTTCGATACGTCCGACGTCATCACTTCCAGACAGTCCGGCAGCGAATACGTGACGTAGAGCGAATCGCCGAACTCCCGTTCGAGGTTCGCGGCGGTCACCTTCAGATCGGCCGGATCGCCGATATACAGCACTTTCGCGATGTTCTCGCCATCATGCTCGCGCAGATCCATCACTTCGTACTTGAAGCCGGAATCCTGGTGGAAGACCAGCAACTCGGGCGCGTGACGGTCGATGAGCCAGGCGTCGTCGGCAAAAAGATTGACGATGACGCGCTCGCTGCCCGCGATCTCGGGCTGCACGAGACGGCGCACGGCGGCGGGCTCGAGGTCGCGCGAATAAATGCGCTCGTCGGCCGGCGTATGCACGCGCGCGCCGTTGGACGTGATGAGATACGCGTCGACGCCGAGCACATCGCGAATGCCGGCGACGTCGCGATAATGCCGGCCCGTCGCGATGACGATAGGCACGCCGCGCGCCGCGAGCGCGCGCACGGTTTCGGCGGTGAAGGGATCGAGCTGGTGGTCGCTGTTGAGAAGCGTACCGTCGAGATCAGTAGCGATAACCGAATACATGACTGCCTTTGTGGTGCCGCGAAGGTCGGTATTTTATCGCGCCGCACCGTCCGCAGCCGCGAAAGCGGACGCCGCGCGTCGCGCCAGTTCGAGCGCGCCCGCTGCGGAATCGGCGCGTGGCGCACGCATGCGTTCGCGCAACATGGCCGGCACGAATGGCTCGTAAGGCGCGGCCAGCCCGCCGCACAGCGCGACGGGCAGCACGCCGGCGGAATCGAGCGCCGCGACGAATTTCGCGATTTCCTGCCCCGCCTGATCCAGCAGACGCGCGGCCTCGGGATGGTCGCGGAACTCGAACACGGTGGGCGCAAGCGTCGCATAAGCGGTTTGATTCGCGGCGCACAGCCAGACGACGAGACTGTCGCGATCCGTCGCGCCAGTGTGGGCGAGCATTGCGCGCGACCAGCCATCTGCGGGCGCGCGGCCGTCGAGCACGCGCTGCAGATGCACCACCGCGCGCAGGCCGAGCCACGCGCCGCTGGCTTCATCGCCGCTCGGAAAGCCGTAGCCGCCCGCGATTCGGCAAACGCCCGATTCGTCCAGCGACGCCGCGATGCTGCCCGTGCCGAGCGCGACGATCACGCCGGATTCCCCGCCGTGCGCGCCGAGCACGGTCGTATAGGCGTCGCTTTCCACGCTCAACGCGCGCACGTCCGGCGCCGCGCCGAGAAACGCGGTGAGCCAGTCCGCGTTGTTGACGCCCGCCAGGCCACAGCCGAGTGCGCAGTTGCGCCAGTCGAACGGCAGCGCGGCGGCCTCGAATGCGCGCGCGCACGCGTCGCCGATCGATTGCCACGCGCGCGCCACCCCGAGCCCGAGCCCCGAAGGTCCGCCGCTCGCGCGCGCCAGTTCGTTGCCGTGCGCGTCGGCGAGAATCACGCGCGTGCCGCTCCCGCCGCCGTCGATGCCGAGCAGGAAGCCGTCAAATGCCGAAGTCGAAGATGTAGTCATGGGCCCAAGCTTACCGGCGGCCGCGACGCGCGCCAATTGGCCGAATGGCATAGATGGCGCGATACGGGCGATCCGTTATGCTGACGCGATTCAAAATAATGATGAGGACTCGCAATGGCAGACGCCGAACACACCCGCTGCGCCTGGGCCACGACCGACGCGATGATCGAATATCACGACGGCGAATGGGGCGTGCCGTCGCACGACGACCGGCATCTGTTCGAAATGCTGGTGCTGGAAGGCGCGCAGGCGGGCCTTTCCTGGTCGACGATCCTCAACAAGCGCGAGGGCTATCGCGCGCTCTTCGCGGGCTTCGACATCGACAAGGTGGCGCGCTTCACCGAGAAGGACGTCGAGCGGATCGTGCAGGACGCGCGCATCGTGCGTAACCGGGCGAAGATCGGATCGGCGGTGCTCAATGCACGCGCCGTGAAGCAGATCCAGCAGGAGCACGGCTCGTTCGCGGATTTCGTCTGGTCGTTCGTCGACGGCAAAACGATCGACACGCCGCGCGATGCGAAAAATCCCACGCCCGCGTCCACGCCGGAATCGGACGCGCTCAGCAAGGCGCTCAAGAAATACGGCTGCAAGTTCGTCGGCACGACGATTTGCTACGCGTTCATGCAGGCCACCGGCATGGTCAACGATCACGCCGTGGGTTGCATGTCGCGAGAAAAACCTAAGACAAAACGGAAGACCGTTGCAAAAACCCCGCTTTGATCGATTCCTATGCGGAAAAATTTTGCCTTTTGACAACATCGTGTAGCGTAATTTACGCGATCTAGGGTAAATCCTTATAGATGACGGTTTTTTTGCAGTGAAGCACGGGCAATTGCCCGAACTGCAAGGCTTTTGGCCGGGTTTTCCGCACTGCACGAACGTACGAGCCGTGTAAAAATGGCTTCCTCGCGTGCGCTGGCGCACCTTTTTACCGTTCCGAACCGTTATAACTGACGGTGTACGGATCGTCACTGAGTGTAGAAATCCGACGCGAGCACACAGGGCGCAGTCAGACCACACGCCCAGGCCGGGAAAACCGCCGTGCTCGGAGCAGAGGCCGGGCGGCGAGCGTCGATTCTGTTGCGCCATATTTGCAACGACGCTGCCGCTTTCGGTAAGCAGGTGCAGGTTCTCGAATACTTAAACGTATGGCCGCTGCGCAGGGGCGCAGGGGAGAAGATCATGAAAAGCTTGAACTTCCTGACGCATCAGGAGATTTTCAACAGCGCAGTCCAGCATCTTTTCGGACAAGGGCAAGCGGCTTTGCTGCCGCGGGGCGGCGGCGCCTATCGCGGATACTGCGGCGGCTGCCCTGTCGGGAGCTTCATCAAGCCGCGCGACTATGTCACCGCGATGGAAGGCGTGCCCATTCGCTTCATCGCGAAGCCGCCCGAGCAGCTGCCGGCGTACATGGATGTCGGCGTCGTGGCGCTGAAGCGGGCGCTGCTCCGTTCGCGCATCAACGTGTTCGATCCCAACACCGTCGAGCTGCTGTCGTGCCTGCAGAACGTGCATGACGTCTTCGGCAAATGGGAATGGCGCGAGCGTTTGACGTCGATCGCGCGTCAGTTCGGGTTGTCAGCCGAACTTCTTAAAACGGCCGCGTGATATTGCAGGTGCTGTGATGTTGAGCCCTATTACGATGTTGAGCCCGAAGGACATTTACGAGCGCGTCAGCGAGCACTTGCTGACGCAGCGCGCGGTCTCGGAAGACGACAACGGTTCGTGCAGGCTTCGCAGTCCGGAAGGCCGCAAGTGCGCGATCGGGTCGCTCGTGCGCGACGATGTGTACGAGCCGGAGCTGGAAGGCGTCGGCATTTCCTACTATCGGCATGCGCGGGACGGCGGTCTGCTGCGGGCGCTCTACGCATCGAACGTGAATGCCTACGATCCGAACATCATCGATCTGCTGATCGAGCTGGAGGAAGTTCACGACTACGCCGAAATCGAAGAGTGGCCGGCGTTGCTCGCGGCGCTTGGCAGGCGTCACGCGTTCGTCTGAACGCCCTCGCTAAAAAAGGCAATAGAAACGAAAACGGCGGTGCGCCCTTACGGGTCGCACCGCCGTTTTGCCGTTCGGCGCGAGGATCCGAAAACCCTCGCCCGAACAAGACGCTTAGTGCATCTTCTTCGGCAGCATCTGGCTGCGCAGGCGCTTGCGCAGGCGCGCGACAGCGGCGGCCTTCTTGCGCTTGCGCTCGGTGGTCGGCTTTTCGTACGACTGGCGCTCGCGCAGTTCGGCGATCAGGCCATTGCGCTCGATGGTGCGGCGGAAACGCCGAATCGCGACATCGAACGGCTCGTTTTCTTTGAGGACGATAGTGGTCATGTAAATCCTGGTTTGCTAAACGTATTTTCAAGCGCGCGACGACTGCGAGTTGCCGCGCCCCGGCACTCCGATCGTCCGCCGGACGTGAGAACGGCGCGACGGACACGAGCAAAGCGGCCACGGAGGCCGGAAAAGAGAGCGTTGAGATTCAGCCGCGGAAGCGGCAGGCGCTTTCGAAAGAACCACACGAAGGCGCGTTTCAGAGCCGTTCGCCGCTGTTGGTTGACGTTGTCATTTTCAGCGGCGAAGGCAGGAAATCGGGCACATTTCTCGATTCGGGCGCGATGTTACCAGAACACCGCGCCATTGCCAACTCCCGCGCGCCGGCCAACTCATTGATGCAACAGAACTATTTCTGCCACGCGCTGGCTTCGTCGAGCAGATGGATATCGTCGGCTGCGAGTTGCAGGCGCGTCGCGGCGGCCAAGCTCTCCAGTTGCGCGACCGACGTGGCGCTGGCGATCGGCGCCGTCACGCTCGGGCGCGCGATCATCCACGCGAGCGCGACCGTCGCGGGCGCCGTGTCGTTGCGTTTCGCGACTTCGTCGAGCGCGTCGAGAATCTCGAGGCCGCGCGGCGTCAGATACTTTTCGACGCGCGAGCCGCGCGCCTTGTGCTGCGTGTCCGCCTTCGACCGATATTTGCCCGACAGAAAGCCGCTCGCGAGCGCGTAATACGGCACGACGGCGATCTTGTGCTGTTCTGCCACCGGTTCGAGACCGGTCTCGTAGCCCCCGCGGTCGTAGAGGTTGTATTCGGGTTGCAGAATCTGATACGCCGGCAAGCCCGAATCCTTCGCGACTTTCAACGCCTCTTCTAGCCGCTCGCCCGTGTAGTTCGACGCGCCGATCACCCGCACCTTCCCCGCCTTGATGAGCGTCTGATACGCGTCGAGGGTTTCGTCGAGCGGCGTGGTTTCGTCGTCGTAATGGGAGAAATAGACGTCGATGTAATCGGTCTTGAGACGCCGCAGCGAATCGTCGACGGCCGCCGCGATGTTCGCCGCCGAGAGCCCGGCGCGCGTGGACAGCTTGCCGACTTTCGTCGCGAGCACGACCTGGTGGCGCTTGCCGCTTTCCCTGAACCACTTGCCGATGATCGTCTCCGATTCGCCGCCCTGATGCCCGTCGACCCAGGCGGAATAGACGTCGGCCGTATCGATGAAATTCAGGCCGTGGTCGACGAACGCGTCGAGGATCGAGAACGACGTGCGCTCGTTGGCAGTCCAGCCGAACACGTTGCCGCCGAAGACGAGCGGCGCAACTTTCAGTTCCGATGTGCCGATATTGCGTGTCTGCATGTGCGCTCCGAATGCGTCTAGAGGGACCAAAAAGCATACGCGCGAAATCGGCGCCTTGCCGGGCAAGGCTTCGCGGCCTCGCAACAGAATTCGTTACACAAATCGTTTGCGCGGGCCTTAAGTTTTTTTCGAGGGGCCCGATAACCACAAGTAGGCGGCCGGCTATCACCGAGCGCAGGACCGCCAGGCAACTTACTCGGTGCTTTAGCCAAAGCCAGATACAGTCTCCCAGGAGAGAACAAAATGATCGGTATCAACAGCAACATCAACTCGCTGGTTGCACAGCAGAACCTCAACGGCACGCAAAGCGCGCTGTCTTCGGCGATCACCCGCCTCTCGTCGGGCAAGCGCATCAACAGCGCTGCTGACGACGCAGCAGGTCTCGCGATCTCGAACCGGATGCAAACGCAGATCAACGGCCTGAACCAGGGCGTTTCGAATGCGAACGACGGTGTGTCGATTGCCCAGACGGCTTCGAGCGCGCTTTCGTCGATGACCTCCAGCCTGCAGCGTATCCGTACGCTGGCCGTGCAAGCCGCTAGCGGCTCGCTCTCGTCGAGCGACCAGGCTTCGTTGCAGAAGGAAGTTTCGCAGCAGATCGCCGAAGTGAACCGTATCGCTTCGCAAACGACGTACAACGGCCGCAACATTCTTGACGGTTCGGCTGGCAGCCTGAGCTTCCAGGTCGGCGCGAACGTCGGTCAGACGATCAATCTGGACCTGAGCCAAGACATGGGCGCGAACTCGCTCGGCGGCGGCATGGTGCAGAAGGGCAACACGCTCGGCACGTTCTCGAACCTGTCGCTGTCGTCGAGCGGCGCCTACGCCTCTTCCGGCGCGACGATCACCTCGATCAACGTGCTGTCGGACGGCAAGGGCGGCTTCTCGTTCACCGACCAGAACAACGTCGCGCTGAGCTCGACGGCCGTCACGGCCATCTTCGGCTCGGGCACCGCAGGCACGGGCACGGCTGCAGCACCGCACGAAAACACGCTGACGTTCAGCACGAGCATTGCCGGTTCGATGGGCGCATCCGTGAGCTCCGCGATCACCACCCTCAACGCGTCGATCAACAAGATCAACAAGCCGGACACGGTCGCGAACCTCGACATCAGCACCACGACGGGCGCCAACGTCGCGCTGGTCTCGATCGACAACGCACTGCAGACGCTGAACAACGTGCAGGCAACGCTGGGTGCAGCCCAGAACCGTCTGAGCGCAATCGCTTCGTCGCAGCAAGCCGAATCGACCGACCTGTCGTCGGCTCAGTCGCAGATCACCGACGCGAACTTCGCGCAGGAAACGGCGAACCTCAGCAAGGCTCAAGTGCTGCAACAGGCTGGTATCTCGGTGCTCGCGCAAGCGAACTCCCTGCCGCAGCAAGTTCTGAAGCTCCTCGGCTAAGCGGTACGCCAAGGTAGCACCCGACGCCGGATCTTCATCCCGAAGATCCGGCGTCGGGCCGTCCCGGCGACGAAACCACGTTTCGATCTCTTGCGTGTGCGCCCGCGTTCACGAGCGCACACGCAAGAGTTTGTTTCCCGCAACGAGCAGTTGACTGCGATCACGCGCAATCAGGCGACAGCGCGATACACGGAGTTACCCGATGTCCACGATCAGTACGGCCACCACGGCGGCGACCGCCGCGCAGACCCAGGCGTCCGCGAACGCGGCGCTTGCCGAAGCAGCGCAATCCATCATCAGCGGCGCGACGGGCAACTCGTCGATGGACGTCAACGCGCTCGTTACCGCGATGGTCAACGCGAAAACGGCCGGCCAGAGCGCATCGCTCGCCGCCGCGCAATCGAACGACAACACGAAGCTCTCGGCGATCGGCACGCTGTCGTCGGCGCTCTCGACGCTGCAAACCACGATGACGAGCCTGACCGACGGCTCGCTGATGTCGACCTTCACGACCAACGTGACGGGCACCGGCATCACCGCATCGGGCGCCGCCGGCGCCGTGGCGGGCAGCTACGACGTGACGGTCTCGCAGATAGCGAAGGCGCAATCGCTGACGTCGACCGGCTTCGCGACGGACGAAAAGCTCGGCACCGGCACGATGCAGATCAGCGTCGGCTCCAAGTCGATGTCGCTCAACATCACGAGCAGCAACAACACGCTTTCGGGCATCGCCGCCGCGATCAACAACGCGTCCGGCAATCCGGGCGTGAGCGCGACGATCGTGACCGGCACGGACGGCCAGCATCTGGTGCTCAACTCCACGACGACGGGCGCGTCGAACGTCATCTCGACCACGATCACCGGCGCGGCCAGCGGCAGCGACCTGAACAAGCTCGGGGTCTCGTCGACGGCCGGCGCAAACGGCGCGGCGTCCACGATTTCCGACGATTCCGTCACCAACGGCTGGTCGCAAAGCGCGACCGCGCAGGACGCGATGTACAAGGTCGGCGGCGTCGCGGGCACGAGTTCGAGCAACACGGTCACGAGCGCGATCAAGGGCGTGACGCTGAACCTGACGGCGGCGGCGGTGACGACCCCGGCGAGCACGCAGACGGTCACGATCTCGCAGGACACGTCGTCGATTTCGAGCGCGATTTCGAACTTCGTCAGCCTCTACAACACGGTCGTCTCGACGATCAACTCTTATACGTCGTTCAACAGCAGCGCGTCCGCGGGCTCGCAGGGCGGCGTGCTGCTCGGCAACTCGGCGGTCAACACGATCAAGAATCAGCTTTCGGCGATCATCGGCAGCGCGGTCGGCAAGGGCAGCGGCTCGATCTCGCTGGCGTCGCTCGGCATCAGCCAGGTTTCGTCGCTCGATGCGACCGCGGAGCAGCCGGCCGGCACGCTGACCATCGACAGCGACAAGCTCACCGACGCGCTGACGAACAACGCAACCGGCGTGTCGCAGCTTTTCAACGCGATCAACGGCGTCGGGGCGCAGCTGACCGACAAGATTTCGAGCTATCTCAGCACGGGCGGCCTGCTCACGTCCGAGACGGATTCGATCAACAAGGATCTCGCCAACATCTCGACGCAGCAGACGACGCTGACCAACTACGCCGCGCAGCTCACGTCGGACTACAACGCGCAGTTCACGGCGCTCAATACGCTGATGGCGAGCATGAACCAGAACACGCAATATCTGACGGCGCTCTTCGGCGGCACGAACAGCGCGGGCGCGATGGCGACCAACAAGTCCTAAAAGCGGAGAACCGGCACGATGAACCAGGACGCTCTCGTCGAACAACTGTTCGCACTGACGAAAGACATGGAAACGGCGGCCACGCTCGCGGACTGGCCGCGCGCAGCGGAGCTCGATGCCGCGCGCACGCCGCTTTTGCAGGCGCTGACGCGCGAGCAGAGCCCGCAGGCGCTCGCGAAAATCCGCGAAATCCAGGGTATCGACGCTGCCGTGCTCGCGGACGCGAGCGCGACCCGCACCGGTCTCGCCGCCGAATATCACGCGGCGATGAAGCGCGTGAACGCCGTCAACCGCTACCAGCAAGGCGCGCGGTTCTAGAAACACCGCGCTTTCGCTTCAGTTTTCCCCCGATGCCCGCTTCACGCGGGCATTTTTTCGCCCGCTGGCGATCCCCCGAATTACGGCGGCTTTCCCGCTCATCTCCGCGCTTCGGTTTGGCGGCCTCGCTTGGATAATCAGTTCAATCGCAAGGAGCACGCCGAAGATCATGAGCATTTCCCTACAGGTTCCGGACGCCACGACGCTGACGCCGGAGCAACAGTTCGAGCAGGACATCGCGACCGTCATGCAGTCGGCGCTGGAGAATCATCACGCCGGAAATCATGCCGACGCCGAAGCGCTCTATCGCGCGATTCTCGATCACAAGCCGGATCACGCGGACGTGCTGTACAACCTCGCGGTTCTCTTTATCCAGACGCAACGTCCGGACGACGCGGTGCCGCTGTTCGAATCCGTGCTCGGCCTGCGTCCGGACAACGGCCAGTACTGGGTCTCGTACATCGACGCGCTCGCGCGCACCAATCAGACGCAGGCTGCCTGGTTCGCGGTTGAAATGGCGCAGCAGCGCGGCGCGCGCGGTCCGGCGATGGACGGCCTGATCGAGCGCCTGTCGCACCCGAATGGCTACGCGGCGGCCGTGCTCGCCGAGGCCTCGCAGCTCGCGCGCCTCGCGCCGAAGACCGTCGATGGCAGCGCGGACGACGCGTCGCAATCGACCGCCGGCAAGCGCGGCAATCCCACGCCGCAGGACCTGAACCAGTTCGCGTCGCTCTACAACAAGGGCCGCCACGAGGAAGCGATCAAGCTGGCGCGCGTGCTCGTCGAACGTTATCCGCATCACGTCGGCGCGCAGCGTTCGCTCGGCCTGGCGCTGTACTCGCACGGCCGCTTCGTCGAAGCCATCGAGCCGCTCGGCCGCACGGTCGAGCTGGAGCCCGCGGACCAGCATTCGCGCATGCTGTTCGCGAGCGCGCTGCAGGTTCATGGCGACAACGTCGGCGCCGAGCGGCAGTGCCGTCTGGTGATCGCGCGCGACCCGAATCACGCGGAAGCGCATCGCGTGCTCGGCGTGTCGCTGTCGGCGATGCGCCGTCACGCCGAAGCCATCGAAGCCTGCGAACGGGCGATCGAGCTCGCGCCGAAAAACGGCGACATGCACGGCGCGCTCGGCGTCGTGCTGATGGACGACGGTCAGATCGCGCGCGCCGAAGGCACCTTCCGCAAGGCGCTCGAGTGCAACCCGATCGACTTCATTTCGCACAGCAATCTGCTGTTCTGCCTCACGCACCGTACCGATCTGACGCCCGTCGCGCTCTTCGACGAACATCGCGAATTCGACCGCCGTCACGGCGATCCGGCGCGCCGCCTGTGGCGCGCGCACGAGAACGCGAAGGATCCGCACAAGACGCTGCGCGTCGGTCTCGTGTCCGGCGACTTGTTCCGCCACGCCGTCGCATCGTTTCTGGAACCCGTGCTCGCATTGCTCGCGAAGGATCCGGGCATCGAGATTCACGTCTACAGCACCCATGCGCGCGAGGATTCGACGACGCAGCGCCTGCGCGGCCACGCGCCACGCTGGAACGTCGTCTCGGGCTTGCCGGACGATGCGTTCGTCGAGAAAGTGCGCGCCGACGGCATCGATATCCTGATCGACCTGTCGGGCCATACCGGCCGCAACCGCCTGCGCGCCTTCGCACGCAAGCCCGCGCCGGTCCAGGCGTCGTGGATCGGCTATCCGCAGACGACCGGCGTCAGCGCCATCGACTATTACTTCGCGAACCGCACGCCGCATTTCTCGCCGATCGACGACCAGTTCGTCGAAAAGATCGCGTACCTGCCGGCGGCGGCGCCGTTCCTGCCCGATGCGAATTCGCCGCCGGTCAATCTGCTGCCCGCGCTCCACAAGGGCTACGTCACGTTCGGCAGCTTCAACCGCGTGTCGAAGCTGCGCCGCGAAGTGATCGCGCTGTGGGCGCGCGTGCTGCACGCCGTGCCGGATTCGAAGATGCTGATGGGCGCGATGCCCGACGACAGCGCCGTCGCCGAACTGGGCAAGTGGTTCGCCGAAGAAGGCATCGCCGCGGACCGGCTTTCGCTGCTCAAGCGCTCGAACGTGTCGGTGTATCTGCAGCAGCATCATCAGGTCGATCTGTGTCTCGACACCTTCCCGTATGCGGGCGGCACGACGACGCTGCACGCGCTCTGGATGGGCGTGCCGACGCTGACGCTGCTCGGCGACACGATGCCCGGCCGCGCGGGCGGCACGTTGATGAGCCAGGTCGGACTCGAATCGTTCATCGCACGCGACGCGGATGAATTCGTCGCGAAGGGCGTCGCGTACGCAAGCGATCTGAATGCGCTCGCGGCCCTGCGCACCGGCATGCGCGAGCGCTGCTCGGAATCGGCGCGCTTCCGTCCGGACGTGATCGCCGCGAGCATGAGCCACGCGCTTCGTCACATGTGGCAGCGCTGGTGCGCCGGCCTGCCCGCCGAATCTTTCGATACCGAACTCCTCGCCGCCGCGCCCGCCGCAGCGAATTCAGCAGCCACCACGCAAGGTTGATCATGAGCGCCATTCCTCTCTTTCGCGAGCAGCCCGCCATCGACGAGCGTATCTTCGTCACGCAGCCGCATCTGCCGCCGCTCGACGAATTCGTTCCGTATCTCGAGAAGATCTGGGAAAACAAGACGCTGACCAACGGCGGCCCGTTTCATCAGCAGCTCGAACAGGCGCTGTGCGAATACCTCGGCGTGCAGCACCTCGCGCTGTTCTCGAACGGCACGATGGGTCTCGTCACCGCGCTGCAGGCGCTGCGCATCACGGGCGAAGTGATCACCACGCCGTATTCGTTCGTCGCGACCGCGCATTCGCTGCTGTGGAACGGCATCAAGCCGGTGTTCGTCGACGTGGACCCGGTCACGCTGAATCTGGATCCGCGTCAGATCGAAGCCGCCATCACGCCGCAGACCACCGCGATCATGCCGGTGCACTGCTACGGCCAGCCGTGCGACGTCGAAGCGATCCAGGCGATCGCCGACAACTACAACTTGAAGGTGATCTACGACGCCGCGCACGCGTTCGGCGTGCGCAACGAGGCGGGCAGCATCCTCACGCACGGCGACCTGTCGGTGCTGAGCTTCCACGCGACGAAAGTCTTCAACACGTTCGAGGGCGGCGCGATCGTCTGCCCGGACGCGAAGGTGAAGCAGCGCATCGACCATCTGAAGAACTTCGGCTTCGTCAACGAGACGACCGTGGTCGCGGCCGGCATCAACGGCAAGATGAGCGAAATCAATGCGGCATTCGGCCTGTTGCAGCTTCAGCACATCGATCGCGCGCTCGCGCGCCGTCAGGAGATCGACGCGCTGTATCGCACCCTGCTCGCCGACGTCGACGGCATCGTGCCACTGCCCGGTCTCGCGGGCGGCGCGACGAACCACTCGTATTTCCCGGTGCTCGTGCAAAGCGACTACAAGCTGACGCGCGACGAGCTGTATCAGCGTCTGCGCGATCACGAGATTTTCGGCCGCCGCTATTTTTATCCGCTGATTTCGGATTTCCCGATGTATCGCGGCCTGCCCTCCGCGCAGCCGAGCCGACTGCCGAACGCGCAGGAAGCATCGCGCAAGGTGCTGTGCCTGCCGATCTATCCGGCGCTCGCGGACCGCGACGTCGAGCGCGTCGTGGACGTGATCCGCGCGGCCAACGTCTAAGGCCCAGCAGCCCGGCGCACGCAGGATCGACCCATGCACGTGTTTCTTCTCTTCAGCGGCACCAACGATCGCGCCGTCGTCGCGCTGCTGCGCGCGATCGGCAAGCTCGGGCAACAGGCGGCGGTGATCGCGCGTTCGGCCGCCGATCCGGTTCTGTCGAGCGCGTATCGCGATCTCGTGGTCGCCGTGCGCGAAAACGACACGCTCTCGGTCCCGCTGCTCGCCGGTTATATCGCGCAGGCGAAGGCGAAGTTCGGCGCGCGCCGCGTGACGCTCGTGCCGATCTCCGAATTCTTCAACACCTTCCTGCTGAATCACAAGGAAGCGCTGGAATCCATCGACGGCGTGCATGTGCCGCTCGTCGATCCGTCGCTGTACGCGAAGCTCACGAACAAGGCGAGCGCCACCGAGTTCTTCGCGCGCGAAGGCATCGCGCCGCCGCCCGAATACGCGGGCATCGACGATGCCGTGGTGCCTTTCGTCGCCAAGCCGAAATGCAACGTCGACGGCAAGCGCGTGCTTTATCCGGTGCTCGTGAAAAGCGACGCGGACCTCGCCGCTTTCAAGGCGAGCGAAGATCCGTCGCACTATTTCTTTCAGCACTTCGTGACGGGACGCAGCTTTTATCTGCTCGCCTATTTCGCGCGCACCGGCGAAGTCTTCTGCTCGTCGCAGGAAAACCTCGCGCAGCAGCCCGGCGGCAAGTCGATCGTGCTCGCGCGCACCGCCGATTTTCATGCGAGCGATATCGGCGTGAAGCTGCGGCAGGCGCTTTCGCAATGCGGCTATTTCGGCTTCGCGATGATCGAATGCATCGTCGGGGACGACGGCGCGTACTTCATCGAAATGAATCCCCGTCCGTGGGGACCGCTCGACCTGTGCCTGAACCACGACTGCGGCATCGTCGAAGCTTTCGTGGGCGACTGGGCGACGGAAGATGCAACCGCTTATCAAGGCCGGCGCCTTTCGCGCGCACGCCACGCCACGTATCTGTGGACGGGCGGCATCGTGAACACATGGCGCCGGCGCCGGACGACCGTGCATCGCTATGGCAGCGAAGCGCGTCTCGCGGGCGCTGCGTTGCGCGCCCTGGCCGGCGACGTCTATCTCGCAAGCGACAGCTGGCGAATCTTTTACAAGGAACTATGGAAATGACCTCTGGCGCCACCGCAGTCAAGGAGCGGCTCGCTCAACTCTACGGAGAAGTCTCCAAGCACTCGGGGTATCAGACGATCCCCGACTTCGTCGCGAGTACGCTCGGTTATCAGGAGACCATTCAGAGCCAATGGCGCGGCGACCGCAACCGCCTCGACTGGATTCTCGCGCATCGCGCGCCGCAAGCCGGCGAGCGCTGGGCCGACTTCGGCGCGAATACGGGCTTCTTCACGTACACGATCGCGCATGCGCATCCCGATGCGCGCGTGACGGCGATCGAAGCGAACGCCGAACACGCGAGGTTCCTGCGCGAACTCGGCGACGCCTTCTCGATCGGCAATGTCGACGTGCATCACGAAGCGCTGCCCTTCGATGGCCTCGACAAGCTGTCGGACATCGACGTGCTTTTGCATCTGAATGTGCTGCATCACGCGGGCGCGGATTTCGACCGCGAATATGTGACCGGCGCGCACGACTTTCCGGCGTATGCGGTCGCTTATCTGAAGAAGCTGCGTCAGGCGTCGCGCTCGCTCGTGTTCCAGCTCGGCTGCAATCTGTGGGGCGACAAGACGCATCCGCTGCAGCCGGGCGCGACCGATGCGGAGCGTCTCGCGTATGTGTCGAAGCTGCTGACGGACGCCGGCTGGCGCATTCGCGATCTCGCGTACGCGAAGAAGACGACCGACGCGCCGATCGCCTATGCCGATCTCGGCAAGGACGTCATCGAAGCGCTGAACGGCCAGCACGGACAAGCCGAACTGCGCCTCTTCGCCGACGCGCTCGCGCCGTATGCGCTGGAACAGCACATCGGCGAGTTTTATCGGCGCGCGATTTACATCGTCGATTAATTGACGGACGGCACTAAAGTTATCGGCGCACCTGCCGATAACCCCTATAAGAACAACAAGAACGACGTGCCGGTTTTCTCGGCGCGCTGCTTCGCTCTTCGATGCCCGCCTCGCGCGGGCATTCTTCTTTGTGCCGCAGCTTTGTCAGCGCCCGAGCGTCAACGCGAGATAGGCCGCGTACAGCACGCCGTTGCCGAGCAGCGCCCACAGCACGACGCCGTTCTCCTTCGCATTGAAGCGCAGCCACGCCGCCGCCGCGAGCGTGATGAGCACGCCCGTCAGCACTTCGATACGCGGCTCCCACGGCGTCAGCATGATGCCGATGGCCGGCAGCAACGTCCCTTGAAACACCATCGCGCCGGTGATGTTGCCGAACGCGAGCGTGTCCTTTCCTCGGCGCGCCCACAGAATGCTGTTCACTTTCTCGGGCAGTTCCGTCGCGATCGGAATGATGATGAGCGACAGCAGCAGCGCCGAAATTCCCAGCGCATGCGACACGCCCTCGACGCCGTGAATGAAGCCCTTCGCGCCGCCGACGAGCAGCACGATGCCGAAGAAAAACTGCAGCATGATCGTGCCGAGCGACGTTTTCAAACCGAGACGCGAAGCGAACAAGGCCTCGGGCGCTTCCGTTCCGTGTCCGCCCTCGACGAGCTTCGCCGAAGCCTTGAACGTCGAAATCACATAAACGATATAGAGCGCGACGAGCCCGACCGCGAACAACGCGCGCACTTGCCACGCGTGATGCGGCACGAACATCGCGGCGCACGCGATGAGAAACGCGACCAGAAAGAAGTTCAGATCGCGCACGAAGCCGCTGCGCTCCGGCACGATGCGCCCGCTCATGCCGCGCGACTTGAGGATCGCGAACGTCATCAGACACGTCGAAAGCGTCGCGAGCATAAGCGGCGCGCCGAGAATCGCGCCGACGCCGATCTCTTCGTTGACCGCACGGCTCGTCGTGCCGCCGAGCAGCGCGATGATCGGCACCGTCGTCTCGGGCAATGCCGTGCCGACCGCCGCGAACAGCGATCCGGTCACGCCTTCGGAAATGCCGAGCCGTTCGCCGAGATGTTCGAGCGCATTCGTGAATAGCTCCGCCGCGACCAGGATGATCGCGAGCATCAGCGCGAGTTCGAGAAAGAGCATCGTCATGCGGCACCTCGCATCGAAACATGCGACGGGTGCGCGAGCGTGCGCGGGAAACGGGGATGTTGTAGTTGTGGGGACACGATGATTCCACGGCCGGACGTCGAGCGAACCACGATGCGCCACGCGCCGTCCGGCCAGGAACGACATAGCGCATCGATGGTCTCGCCAAACCGTTCCGGTCGAACGCGCCACGGCAGCAGGGCCGAGGATGTTGACGCGTTCTCCTTCGCTCGCGAAGGAAGGCTACTCCCCAAAGAAGGCGCAAGTTTAGCCCGATGCGCCCCGTTTCGGCAACCCGCGGAATAAGCGTATGCCGATCGGATCGTTGTCGTCGACGGATGCATCCGCTAATCTGGCCGCGCCGGGCGCGTCGCTTGCTGCGCGTGCTCAAGCTCATCCACGAACAAAAATGAAGATCACGGGAGATCTCATGCGTCTGAAACTCTTCGCCGCGGCCGCCGCGATGGCCATGCTCGCCGCGCCGATGCTCGCGATGTCCAAGCCGCTCACCGTCTGCACCGAATCGAGCCCGGACGGCTTCGATGTCGTGCAATTCAATTCGCTCGTAACGACCAACGCATCGGCGGATGTCATCTTCAATACGCTCGTCTCCTACGACGAAGCCGCGAAGAAGGTCGTGCCCTCGCTCGCGGAAAAGTGGGACGTGACGAGCGACGGGCTCACGTACACATTCCATCTGCGCCCGAACGTTCAGTTTCAGACGACCGATTACTTCAAGCCGACGCGTCCGCTCAATGCCGACGACGTCGTGTTCACGTTCTCGCGCATGCTCTCGGACGACAATCCGTGGCACAAGATCGCTGGCGCGAGCGGCTTTCCGCACGCGCAGTCGATGGGCCTCGTGAAGCTCATCAAGGCCGTATCGAAAGTCGATGACCATACCGTGAAGTTCGAGCTCAACGAGCCGAACGCGACCTTCGTGCCGATCCTCACGATGGGCTTCGCATCGATCTATTCGGCCGAATATGCGGACAAGCTGCTGAAGGCGAACCAGCAGGTCGATCTGAACAGCAAGCCGATCGGCACCGGCCCGTTCGTGCTGAAGAGCTACACGAAAGATTCGGTCATCCGCTACGACGTGAATCCGTCGTACTGGGGCGCGAAACCGAAGATCGACCGGCTGATCTACGCGATCACGCCCGACGCCGCCGTGCGCGCGCAGAAGATCAAGGCGGGCGAATGCCAGATCGCGCTGTCGCCGAAGCCGCAGGACGTCATCGACGCGAAGAAGGACAAGTCGCTGAAGGTGAGCGAAGCGCCCGCATTCATGACGGCGTTCGTCGCGCTCAACACGCAGAAGAAGCCGCTCGACAATCCGAAGGTGCGTCAGGCGATCAACATGGCCTTCGATCGCACGACCTACATGAAGACCGTGTTCGACAACACGGCGACGCAAGCGGTGAATCCGTATCCGCCGAATACGTGGAGTTACGACAAGAGCATCGAGGCGTACAAATATTCATCCGCCGATGCGAAGAAGCTGCTCGCCGATGCGGGCTTTCCGAACGGTTTCGACACGACGATCTGGGTACGCCCGAACGGCAGCGTGCTCAATCCGAATCCGAAGGCGGGCGCGGAATTGCTGCAAGCCGATCTCGCGAAAATCGGCGTGAAGGCGCAGGTGAAAGTGATCGAATGGGGCGAACTCATCAAGCAGGCGAAGCAGGGTCAGCACGACATGCTGTTCATGGGCTGGGCGGGCGACAACGGCGACCCGGACAACTACATGTCGCCGCTTTTCAGTTGCAACGCGGTGAAGTCGGGCATCAACTTCGCGCGCTATTGCGATCCGCAACTGGACAAGCTCATCGCCGATGGCAAGTCGACCGCCGATGTCGCCAAACGCACGAAGTCGTATGTCGATGCGCAGAAGATCATCCACGATCAGGCGCTGTGGATTCCGCTCGTCTATCCGACGGCGGCGGCGCTCACGCGCGCGAACGTCAGCGGCTATAACGTGAGTCCGTTCGGGCGCGTGAATTTCGGCGCTGTTTCCGTGCAGTAAGCGAAGTCAGGCCGGCGTGAAGCGGATCACGCCGTCAGCGCCGGTCTGACGTTTCAGCGTGCCATCGAGCCAAAGCAGATTCAGATGCGCGAGCGCTTCGCCGAGCGCGAACGTCATCTGATGGATATCGAGCTTGCGCTTGAACATGAGCGGGACGATGTCTGCGGCGCTGCATGGCTTTTGAGCGCACGCGTCGCGCACTTCCGCCAGCCGCGCGCGATGATGCTCGCGCAATTGCCCGATGCGCGTTTGCACGCCGCGAAACGGCTTGCCGTGTGAGGGCAGCGCGAGCGTATCGGCGGGCATGGTTTCGTAGCGGCCGAGCGATTCCAGATACAGCGCAAGCGGATTGCCTTCCGGCTCGACCGCGAACACCGACACGTTTGTCGAAATGCGCGGCAACACCATGTCGCCGGAAATGAGCAACTTGTCGGCGGCGCAGAAAAGCGCGCTGTGCTCCGGCGAATGGCCGTAGCCCGACACCACTTCCCAATTGCGCGCGCCGATACGCATGACATCGCCATCGCGGATACGCCGATATTCCGGCGGAATCGACGGCACGAGCGTCGGGTAATAGCTATCGCGCTTGCGCAGCGCATCGAGCGACGCTTCGTCGGACAGGCCGTGCGCCGCGAAATGCGCCGCCGCTCGCTCGCCGCCCGCGTTCGAGCCGTCGCCGGCGGCCATCACGCGGCCCATCGCGTATTCGCCGAGCGACATCCACAGGCGCACGTTCCATCGATTCTTGTCGCCGCCCGTGCAGATCCAGTCGGCAAGTCCCAGATGATCCGGATGACAATGCGTGACGATCACACGCAGCACCGGCTTTCCATCGAGCACGGAATCGAACACGCGCTCCCAGTTCGCGCGGATCGTATCGCTCGAAATGCCGCAATCGACGACGGTCCAGCCTTTCACACCGTCGATTTCATCGGCGAGCAGCCACAGATTGATGTGATCGAGCGCGAACGGCAGCGGCATGCGCAGCCAGAACACGCCCGGCGCCACTTCCATGACGCCGCCCGATTCGGGCAGCCGGTCCGCGAAAACATAGTCGAGCTGGTGTTCGAGTGCGTTCATTCGGTGCCTGCCTCCGGGTTTGCGCCGCGTTGCAATTTGGCCAAGTTGACGATAACGTAAACGTCCATTCTAACGTTGCGCGCGCATTTGCGCTGCCGGCCGGCAATGACCCAACCGACGCATTACACGATCACCGAACTGGCGCGCGAGTTCGACATTACGCCGCGCGCCATTCGCTTTTACGAAGATCAGGGGCTGCTCGCGCCGAAGCGCGAAGGCTCGAACGGCCTGCGGCGTGTGTATTCGGCGCGCGATCGCACGCGCCTCAAGCTCACGCTGCGCGGCAAGCGGCTCGGTTTCACGCTGTCGGAAATCCGCACGCTGCTCGATCTGTATGACTCGCCTACCGGCACCGCGACGCAGCTACAGGCTTTCGTCGATACGATCGCGGCGCATCGCGAAGTGCTGCAGCGTCAGCTCGAAGACTTGAACACGACGCTCGCCGAACTTTCCGCGTATGAGGAACAGGGCCGCGCGCTGCTCGCGGCGGGCGCGGAAAAGCGTGCGCGCAAACCCAAAGCGGCATAACGCGTGACTCCCGCACAGGAAGCGCAGGGTCGATATGAATCATTTCCCCAAGCTGCTCTCGTCGCAAATCGGCTTCGATGTCGCCAAGACGATACTCGAAGGCTTCGAGCATCATTACCGCGTGTTCCGCGAAGCCGCGATCAAGGCGAAGGAGCTATTCGAGCGCGGCGACTGGCTCGCGTTGCAACAACTGGCGCGCGATCGCATCGCGTCGTATGACGATCGCGTCACGGAATGCGTGACGGCGCTCGAAGACGAATACGACGCGGAGAATATCGAGGACGACGTGTGGCAGCAGATCAAGCTGCATTACATCGGCTTGCTGACGACGCATCGTCAGCCGGAATGCGCGGAAACGTTCTTCAATTCCGTGTGCTGCAAGATCCTGCATCGCTCGTACTTCAACAATGACTTCATCTTTGTGCGGCCGGCCATTTCGACGGAATACATCGAGAACGACGAGCCCGCCGCAAAGCCGACGTATCGCGCGTATTACCCGGAAAAGGACGGCCTCGCCGCGACGCTCGAACGCATCGTCACGAACTTTCAGTTGGAACCGCCGTTCGAGGATTTGCCGCGCGACGTGCAATGCGTGATGCAGGCGCTGCGCGAAGCCTTCGGCGATATCACGCCCGCGCCGAACTTTCAGATTCATGTGCTTTCGTCGCTGTTCTTTCGCAACAAGGCGGCGTATGTCGTCGGGCGGATCATCAACGGCGATGCGCTGCTGCCCTTCGCCATCGCGATCCGGCATACGAAGCCCGGCTTGCTCGCGCTCGATACCGTGCTGCTCTCGCGCGAGCAGGTGCTCATCATCTTCAGCTTCTCGCATTCGTATTTTCTCGTCGATATGGAAGTGCCGTCGGCGTTCGTGCAATTTCTGAGCACGATCATGCCGCGCAAGCCGAAGGCCGAAATCTATACGTCGGTCGGTTTGCAGAAGCAGGGCAAGAACGATTTCTATCGCGACTTGCTGCATCATCTGTCGCATTCGAGCGATAAGTTCATCGTCGCGCCGGGCATCAAGGGACTCGTGATGATCGTCTTCACGCTGCCGTCGTTTCCTTACGTGTTCAAGCTCATCAAGGACGCGTTTCCGCCGCCGAAGGAAACCACGCGGCAGAAGATTCAGGACAAGTATCAACTCGTGAAGCGGCACGATCGCGTTGGCCGAATGGCCGATACGCTCGAATATTCGAGCGTCGCGCTGCCGGTCGCGCGCCTCGACGACGCGCTCATCCGCGAACTCGAAAAGGAAGCGCCTTCGATGATCGAATACGAAGGCGACAAGCTCGTCATCCGACATGTGTATATCGAGCGCCGCATGGTGCCGCTCAATCTCTTCCTGCAGAACGGCAACGCCGACGACGTCGATCACGGCATCAAGGAATATGGCGACGCGATCAAACAGCTGATTCAGGCGAACATCTTCCCCGGCGACATGCTGTACAAGAACTTCGGCGTGACGCGGCACGGTCGCGTGGTGTTCTACGACTACGATGAAATCGAGTATCTGACCGATTGCAACGTGCGCCGCGTCCCTGCGCCGCGCACGGAAGAGGACGAGCTGTCCGGCGAACCGTGGTATACCGTCGGGCCGCACGATATCTTTCCCGAAACGTACGGCACATTTTTGCTCGGCGATCCGCGCGTGCGCGAAGCGTTCATGCGTCATCACGCGGATTTTTTCGATCCCGCGTTCTGGCAGCATCACAAGGAACAACTGCTGCGCGGCGAACTCGCCGATTTCTTTCCCTATGACCGGGACGTCCGATTCTGCATCCGTTACCCGGAGCGTTTCGACGAGCCCGGCCGATCGGACGCGCGCGCCGCGTGAAGCGCGCGGTCCGGCTTTTGACTTTCGAACATGAAACACATTGACGATAAAACGCCGCTTGCTCACCTGTTCGCAAACAATCAGGAATGGGTCGAACGCAAGCTCGCCGAAGACGCCGCATTCTTCGAGCGCCTCGCGCATCAGCAGACGCCCGAATATCTGTGGATCGGCTGCGCGGACTCGCGCGTGCCGGCCAACGAGATCATCGGCTTGCCGCCGGGCGAAGTCTTCGTGCACAGAAACATCGCGAACGTCGTCGTGCACTCCGATCTCAATTGTCTGTCGGTGATCCAGTTCGCCGTCGATCTGCTGAAGGTGAAGCACATCATGGTCGTCGGCCATTACGGCTGCTCGGGCGTGGGCGCGGCGCTCGTCGGGCGGCGCGTCGGTCTCGCCGATAACTGGCTGCGCCATGTCGAAGACGTGCGCGAAAAGCACGGCGCGCTGCTCGACGAATGGCCGATGGGCGACGCGCGCCATCGCCGTCTCGTGGAGCTGAACACGATCGAGCAGACCATCAACGTCTGCCGCACGACCGTCGTACAGGACGCATGGGCGCGCGGACAGGAGCTCACCGTGCACGGCTGGACCTACGGCGTGCACGACGGCCGCCTGCGCAACATGGGCATGATGATCGGCGCACCGGCCGAGATCGATCCGGTTTATCAGTCGTGCGTTGCCGCGATGACTCGCAGCGGCGCGCATTCCGCGGAAAACGATGTCCTCGCGTCAGATGCGGCACTTGCCGAACGCTTGGGCGACGTTCCCGAAGTGATCAAGGGCGTCATCAAGGAGCTGAAACATGAGTGAGACAAGGAACGATCCGATCGTCATCGTGTCAGCGGCGCGCACGCCGATGGCGGCGTTTCAGGGCGATTTCGCGTCGCTGACCGCGCCGCAGCTTGGCGCTGCTGCGGTGAAGGCGGCGGTCGAACGCGCGGGATTGAAACCCGAGCAGATCGACGAAGCCATCATGGGCTGCGTGCTGCCCGCCGGTCAGGGTCAGGCGCCCGCGCGTCAGTCGGCGCTCGGCGCGGGCTTGCCGCTATCCACCGGCTGCACGACGATCAACAAGATGTGCGGCTCGGGCATGCGCGCGGCGATGTTCGCGCACGACATGCTGCTGGCCGGATCGGTCGACGTGATCGTCGCGGGCGGCATGGAAAGCATGACGAACGCGCCGTATCTGCTGCCGAAAGCGCGCGGCGGCATGCGCATGGGTCACGGTCAGGTTCTCGATCACATGTTCCTCGACGGCCTCGAAGACGCTTACGAAAAAGGCCGTCTGATGGGCGCGTTCGCGGAGCAATGCGCTTCGTCGTATGCGTTCTCGCGCGAGTCGCAGGATGCGTTCGCGGTCGAATCGTTGCGGCGCGCGCAGCGAGCGAACGACGATGGCTCGTTCGACTGGGAAATCGCGCCCGTGACGGTACAGGGCAGGAAGGGCGATACGGTGATCGGGCGCGACGAGCAGCCGTTCAAGGCGAACATCGAGAAGATTCCGTCGCTCAAGCCCGCGTTCGCGAAGGACGGCACGGTGACGGCCGCGAATTCGTCGTCGATTTCCGATGGCGCGGCGGCGCTCGTGATGATGCGCGAATCGACCGCGATGCGGCTCGGCGTCACGCCGATCGCGCGTATCGCCGGACACAGCACGTTCGCGCAACAACCGGCCTTGTTCACGACGGCGCCCGTCGGCGCGATCAGCAAGCTCTTCGAGAAAAACGGCTGGCGCGCGGGCGATGTCGATCTGTATGAAATCAACGAAGCGTTCGCCGTCGTGACGATGGCCGCGATGCGTGAGCACGATCTGCCGCATGACAAGGTCAATGTGAACGGCGGTGCGTGCGCGCTCGGGCATCCGATCGGTGCGTCGGGCGCGCGGATTCTTGTGACGCTGCTCGGTGCGTTGAAGGCGCGTGGGCTGAAGCGCGGGGTGGCGAGCTTATGTATCGGCGGTGGGGAGGCGACGGCGATGGGGGTGGAGTTGGTTTGAGTGTTCCGGGCCGGTCCGGCGCGAGCCGGGCCGCATTCATTCCTATTCGAAGGGATTCAGCATCTCGACGCCCATTCGCTCGAAGTCTCTGACGTTGCGCGTGACCACCATCAAATCCGTGGAAAATGGCCGTTTCGCCTATGCGCTTGTCCAAAACGGGCTCAGGGTGCGGCGCGCGCAGGTTTCCCCATAGCCTGACGATCTCCTTGCCCGCCGGCAGGATTCTCGTGTCGTATTCTCGCAGGACGTTGTTCACCCACGATTCGAGCTTTTCGGCCTGCCGTTTATCGCCTCTTCGGCGCACCCGCTCGACGCCCTGTCGAAGTTCCGCGACAGTCACGACGGAGAGATGAACGCATCTCTTATCGAGCTTGGCTTGCCGGAAGAACACGCGAACGCCTTCATTGGCGCGTTCTTCGAGTCTCGTTTCACTGATCACGTTCGTATCAGCCAGATACATCGGAGGCTCCTCGTTTCGGATGACGATCGAAGAAGTCGTCCTCCACGTCGAGTTTCGGAAAGTTCAGCAGATGATCGATGAAACGGCTGTTGTACTCGGGACTGTCGATGTATTCCTCGGCCGTCCCTTTGCGGCTTTCGATCTCGAGCTTGCGACGGATGGCAGCCTGTTCCGCGTATTCGCGAATCTCCTCGGCGGTTATATTCCAAGGTAACTCGGCCTTGATGATCTTGAACATGCTCGGCTCCTTATCGATGTTGCGACAGTCGTCACTCTATCGAATTCAATAAGCACGACTAGTCATCCAAACGAAATAAGCGAAATCTCACTCACCCCGCCAGCGACATCGCCACGGCCCGCTTGAACGGCGTCAGCTTCTCTCCGATCCGCAGCATCGCATCGCGCGCGATCCGCGCCGGCAACGAGTCGCGCGTATAAACCTCCGTGATGAATCGCGTGATCAGATAAAGCGGACGCGTTTCCTGCCGATGCTTCGCTTCATATCGCGCGAGCAGCCCATCGCCGGCGATGTCGAGCCCCGCCGCCTGCGCGTCGCGAATCGCGCGCGTGAGCGTCTCGATGCCGGCCAGCCCGAAGTTGAACCCGTGCGCCGTGACCGGATGCATGCCGACCGCCGCATCGCCGACCGTCGCAAAACGCTTCGCCACGAAGCGCTTCGGATAAACCGACACCAGCGGATAAACATGCCGCGTCGTGCGCAGCGCCATCGTTCCGAGTCTGCGCTCGAAGCGGCGTTCGATCTCGCGATTGAACGCATCCTCGTCGAGCTTGCTCAGGCGCTCGATGTCGCGCGCCTCGAGCGTCACCACAACCGACGACCGATGCGCGCCCGTCTCCGGATCCGGATTCATCGGCAAGAGCGCGAGCGTCTGCCGGTGGCCGAACCATTCCCACGCCGCGTGATCGTGGGGCACGTCGTGCGTCATGCAGCAGACCAACATCGACCTGCCGAAATCGTGCATGTCGGCGGCGATGCCCATCATGCGGCGCGTCGCGGAGAACCGGCTGTCCGCCGCGACGACGAGCCGCGCCGCGATCGTCTCGCCGCTTTCGAGCCGCACGCGCGCGCCACATGCGTCGGTATCGAGGTCGGTCACGCGTTCGGACGTCATGATGCGGACGTCCGCGCTCACTGCTTCGAACGCGGCGCGCCGGATCAGATGATTCGACACGAGCCAACCGAGCTCGTCGTGACCGGAAAGCGCATGACCGATTTTCATCGCGAACGGCGACGATCCGTTGAAAACGCGCGCATCGGCCAACTGCGATTTCGCGTGCGCGTCGATGCGCTCCCACACGCCGAGCGTCTTGAGAAACGCGACGGATTTCTGCGTCAACGCGATCTCGCGGCCGTCGAAGGCGGGCTCGCGCAGCGCGTCGTGGCTTTGCTGCTCGACGAACACGATCGACAAACCCGCGCCGCTCAGCGCGTTCGCGAGACACAAGCCCGCCGGCCCCGCGCCGACGATCACGACATCGGTTTGCATCATCTTTCCGATCCTGCTGTTTGAAAGCGCACAACGATAGCCGAAAGGCCGAACGGCGATCCGCGACAGCGGGTCGCGCGTTATATTCACGAAGTCTGTTCACACAAGGAACATGTCGCTCATGAAAACGGTTCTGATCGTCGGCGCGTCGCGCGGCCTCGGCCACGAATTCGCACGCGAATATTGTCGCGACGGCTGGCGCGTGCTCGCCACGGCCCGCGATAAAACCTCGCTCTCGGCGCTCGACGCGATGGGTGCGCAAACCTTCCCGCTCGACGTCACGCAGCCCGAGCAGATCGCCGCGCTGGCCTGGCAACTGGACGAGGAAAAGCTGAATGTCGCGATCGTCGTGTCGGGCGTGTATGGACCGCGCACCGAAGGCGTCGAGACGATCGGCGCGGAGGACTTCGATCAGGTCATGCACACCAACGTGCGTGGTCCGATGCAACTGATCCCCGTGCTCCTGCCGCTAACCGACGCCGCGAACGGCGTGCTCGCGGTCGTGTCGAGCAAGATGGGCAGCATCGCCGAGACGAGCGGCACGACCGGCTGGCTGTATCGCGCGAGCAAGGCGGCGCTCAATTCCGCGCTGAAGGTGGCGTCGCTGGAATCGCGGCATTCGGCGTGCATCGCGCTGCATCCGGGCTGGGTTCGCACGGAAATGGGCGGGCCATCGGCGGCGATCGACGTCGCGCGCAGCGTCGCCGGCATGCGCGCGGTGATCGCCGAAGCGGGCGCGCTGCGCGAGGAATTCAATGGGACTTTCGTGCAGTACGACGGCACGAAGATCGAATGGTGAACAAGGAGTGAATGTGACCTATCAGGTACACGGCGTTTCGGCATCGGGCAACTGTCACAAGGTTCGCCTCGTCCTCGAACAGCTCGGCCAGCCTTATGTCTGGCACGAAGTCGACATGATGAACGGCGCAACTCGCACCGACGAATTCAAAAAGCTGAATCCGAACGGCAAGGTGCCGGTGCTCGTCATCGACGAGAACACGACGCTCTCCGAATCCGACGCGATTCTCTGCTATCTCGCCGACGGCACGCCGCTCATGCCCGACGACCGGCTCGAACGCGCGCAAGTGCTGCAGTGGATGTTCTTCGAGCAGTACAGCCACGAGCCGTATGTCGCGGTGGCGCGCTTCATCCTGCAGTTTCAGAAGAATCCCGGCGACGCGCGTCTGCCGGAGAAGATCGCCGGTTCGTATCGCGCGCTCGACGTGATGGAACGGCATTTGTCGACGCGCACGTTTTTAGTCGGCGAGCGCTACACCGTCGCCGATATCGCGCTGTACGCGTACACGCATGTCGCGGATCAGGCGAATCTCGATCTGTCGCGCTATCCGGCGATCCGCGCGTGGCTCGAACGCGTGCGCAGCCAGCCGCGCCATGTCGTCATGCCGGGTGTCGATCAATGAAGTTCGTGGAATGTCCGTGCGGCGGCGCCGCGCCCGGCCAGCGGCCTGACGCGCGCGCGCCGCGTTACGACGCGTGTTGCGGACGATTCATCGAAGGCGGCGAAAAGCCCGCGAACGCAATGGAACTGATGCGCTCGCGCTACACCGCCTACGTGCTCGGCGACACCGCGTATCTGCGCGCGACCTGGGCCGAAGCGACCTGCCCGCCCGATCTCGACGCCTCCGACGCCGGCACGCGCTGGCTCGGCTTGCAGATCAAACGCCACACGCCGACCGACGCGAATCACGAGGAAGTCGAGTTCGTCGCGCGCTACAAGGTCGGCGGGCGCGCGCATCGTTTGCACGAAGCCAGCCGCTTCACGCGAGACAGCTTCGGAAACTGGATTTATGTCGATGGTCAGATTAAAGAAAACTAAATATTCCTTTAAGAAATATGCTGTGGCACGCGGTATTAATTTCCTAAGAATTTCCTTACAGATTAAACAGTTACGGGGTTTCTCTTATTGTGCAGTGCAATTTTGAACGGTTAATCTGTGTTCACGTCAGGGCGCTGTCATTCCCGTGCCCGGACACTCGCAGCGAAGCCCCGTTTTGAAGCCAATTGTCATGCCTTTTCAGGGCATGACTCCCGGAATCCGCAGCCGATACTGCTCTCATCGAGCAGCGCGATAGGTTTGTGACTTCAAAAAGACGTTCGGGGCTCGCCGTATCAACGTCCTTTGGAAGCGCAGTCGGAGTTCACGGATGGCGATCAGAACCTGGTTGGTCGGATGCAGCATGGTGTGCGCGCTCGCGGCATCGCTCGTCACGTCCGCCGTGCGTGCCGAACCGGTCGGCGGCGTGCGTCAATCCGAAGGTCTACAGGCGCCCGCATTCGGCCAGACGCTCTCGCAGATTCCCGATTCGCTCGATGCCGGCCTGCCCGTCGTCGCGATCGGACTGAACGAAAGCGTCATCGAGATTCCCGAAGCCGACATCTCGCTCGAAACCACCGTGTTCAAGCCGGACGGCGCCGGCCCGTTCCCGATGATCGTCTTCAATCACGGCAAGCTCCCCGGCGATTCGCACGCGCAACCGCGCAATCGCCCGGTCGCGCTCGCGCGTGAATTCGTGCGCCACGGCTATGTCGTCGTCGTGCCGAACCGGCGCGGCTTCGCGGGCTCGGGCGGCGATTACACCGGCCACGGCTGCGACGTCGAGGCGAACGGGTTCGCGCAAGCGCAGGACGTCGCCGCGACCATCGCCTATATGAGCCAGCAAGCGTATGTCGACAAGACGCATATCGTCGTCGCGGGCACGTCGCACGGCGGTTTGACGACCATCGCCTACGGCGCGCGCGATGCCGTCGCGGCGCCCGGCGTGCGCGGTCTCATCAATTTCTCGGGCGGGCTGCGTCAGGACGAATGCGGCGACTGGCGGAAGAATCTCGTCAACGCCTTCGGCGATTACGGGCAGAACGTGCGCCTGCCGTCGCTGTGGCTCTACGGCGACAACGATTCGGTCTGGGACGGCGACTTGTCCGCGCAGATGTACACCGCGTTCACCGCGCACGGCGCGCGCGCCAACATGGTCGATTTCGGCAGCTACAAGAACGACGCGCATCGGCTCGTCGGCGACCGCGACGGCGTGCAGATCTGGTGGCCGCGCGTGAAGGCCTTCCTCGCGCAGATCGGCATGCCGACCGCCGTGCAATATCAGGTGGCCGAGCCGCGCATGCCGAACGCGACGCACTTCGCGGACCTCGATTCCGTGCAGGCCGTGCCGTTCGTCGATGAAAACGGCCGCGCCGGTTATCGCAACTTCCTTTCGCAGTATTCGAGCCGCGCGTTCGCCGTGTCCGATTCGGGCGCGTGGTCGTGGGCCGAAGGCGGCGACGATCCGATGGCCGTCGCCATCGCGAGCTGCCAGAAGCAGAGCGCCGATCCGTGCCGGCTGTACGCGGTGAATAATCGCGTCGTCTGGAACGATCAGGCCGCCGAGACGCAGACGGCGTCACGCTAGAACACCTTTTCCGCCTGTCGGGAACGCCGGCCTTCGCGCCGGCGTTTTTGCGTCGATCGCACGTTAAGCGACCCATTTGGCCGACGTTGCACGCGATAGCGCGTTTTCGCATTTCCATTGCGCGCGCACGCATGTCCAAAAAACCTTCCGAATACGGAAGGTCGGCCATGTTTTAGGGATAATTGACTCGCGCAGTTTTCACGCAGTTTCCCCGTAACGCAGGCGCCTGGCGCTTGCCCGATGTATCCGGCCCGCATCGCGCGCGCGGGCCTGGGAGCCGTTTTTGAACACAGAAGCCAATCAGGACTGGGTTGCCCGCTCGCTTGCGGCCGTGTGGCATCCGTGCACCCAGATGAAACATCACGAGCGCGTGCCGCTCGTGCCGATCGCGCGCGGCAAGGGCGCGTGGCTCTACGACCACGAAGGCCACCGCTATCTCGATGCGATCAGTTCGTGGTGGGTCAATCTCTTCGGCCACGCGAACGACGACATCAACCGCGCGCTCAAGGATCAACTCGACACGCTCGAACACGCGATGCTCGCGGGCTGCACGCACGCGCCGGCCGTCGAACTGGCCGAGCGTCTTTGCGCGCTCACCGATCGCACGCTCGGCCATGCGTTTTTCGCGTCCGATGGCGCGTCGGCGGTCGAGATCGCGCTGAAGATGAGCTTTCACTTCTGGCGCAATCGCGGCGCAAGCGAGAAGCGCGAATTCGCGTGTCTCGCGAACAGCTATCACGGCGAAACGATCGGCGCGCTCGGCGTGACGGACGTCGCCATTTTCAAGGACGCTTACGATCCGCTGATCCGTCACGCGCATGTGGTCGCGTCGCCGGCGGCGGTCGGCGTCGACGAAGCCATCGCCGCGATGCGCGCGCTCTTCGGGCAGCGCGCGTCGCAGCTTGCGGCCGTGATCGTCGAGCCGCTCGTGCAGTGCGCGGCCGGCATGTCGATGTACGACGCGTCGTATCTCACGCGTTTGCGCGCGCTGTGCGACGAATTCGGCGTGCATCTGATCGCCGATGAAATCGCGGTCGGCTGCGGGCGCACCGGCACTTTTTTCGCGTGCGAGCAGGCGGGCATCTGGCCTGATTTCATCTGCTTGTCGAAGGGCATCAGCGGCGGATACTTGCCGCTTTCGATCGTGCTCACGCGCGACGACATCTACGCCGCGTTCTACGACGACGACGTCACGCGCGGCTTTCTGCATTCGCATTCGTACACGGGCAATCCGCTCGCGTGCCGCGCCGCGCTGGCGACGCTCGATCTGTTCGACAGCGCGAAGGTGCTCGCGGAAAACAAACGCAAATCGGCGTTGCTGGGCGAGGCGTTGCGCGCGCGCGTCGGCGAGCACGAACGCGTGAAGAATCTGCGCAATCGCGGCACGATCTTCGCGTTCGATGTCGATATCGACGACAAGACGTTCTCGCGCCGCTTCTTCGCAAACGCGTTGCAGCGCGAACTGCTGATGCGCCCCATCGGCACGACGGTCTACATGATGCCGCCGTACATCCTCTCCGACGACGAACTGCTGCTCCTCGCGCAACGCACGCGCGAAACGCTCGACGCCACGCTCGCGGGGGTCGCAGCATGAGCACGACAGCGAGAGCGCTGTACGAAACGCTCGAACAGGGCTTGAACGATATCGATGCGCGCGGCCTGCGGCGTCGCCGCAAGACGATCGACGGCGCCTGTTCCGCGCACATGACCGTCGATGGCCGCGCGATCGTCGGCTTCGCGAGCAACGATTATCTCGGCCTCGCCGCGCACGATGCGATTCGCGCGGCGCTCGCCGAAGGCGCGTCGCTTTTCGGCGCGGGCAGCGGCGGCTCGCATCTGCTGGGCGGCCATTCACGCGCGCACGCGCAACTCGAAGACGATCTCGCCGCGTTCTCGGGCGGTTTCGTCGACAACCCGCGCGCACTTTACTTCAGCACCGGCTACATGGCGAACCTCGCGGTCGTCACGGCGCTCGCCGGACGCGGCACGCTCGTGTTTTCGGACGCGCTCAATCACGCATCGCTGATCGACGGCGTGCGCCTGTCGCGCGCGCAAACGCAGATTTATCCGCACGCCGACATCGACGCGCTCGACGCGATGCTCGACGCCTCCCGCGACGAAACAGCGACGAAGCTCATCGTCACCGACACGGTGTTCAGCATGGACGGCGATATCGCGCCGCTCGCGCGTCTCGTCGAGCTTGCGGAGAAGTACGGCGCGTGGCTCGTCGTCGACGACGCGCACGGCTTCGGCGTGCTCGGCCCGCAAGGACGCGGCGCGCTGGCGCATTACGCACTGCGCTCGCCGCATCTCGTCTATGTCGGCACGCTCGGCAAGGCGGCGGGCGTGTCGGGCGCGTTCGTCGCGGCGGATGAAACCGTCATCGAATGGCTCATTCAGCGCGCGCGTCCGTATATCTTCACGACGGCGTCCGCGCCGGCGGTCGCGCATGCGGTGTCGAAGAGCATCGAAATCATCGCGGGCGATGAAGGCGACGCGCGCCGCGCGCACCTCGCGTCGCTCATCGACACCACGCGCGCGATGCTGAAACGCACGCGCTGGATGCCGGTCGATTCGCATACCGCCGTTCAGCCGCTCGTGATCGGCGGCAACGACGAAACGCTGGAAATCGCCGCCGCGCTCGACAAGCAAGGCCTCTGGGTTCCGGCGATTCGTCCGCCGACGGTTCCGGCGGGCACGTCGCGCCTGCGCATTTCCCTTTCCGCCGCGCACAGTGAGGACGATCTCGCGCGGCTCGATCACGCGTTAAACGCTTTGAATACGCTATGACCGCTTTATCCCTGTTCGTCGCCGGAACCGATACGGAAATCGGCAAGACGCTCGTCTCTTGCGCGCTGCTGCACGGCTTCGCGCGCGCGGGCCTTTCCGCCGCCGCGATGAAGCCGATCGCGTCGGGCGCGGTCGAGCGCGACGGCGTGCTGCACAACGAAGACGCCGATCAGCTCGACGCCGCCGCGAACGTCGCGCTGCCGAACGACATCCGCACGCCGTTCATGATGCGCGAGCCGATCGCGCCGCATATCGCTGCGGCGCGCGAAGGCGTGGCGCTCGACATCGGGCGCATTGTGCGAGCGCATCAGTTCGGGATGACGAAAGCGGATATCGTCGTGGTGGAAGGCGTCGGTGGTTTTCGCGTGCCGCTCACCGACACGCACGACACCGCCGATCTCGCCGTCGCGCTGAATCTGCCGGTCGTGCTCGTCGTCGGCATGCGGCTCGGCTGCATCAGCCATGCGTTGCTGACGGTCGAAGCCATCGCGTCGCGCGGCCTGAAGCTCGCCGGCTGGGTGGCGAATCGCGTCGATCCGAATATGCTGTATCCCGACGAAAACATCGCAACACTGAAACAACGCATCAAGGCGCCGCTCATCGGCGTGATTCCGCATCTCGCGGCACCCGATGCAACGCGCGCCGCCGATTCGCTCGATATCGGCGCTCTGACCGACTCGCTTCATCAAAAGGATTGAATACATGACACAGCAAATCGCCACTGAGACCACCTCGAAAACCACGCCGCAACCGATGCAGCGCTGGCGCGTCGCCGATGTCGTCGCGCTGTACGAACTGCCGTTCAACGATCTGCTCTTCCGCGCGCAGACCGTGCATCGCGAACACTTCGATCCGAACGCGGTGCAGTTGTCCACGCTGCTGTCGATCAAGACGGGCGGCTGCGAGGAAGATTGCGCGTACTGTCCGCAGTCGGTGCATCACGACACCGGCCTCAAGGCCGAAAAGCTGATGGACGTCGATGAAGTCCTGAAGGCAGCCGAAGTCGCGAAGTCGAACGGTGCGACGCGCTTTTGCATGGGCGCGGCGTGGCGCAATCCGAAGGATCGCCATCTCGAGCCGATCAAGGACATGATTCGCGGCGTGAAGGCGATGGGCCTCGAAACCTGCGTGACGCTCGGCATGCTCGAAGCGCATCAGGCGCAAGGCTTGCGCGACGCCGGCCTCGATTACTACAACCACAATCTCGACACGTCGCCGGAGTTCTACGGCCAGATCATTTCGACGCGCACGTATCAGGATCGCCTCGATACGCTCGAACACGTTCGCGACGCGGGCATCAACGTGTGCTGTGGCGGGATCGTCGGCATGGGCGAATCGCGACGCGAACGCGCGGGACTGATCTCGCAGCTCGCGAACATGGAGCCGTATCCGGAATCGGTGCCGATCAACAATCTCGTGCAGGTCGCGGGCACGCCGCTCACCGGCGTCGACGCGCTCGATCCGTTCGAGTTCGTGAGGACGATCGCGGTCGCGCGCATCACGATGCCGAAGGCGATGGTGCGTCTGTCCGCCGGACGCGAGCAGATGGATGAAGCGTTGCAGGCGCTGTGCTTCGCGGCGGGCGCAAACTCGATCTTCTACGGCGATCAGCTTCTGACGACGAGCAACCCGCAAGCCGAAGCCGACCGCAAGCTGATCGAGCGCCTCGGCATGCGCGCGGAAGCCGCGCAGAACGCCGGCGCGCCGGAAGCCGAACGCGGTTGCGGACACAAGCACGCGAACTAAACGGAAAACGGACGCGGCCATGAAAATCATCTTCTACGAGAAGGGCGCCGATATCGACGCGTGGCTCGGCGGCCTGAAACGCGAGTTGCCCGATGCGGACCTGCGCGTATGGGAGCCGGGCGACACCGCGAGCGCCGACTACGCGATCGTGTGGCGCGCGCCGCGCGAGCTCTTTGCGAATCGTCCCGATCTTCAGGCCGTGTTCAATCTCGGCGCGGGCGTCGACGCGATTCTCGATGTCGAGCGCCGCGAACCCGGCACGCTGCCGCCGAACGCGAAGCTCGTGCGTCTCGAAGACACCGGCATGGCGCAGCAGATGGTCGAATACGCGACGTACTGCGTGCTGCGCTACCTGCGCCGCTTCGACGAATACGACGCGCTGCAACGCGAAGGCCGCTGGGAAAAACTGCCGCAGCACGCGCGCGAATCGTTCACTGTCGGCGTGCTCGGGCTCGGCGTGCTCGGCGCGGAAGTCGCGAAGGGTTTGCTGAAACTCGGCGTGCCCGTGCGCGGATACAGCCGCACGCCGAAGACGATCGAAGGCGTCCACGTTCACGCGGGCGCGGACGAATTCGACGCGTTTCTCGACGGCGTAAAAGTGCTCATCAATCTGTTGCCGCACACGCCGGACACCGAAGGCATTCTGAACGCGCGCACGTTCGGCAAGCTCGCGCGCGGCGCGTATCTGGTGAACGTGGCGCGCGGCCCGCATCTCGTCGATGCCGATCTCATCGCCGCGCTCGACAGCGGCCAGATCGCCGCCGCGACGCTCGATGTCTTCCACACCGAGCCGCTGCCGCAGGAACATCCGTTCTGGACGCATCCGCGCGTGTCGGTGACGCCGCATATTTCGGCGGAAACGCTGCGCGAGGAAAGCATCGTGCAGATCGCCGGCAAGATCAAAGCGCTCGCGCGCGGCGAGCCGATCAGCGGCATCGTCGATTTCAAGCGCGGGTACTGAGACCACATCGAAAGGAGACAGAGACATGATTCCGTCAAAAGTGAAAATCGTCGAAGTCGGGCCGCGCGACGGCCTGCAGAACGAAAAGGAATTCGTGCCCACCGAAACCAAAATCGAGCTCGTGAACCGGCTCGCGCGGGCGGGCATCGTGAACGTGGAATCGACATCGTTCGTGTCGCCGAAATGGGTGCCGCAAATGTCCGACGCCGCCGCACTCATGGCCGGCATCGAGCGCCGTCCGGGCACGATCTACTCCATGCTCACGCCGAACATGCGCGGCTTCGAAGGCGCGCTCGAAGCCAAAGCCGATGAAATCGTGATCTTCGGCGCGGCGAGCGAGGCGTTCTCGCAGAAGAACATCAATTGCAGCATCGCGGAGAGCATCGCGCGCTTCGAGCCGGTCGCGAAAGCCGCGAAGGACGCCGGCATGCGGCTGCGCGGATCCATCTCGTGCGCGCTCGGCTGTCCGTATCAGGGCGAAGTGAGCATCGAATCGGTCGTGGATGTCGTCGAACGCATGAAAGCGCTCGGCTGCGACGAGATCGATATCGCCGATACCATCGGCGTCGGCACGCCCAAACGCACGCGCGAAGTGCTCGCGGCAGCGCAGAAAGCGTTTCCGCGCGAGCGCCTTTCCGGACATTTCCACGACACGTACGGGCAAGCCATCGGCAACATTTATGCGGCGCTGCTCGAAGGCATCGAGATCTTCCACGCGTCGGTGGCGGGGCTCGGCGGCTGTCCATATGCGAAGGGCGCGACCGGGAATGTCGCGACCGAAGACGTCGTGTATCTGATGAACGGGCTCGGCATCGAGACCGGCGTCGATCTGGATCAGCTCGTCGATATCGGCGATTTCATTTCGCGCGCGATCGGCAAGCCGAGTTCGTCGCGTGCAGGAAAGGCGATCTTCACGAAGAAACGCGACGGCGCCGCCGCCTGCGTCTGAACAACAAAGGACAAAGATGATCGATCAATTGCCCGATTCCGCGCGCCGCGTCGCGCTTTTGTTGAAGGAACGCGGCCATCCGCATGACGTCGTGATGCTGCCCGAAACCGGCAAGACGTCGGCGGAAGCGGCGGCCGGCCTCGGCTGCGAGGTCGCGCAGATCGCCAAGTCGATTCTGTTTCGCCGCAAGGAAGACGACGCGCCCGTGCTCGTGATCGCGAGCGGCGCGAATCGCGTCGATGAAGCGAAGGTCGCGGCGCGCGTCGGCGCTCTGGCGCGCGCGGACGCGAAGTTCGTGCGCGAGAAGACCGGCTACGCGATCGGCGGCGTGTGCCCGATCGGCCATGCGGTCACGCCGGTCACGCTCATCGACGAAGACCTGCTCGCGCTCGACAGCCTGTGGGCGGCGGCCGGGCATCCGCACGCGGTGTTCAATCTGTCGCCGCAGGAATTGATCGAGCTGACGGGCGCGCCGGTCGCGGACGTCGCGTTGCGCGAGACGGCGGAATCGTGACGAATGTGACGGACATTGCGTCGCCGTGCGTCGATGTATGCCGCATGAATCCGGAGACCGGTTTCTGCGACGGCTGCTTTCGCAACATCGGCGAAATCGCCGCGTGGTCCTCCCATGACGATGACGCGAAACGCGCGGTGCTCGCGCGCGTCGAGAGCCGTCGTCAGGGCGCGCGCGTGGTGACGCTCGGCGAATCGTTCGACGCGACGCTCGCGCTGCCGCCCGATTCGATCAAGCACTTCGCGACGCTCGTCAACGATCTCAACCCGCTGCATCACGACGACGCCTACGCGCGCGCAAGCCGTTTCGGTGCGCTGATCGCATCGGGCACGCAGCCGACCGCGCATCTGATGGCGATGCTCGCCACGCACTTCTCGCAATACGCGCAGCCGCTCGGACTCGAATTCGGCATCAGGCTGACGCGCGCGGTGAAAGCGAACGACGTGCTCGCGATGTCCTGGCGCGTGACCGAAGCGAAGTGGAAAGCGAGTCTGAACGGAGATCTCGTGAAGCTGGAAGGCGACGCGCGCAATCAGCTCGGCGAAACGGTGATGAAGGCGACGGCGACCATCGTCGTGATGCCGCTGGAGACACGCGCGTGAGAACGCTGCCGGAGTCGATGACGGTCTTCGAGCGCGGCTGGCTCTCGTCGAACAACGTGCTGTTCAGAAGCGCCGAAGGCACCGCGATCGTCGATACGGGCTATGTATCCCACGCGCCGCAAACGCTCGCGCTGGTCAAACAAAAGCTCGGCGCGCGCAAGCTCGATCTGATCGTCAACACGCATCTGCATTCGGATCATTGCGGCGGCAACGCGCTGCTCCAGCGCACGTACGCCTGCGACACGCTGATTCCCGCAAGCGAAGCGCACGCGGTGCGCGCGTGGGACGAAGACGCGCTCACGTTTCGCGCGACCGGCCAGCGCTGCGATCGCTTCGATTTCACGGGCACGATCGCGCACGGCGCGACGCTCGCGCTCGGCGGCTTCGACTGGAACGTGCTCGGCGCGCCGGGCCACGATCCGCATTCGCTGATGCTCCATTGCCCCGAGACGCGCGTGCTCATCAGCGCGGACGCGTTGTGGGAAAACGGCTTCGGCGTGATCTTTCCCGAACTCGAAGGCGACAGCGGTTTCGCGGAAGAACGCGCGGTGCTCGAACTCATATCGACGCTCGACGTCGATATCGTGATTCCCGGCCACGGCGCGCCGTTCACGGACGTTGCGCGCGCGCTCGAGGTCGCTTCGTCGCGACTCGATTACTTGCAGGCCGATCCCGCGCGCAACGCGAAGAACGCGCTCAAGGTGCTGATCGTCTTCAAGTTGATGGAAGTGCGCACGATGACGCTCGATGCGCTCGTCACGATGACGCAAGACGCCCGCGCGATGCGCGCCGCCGCCGATGCGCTCGCGCCATCGGGCGAATGTCATACGCTCGTCGAGAAAATCGTCGGGGAACTGGCGCGCGGCGGCTCGGTGAACGTGAGCGGCGAAACCGTGTCGGTGGCCTGAACCGCCCGAGTGCACAAAAAGAAAGCCGCTTGTCAGCTACGGCAAGCGGCAGAATCATATGGACGTGATCAACGTCCCAAGTATCGTATCGCGACACTATTTCACGTGCATCGGTGCTTTCCCTACAAAATTGTAACGACACCTGAATTCACGTAAAGCCCAATGCCGGCGCGGGTTTCAGGGCGCATCTGCCTCGAAGAACGCGAGCATTTCCGCGAGCAGCATGTCGGGCTGTTCCTCGGGAATGTAGTGCCCGCACGGCAGCGCGCGGCCGCTCACGTCGCGTGCGACGCGCCGCCATTCGTCGAGCGCGTCGAAGCGCCGTCCGATGACGCCTTGCTCGCCCCACAGCACGCGCAGCGGACAGGCGATCTTCATGCCGCGTTCGAGATCGGCGCGTTCGTGTTCGAGGTCGATGCCCGCCGACGCGCGATAGTCCTCGCACGTCGCGAAGATCGCACCCGGCGCGGCAAACGCGTCGCGATACGCCTGCAACGCATGCGGCGCGAAGGGCGCAAATCCCGCTTGGCCACTGCCCAATAGCCGATCGATATATGCGTCCGGGTTGCCGCCGATCAGCAATTCCGGCAGCGGCGACGGCTGGATCAGCATGAACCAGTGGAAGTTTGCAGTCGCGAATTCGCGGTCGGTAGCGTCGTACATCGCAAGCGTCGGCGCGATGTCGAGCAGCATCAGACGATCGACGGCGTCGGGGAAATCCATCGCCATGCGATGCGCGACCCGCGCGCCGCGATCGTGCGCGCAGACGAGAAACTGTTCGAAGCCGAAGTGACGCATGACCGCGACCTGATCGCCGGCCATCGCGCGCTTCGAATACGGCGTGTGATGCGTGTCGCTTTCCGGCTTTCCCGACGCGCCGTAGCCGCGCAGATCGGTGGCGATCACCGTGAAGTGCTTCGCAAGCTCGCCGGCGCACTTGTGCCAGATCTCGTGCGTTTGCGGATGTCCGTGCAGGAGCAAGAGCGGCGGCCCGTCGCCGCCTTTCATCCCGGCGATCTCGACGCCGCCCGCATCGACGCGAAACGGCTCGTAGTCTTTGAACGACATTGTGTTTTCTTGTTCGTGGCGTTGCGGACCATTGTAGGCGCGCTCGCGCAGTCGCCGATGCCGCGGGGAGCGTGGAAACGCCGAAACCGAATACTTCTTCGGGAAATGGCGGATGTTTCGGCGGCGATGTCGTGCATATAATCGAACGATCGTTCGCTGGCCACGCGTGCCTTCCGGAAAATGATCGTGCGTGCCGGATCGCGCGCCAGTTCTCTAGAATGGTTTAACGCTGCTCGGACACACTCAGGAGATTCGTGCCATGGCTCTGCCCGCCATCTTGCAGCACCTCAGCTTGCCCGTCGTCGGCTCGCCGATGTTCATCGTCAGTTATCCCGAGCTCGTGCTTGCGCAATGCAAGGCGGGCATCGTCGGCTCTTTTCCGGCGTTGAACGCGCGTCCCGCCGAACTGCTCGACGAATGGCTCACGCAGATTCAAAGCGAGCTCGCCGCGCACAAGGCCGCGAATCCCGATGCCGTGATCGGGCCGATCGCGGTCAATCAGATCGTTCATCAGTCGAATGCGCGGCTCGAACAGGACGTGCGCGTGTGCGTCGAGCATGAGGTGCCGATCTTCATCACGAGCCTGCGCGCGCCGGTCAAGGAGATGATCGACGCCGTGCATTCGTACGGCGGCATCGTGCTGCACGACGTCATCAACTTGCGGCACGCGCAGAAAGCGCTCGAAGCGGGCGTCGACGGCCTCATTCTCGTCGCGGCGGGCGCGGGCGGTCACGCGGGGACGACGTCGCCGTTCGCGCTCGTCGGCGAAGTGCGGCGCATGTTCGACGGCCCGATCGTGCTGTCGGGCGCGATCGCCAATGGCGGCTCGATCCTCGCGGCGCAAGCGATGGGCGCGGACCTCGCCTACATGGGCACGCGCTTCATCGCGACGAAGGAAGCGCACGCGCTCGAGGAATACAAGCGCGCGATCGTCGATGCAACCGCCGCCGACATCATCTACACGAATCTCTTCACGGGCGTGCATGGCAACTACATCCGCGAGAGCATCGTCAATGCGGGACTCGATCCCGATGCGCTGCCCGTCTCCGACAAGAACGCGATGAACTTCGCCGAAGGCACGAGCAAGGCGAAGGCGTGGAAGGAAATCTGGGGCGCGGGCCAGGGCGTCGGGCTGATGGAGGACGTGCCGAGCGTCGCGGAACTGGTCGAGCGTCTGAAGCGCGAATACGACGACGCGAAGGCGCGCCTCGCGATCGGCTGATTTTTTGTGCCGCAGAAAGCAAAACACCGCGCCCTTGAGCGCGGTGTTTTCGTTCGATGCGAAACGCTTTAGAACTTCGCGCGGAGACCGACGCCGAAGGTATCGCCCGTCGACATACCCGTGTACTTGTCGTTCAGGTACGCGGCGTAGACGTCGGTGCGCTTCGACAGCGGATAGTCGTAGCCGAGCGCCCAGCTCTTGTGCGTCTGATCGAGACCGCCGTTGCTGCGCGAGTACGCATACGACGCCATCACCGTGCCCGGGCCGAGCGGAACCGTCACACCGCCTTGTCCGGTGTTGACGTGGAACGTGCCGGGGCCTTCGTAGTCGTTCTTCGTGTACATGTACTGCGCGAAGAACTTGACGTACTTCATGTCGTACGACGCGCCCAACTGGCCGACGCTCTGGCTCTTGTAGCCCGGCGAAGCGAAGCCGTCCACCGACGTCAGATCGCCCGGGGTGTTGTTGAAGTTCACGTACTGATAGACGCCCGTCGCCGCGAACGGACCGTGGAAGTACAGGAACTGCGCGCTGTACTTCTTCGAGCGGCCGTCGCCGGCGGTGTTGCCGAAGCTGTACATCACGCTGCCCGACAGACCGTTGAAGTCAGGCGACGTGTACTGGACCGAGTTGTTCCAGCCCGAATCGCCGATCACGCCCTGATCCGTGCGGTACGTCGGGAATGTGCCCGCGCCGAGGAACACGTGATAGACCATCGGCGAGAAGACGTACGAATCGACGAACGGGTTGAACAGGATCGTCGAGACGAAGAGTTGCGTCGTCAGGCGGCCCGCGGTGAACGTGCCGATCGGACCTTGAATGCCGACGTATGAGTTGCGCGCGAAGAAGGTGTCGCCCTGGAAGCGTCCGTACTGACCGTTCTGCGCGCGGAAGAAGCTTTCCAACGTGAAGATGGCCTTGTAGCCGCCGCCGAGATCCTCGGCGCCCTTCAAGCCCCAGTACGACGTCGACATGCCGCCGCCGCTCACGTTCCAGGCACGATCGCCGCCGGGAAATTTCTGCGCGCCGACCCATTCGTCGACCTGTCCATATAGCGAAACGCTCGATTGCGCGTGCGCCGTGCCCGCGGCGAAGAGGCCGAACATCGCTGCGGCGACCGCGGTGGCCTTGACCGTTGTTTTCACCGTAGTCATTGCACGGTTGACGGTTGACTTCATGAACTCTCCTGTTCTTTGTCGAAAATTGAAATCTTTGCGGGCGAGTTGCGTTGCGCTCGCCTCGTCTGACCGGCATAACGGTTTAGTGGGCGAAGAGGCATCGCGTGTGGAGCGGCACCATCTTTACGGACCATTTTTCCGGTCAAAAATGTTTTTGGTTATTGCGGGTATAGCGGTTCGAATACTTCCCGCCCCGCCCGCGCGCAGGAAGGGACGCTTTGCCTCAGGCTCGCGATGGCCGGATCGACAACCGGCGAGATGCGCAGCGAGTACCGGCGCGCCTCTCCAAGCGTCGAAAGGCGTTTGAAATTAAGAATTTCGGACATTTTCCCGCGCAGGCCGCATTGTCCTTGCGCGGAAAAAAGAGCGGAACGTCTGGGGGAAATTCGATGCGCAACTGTGGCGAGATTACGTCATCGTGACAGCGAAGCTAGACGCGCAAACAGTTTTGCGCTCCGCGCGGTGAACGCGGCGAAACGGAGGTCAGCTCAGGAAGACTGCGGAGCGTTCAGTTGCGGTAGTTCGCGTTCGTCGGCGCGCGACCGTCGTCGGCCGGACGGCCGGGGGGGCGCGGCAGGCTGCGCTCTTCGTTGTAGCGCGTGATGTCGGCGCGAATCGAGCCCGCGCCACGCAGCGGCACCGTTTGATCGCCCCGCGGGCCCGGACGCACTTCGGCGCTAACGGGCGTCAAGCCGTCTTTGGCGGCGACCGGCGTGTAATGCAGCGATTGCCTGCTGGCGCCGGAATCGGTGAGGACTGTCGACGGCAGCCACTCGACGCGCGGCCCGGCAAGCGCGAGCGAACCCGCCACCGCGAGCGCGCCAAGCGCTACGGATGCGAAAAGCCGGGTAGTGTTGCGAATGCCTGTGAGCGCCATGTCGAAACAGCCTGCGTCCGACCGATATTTCCGTCCGTGAATGGAAAGCGGAGACTTTCGCTTCAGGCGGACAACCGGCGGCAGTCGGAACATTCGGGGCCTTGCATCGAGCGATGCATAAACCCGCCAACCGGTGTATTCAACAATTTATTTCGCGCCGGGAAAGCAGTCGAGCCAAAAAGTGTTAGGCCCGCTCGATGGTTGTAACACCATGTTACGTCAGAGTTTTTCGCTGCCGCCGAGCATTTCGGACGACCAAACATATGAAGAACAAATGTGCTGGACAGAAGAATCTGAAAGCCGCGAGATTGGCTCGCGCGCGGCCCGAGTTTTGCTGCAGCGGTCATTCGGCCTGCCTCGTGCACAGGTCGTTTCATGTGGACGTGTCATCAATCGATCCAGTAAATGAATTTGCCAATTTAATCGGGTGCGAGCGAAAATCATGGTTTTTCCTGACTTGACGCAAAAAACGCCCCGCCCAGCGGCCGGCGTGTCCAAGTACGAGACTCTTTGATGGCACGGCCCAAACTTCTTCCCGACAACTTTACGCTGGCGCTCGTCGGCACCGTCATCGTCGCGAGCTTTCTGCCCTGCCGCGGCGGCGCGGCGGTCGCATTCAACTGGATCACCGATATCGCCATCGGCCTCTTATTCTTCCTGCATGGCGCGAAGCTTTCCCGCGAGGCGATCATCGCCGGCGCGACGCACTGGCGGCTGCATCTCGTCGTGCTGCTCAGCACCTTCGCGCTCTTTCCACTGCTCGGGCTCGCGCTCAAACCGGTGCTGACGCCGCTCGTGACGCCGGCGCTCTACACCGGCATCCTGTTTCTGTGCACGCTGCCGTCCACGGTGCAGTCGTCGATTGCGTTCACGTCGATGGCAAAGGGCAACGTGCCGGCCGCCGTGTGCAGCGCGTCCGCGTCGAGCCTGCTCGGCATTTTCATCACGCCGGCGCTCGTCGGGATCGTCGTGAGCAATCACGGCGCGACGACCGGCTCGCCGTGGCACACCGTCGGCAACATCACGCTGCAACTGCTCGTGCCGTTCATTGCCGGGCAATTGCTGCGGCCGGCCATCGGCAAGTGGATCGACAGGCATCGCGCGATGCTCAAGTTCGTCGACCAGGGCTCGATTCTGCTCGTCGTGTACGTCGCGTTCAGCGAAGCCGTGAACGAAGGCATCTGGCATTCGATTTCGCTCGGGACGCTCGCGGGGCTGCTCGCGGTCAATATCCTGTTGCTGGCGGCGGCGCTGTTCATCACGGCGTTCACGGCCAAGCGCCTCGGCTTCTCGCGCGCCGACCAGATCACGATCATCTTCTGCGGTTCGAAGAAGAGTCTCGCGTCCGGCATTCCGATGGCGAAGGTGATTTTCGCGTCGCACGCGGTCGGTGCGGTCGTGCTTCCGCTCATGCTTTTCCACCAGATTCAATTGATGGTGTGCGCGGTGCTCGCGCAGCGTTGGGGCGCACGCAAGACTGCGCCCGAAGCCGCGCGCGAGAACAAGGCCGTCGGAGCGCCCGCCCGCCGCTGATTCACGCCCGTCCGCGAACGGCGCCCGCTGGTTCGCCATATTCGATCCCTTTCCAGAAGGCCGCCGCGTGCGGCCTTTTGCGTCATTTGAACCCGGCCACGCTCAAGCGACCATTCAGCCAAGCGGCATAAGCCAGAAAGCCTGACTTTTCACATCGATTCGTCGGAACGCGTTGCCGCGCGTCCGGCACTTTGGCCTACGTCTTTGGGCTGAATGGTGCTCGGGCATGTCCCTTGCCACACTCTTGTTCAAAACCGGGCAGAAACGGACACGGCGCGCCATGTGGACACAACGCATCAAACTTAAACAGCGGATGGACCGATGAACTGCGTCGAACAGCATGCGACGGCCTCCGCCTTGCGCGACTTTCTCGGCAAGTTGCCGTTTCAACGCGGCAACGCCGAAGAAACAGGCCGCGCGCTTCATGCGCTGATCGGCGCGGGTCTCGATCGCCTTCCCTTGCCGGGCCGGGAAAACACGGCTGAGCGCTGGCGCGCGTTGGGCGCGGTCGCAGCCTTCGACCTCTCTTTGGTCAAGCTCTACGAAGGCCACACGGACGCGCTCGCCATCCTCGCCGAACTGGGCGGCCCGCCACCCGACGACGGCAGCGCGTGGGCCGTCTGGGCAGCCGAACCGCCGAGTGCGCGCTTGTTGGCGCTGGGTGACGCCGGCTCACAGATCGTCGCGCTGGACGGCACGAAGGCATGGTGCTCCGGAGCGGCATCGGTCACGCATGCGCTCGTAACCGCGTGGAACGAGCGCGACGAACCGGTTCTCGCCGCCGTCGATCTGCGGCAGAACGGCGTGAAAGTCACCGGTTCCGGCTGGCAAGCGGTCGGCATGGAGGCGAGCGCGAGCGTCGACGTGCGCTTCGAGCGAGTACGCGCGCAGTTGGTCGGTCCGCCGCGTGGTTATCTCGAGCGCCCTGGTTTCTGGCAGGGCGGCGCGGGCATTGCCGCGTGCTGGTTCGGCGCGGCATCGGGCATTGCAGCGTTCGTCGCGCGCGATACAAAGCATCGCGCGGGGCCGCACAAGCTCGCGCATCTCGGTGCGATCGATACGGCGCTATCCGCGACGGCCGCGTTGCTGCGCGAGACGGCGGCGTTCATCGACCGCGAGCCGCAGGCCGACGCCATGGTGCCGACGATGCGTGCGCGCCTCGCGGCCGAACATGTGGCAACGCTGGTCGTGGAGCGCGCGGGCCGCGCGCTGGGCGCCGGCCCGCTCTGCCGCGACGCGCACTTCGCGCAGTTGATGGCCGATCTGCCGGTTTTCATTCGACAAAGCCACGCCGAGCGTGACGAAGCATCGCTCGCCGAGCACGTCATAGAGGAGGGAAGGATTTCATGGCAAGTGTGACCACGCAAGCGCCTACCGACGAAACGGCCACTGACCGCGCCATACGCGGCGAAGGCACGCCCGAAGCCGCATGGCAGGGATGGGCGCGTCTGAATGCGCTGCCCGAAGTGGATCCGGCGGAACTGGTGCCGCTCGGCAGCCGGGCCGTCGTCGTTGCGCCACACCCCGACGATGAAATCCTCGGCACCGGCGGCCTGCTCGCTCGACTGTCGGAGATCAGCCGGCACATTCTCATCATCGCCGCAACAGACGGCACGGCAAGTCACCCGAAGTCATCCGAATGGCCGCCGGAACGTCTTGCACGCGTACGTCCGCAGGAAACGAGGGCTGCGCTGCAACGGCTGCATCTGCGTCAGGTCCAGGTAGTCCGGCTCGGGCTCCAGGACGGCGATCCTGACCAGATCGAATCGAGTTTGTCAGGATGCCTGTCGGAGTACCTTCAACCGGGCGACATAGTTTTCACGACATGGCGCTATGATGGTCACCCCGACCACGAGGCGGCCGGGCGCGCCGTTCAGTCCGCGGCACAAGCGCTCGATCTGCCTTGTGTGGAGGTGCCGCTCTGGACCTGGCACTGGGCGTCGCCGGACGATACGCGCGTGCCATGGAGCCGTGCTCGCCGCATCGTGCTCGACGGCGCCACGCATGCCCGGAAGCTCCGGGCCGTGCAGGCTTTTCGGAGCCAGCTCGACCCCGACGCCACCACCGGACAAGCGCCAGTGCTGCCCGAGCATGTGCTGGCAAGGCTTACACGGCCTTTCGAAGTCGTACTCATATGAACAACACCAACAACAATACTAAGCAGTACTTCGATACTCTTTATCGAGATAACGACGATCCCTGGAAAATCAGGCATCGATGGTATGAACGGCGCAAACGCGCGCTCCTGCTCGCCTCGCTTCCGCACGAACGCTATGCGCGCGCATTCGAGCCAGGCTGCGGCAACGGCGAACTGACGGCGCTGCTCGCGCCACGCTGCGACGAGCTGATCGCAACCGACATCGCCGAGGACGCCGTCGCGCTCACGCGGCAACGCGTCGCGGAATATCGGAACGTCGATGTCCGGCAGATGCTGCTGCCCGACTGCTGGCCCACCGGCAAGTTCGATCTCGTCGTGATCAGCGAGATCGGCTATTACCTCGACGAGCCGCAGCTATGGCACATCGTCGAGCACATACATCAAAGCTTGTCGCATGACGGCGCGGTCGTCGCGTGTCACTGGCGTCGGCCGATCGAAGGCTGGCTTCAGAACGGCGACGAAGTCCACGCAAAGCTGCGCGGCCGCATGAGTCTGCCGCTGCTAAGCCACTATTGGGACGACGATCTGATCCTCGACGTATGGACGCCCGACAAGCGCTCGGTTCACGACCGCGAAGCCTCGGCGTAATGTTTCCATATTTTTACTAAACAAACAATTCGCAAGGAATCGCATATATAACAATGGCCTACTGGTTTTCTCCAATCTTCGCGGACGCTAAGTTCGAGGCTTTTACTATACAATCGCCTCGAACAAGTGAACCTGCCGGGCGCGCGCAACATCGCGCCTGAGCGGCAAACAGCCGAGAAAAGCGGAGACAGAGAACACCACGATGGCCACCACCATTCGCGATGTCGCGCGCGCGGCAAGCGTCTCGATCGGGACGGTTTCGCGCGCGCTCAAGAATCAACCAGGCTTGTCCGAGGCGACGCGCGTGCGCGTCGTCGAAGTGGCGCAGCAACTCGGCTACGATTCGGCTCAGTTGCGCACGCGCATTCGTCGCGTGACCTTTCTGCTGCATCGGCAGCACAACAATTTCGCCGTCAGCCCTTTCTTTTCCCATGTGCTGAACGGTTTCGAGGAAGCGTGCCGCGAGCGGCGGCTCGTGCCATCCGTGCTCACGGCCGGTCCGACGCACGATCTCGCGCAGCAGATGCGCCTGCACGCGCCGGACGCCATCGCGGTCGCGGGTTTCGTCGAGCCGGAACTGCTCGCGCATCTTCATTCGCTCGCGCGGCCCACCGTGCTGATCGACCTGCGCGCGCCGGGATTCCGCTCCGTCAACATCGACAATGTGACCGGCGCGTCGCTCGCGATGCAGCATCTGTTCGCGCAAGGGCGGCGGCGCATCGCGTTCATCGGCGGATCGCTCGCGCATTACAGCATCGCGCAACGCGCGCTCGGCTATCGGAAAGCATATTTCGATGCCGGCCAGCTTTTCGATCCGACGCTCGAGGTCATGACGCAGCCGGGTCTGACCGCCGATCAGGCCGCCGCCGACGCGATGGAACGCCTCATCGCGGAAGCCCGCGCGCAATCCGGTCCCCTGCCCGACGCCGTTTTCGCCTATAACGATGCAGCGGCCCTCGCCGCGATGCGCGTCTGTCTCGCGCACGGCTTGCGCGTGCCGGACGACATCGCGTTCGTCGGTTTCGACGACATTCCGGCCGCCGCCCAAAGCACGCCGCCGCTCTCGACCGTGACCGTCGACAAGGAAGCGCTCGGGCGCCGCGGTGTCGAATTGCTGTTGGAAGATCAATCGAGCCCGCCGAGCCAGGCCGACACGCTCGTCGCCGTCAATTTCGTTCCTCGCGCGAGCTCGGGCACGAAACAGGACATCAGCACGCCATGAACATGACCGCCTCACCTGCCCTCGCGGAACCGGCGCCAGCAGAACGCGCGATCGATTTCCGCAGCCGCGACTTCCTGCTCTCCCACGTACGCGACACGCTCGCGTTCTACGCGCCGAACGCGCGCGATCCGTCCGGCGGTTTCTTTCATTTCTTCAAGGACGACGGCAGCGTCTATAACCGCACGACGCGCCATCTCGTCAGCAGCACGCGCTTCGTCTTCAACTACGCGATGGCCTTCCGCCACTTCGGCGACGCGCGCTATCGGGACGACGCGCATCACGCGTTCAGATTCCTGCGCGACGCCCACTGGGACGCCGCGAACGAAGGTTACGACTGGGAAATCGAGTGGCACGACGGCCAGAAGCGCACGCTCGACGGCACGCGCCACTGCTACGGCACGGCGTTCGTGCTGCTCGCATGCGCGCACGCGGCGATGGCGGGCATCGACGAAGCCAGGCCGATGATCGACGAAACCTTCGCGCTGATGGAAAAGCGTTTCTGGGACGCCGACGCCGGCCTCTACGCCGACGAAGCCACGCCCGACTGGCGGCTTTCGGACTATCGCGGGCAGAACGCGAACATGCACGCGACCGAGGCGCTGCTCGCGGCTTACGAGGCGACGGGTCACGTCAATTATCTGGATCGCGCGGAAAAGATCGCGGGCAACATCACGCTGCGGCAGGCGAAGCTGTCGCACGGCATGGTGTGGGAGCATTTTCATCGCGACTGGTCGGTCGACTGGCATTACAACGAATCGGACAGTTCGAACATCTTCCGTCCGTGGGGTTTTCAGCCGGGTCATCAGATCGAATGGGCGAAGCTGCTGCTGATTCTGGAGCGGCATCGCGCGCTGCCGTGGCTCTCGGCGCGCGCCGTCGAACTGTTCGACGCCGGCTTCAACCGCGCGTGGGACAGTCGTCACGGCGGCCTCTACTACGGCTTCGGCCCGGACGACACCATCTGCGACCACGACAAGTATTTCTGGGTGCAGGCCGAAGGCTTCGCGGCGGCGGCGCTGCTCGGCGCGCGCACGGGACGCGAGCGTTTCTGGGATTGCTATGACGAACTCTGGCGCTATAGCTGGGAGCACTTCGTCGATCACGAATACGGCGCGTGGTATCGCATTCTGACGTGCGACAACCGCAAGTACGGCGACGAGAAAAGTCCCGCCGGCAAGACCGACTACCACACGATGGGCGCGTGCTACGAAGTGCTGAACGCGCTGGCCCCGACTTCGACTCAACGGTGACAAGCATGGCAAGCGAGCAAACCACTTTTCCGCAATTCGTTTCCGCGGGCGACATCCTCACCGACATGATCCGCACGGACGTGTCGAGCTGGCTTTCGCGTCCGGGCGGCGCGGGCTGGAACGTCGCGCGCGCGGTCGCGCGGCTCGGCCTGCCGACGGCCTGCGCCGGCTCGCTCGGCACGGACAATTTCTCCGACGATCTGTGGGACGCGAGCGTCGCTTCGGGCCTCGACATGCGCTTCATGCAGCGCGTCGAGCGTCCGCCCTTGCTCGCGATCGTCCACAAGACGCAGCCGCCCACGTACTACTTCATGGGCGAGAACGGCGCCGATCTCGCGTTCGATCCGTCGCGGCTGCCGCAAGGCTGGATGGAGCGCGTGAAGTGGGCGCATTTCGGCTGCATCAGCCTCGTGCGTCAGCCGCTCGGCGCGACGCTTGCCGCGCTCGCCCGTCAGTTGCGCGAACACGGCGTGAAGATCAGCTTCGATCCGAACTATCGCAATCTGATGGAGCACGGCTACGAGCCGATCCTGCGCAACATGGCGGGCCTCGCCGATCTGATCAAGGTGTCCGACGAAGATCTGCACATGCTGTTCAAAGGCATGCCCGAAGCCGACGCGCTCGCGAAAATCCGCGCGATGAACCGCCAAGCCACCGTGCTCGTCACGCGCGGCTCGTCGGAAGCCACGCTCTATGCCGGCGACGAGCAATACAGCGCGCGTCCGCCGAGCGTCGAAGTGGCCGATACGGTCGGCGCGGGCGATGCGTCCATCGGCGGATTGCTCTATAGCTTGATGGCGCGTCACGGCGAATGGCCCGAACATCTGAAGTTCGCGCTCGCGGCGGGCGCGGCGGCGTGCCGTCATTCGGGCGCGCATTCGCCGTCGCTGGATGAGGTCGAGGCGTTGCTGAAATAAGCGTCGCACGCGTTACATATCAGCGTGCTAGCATGGATTCGTCCTTGCCTGGAGGCGAATCCATCATGGAAGACACCACCTACACGAAAGGCATCTACACCGCGACGATCGGCGTGCGCGCCATCGACGGCGGTCAGTACCAGGGCCTCGTCTCGCTCGCACGCGACGACGGCGAAGATACCGAAGCGACGCTCTACGAAGTGGAAGCCGCGTCGGGCAACGAAGAAGAAGCGCTCAACGAAGCGCGCGCGCTCGCGCACCGCATCCTCGGGGAAATCGAGTTGTAGCCACGCTGCATGGCCGCATCGGAGGACAACATGCCGGAGCAGATCTTCCTTTATGGCGTCTACGCCATCCACGTGAGGCCGGTCGAGCTGCAGGGCTCGCGCTGGGACGCGGAGTACGAGATCCGTCATCACGACAAGGCGGTGCAGACGTGGACGACCGTCGGCGGCGACGACGGTCTCGCCGATCGCGCCGAAGCCGTCGAGCTGGCGCATCGGCGCGCGGTGTCGGATATCGAAGCCGGCGCGGGCATTCCCAAGCCGCGCGCGTTTCCCTAACTCTCGCTCGACGAATGCACGACGCCCGCGTGGCTGTTCAGCGCCAGCCGCTCGGCCTCGCGATGATCGATCGCTGACGCGCGCTCGTAGCCCTCGCGCCCGAGCGCGCGTTCGACGTAATCGAAAAGCACGCCCTGCGGCTCGATCAGCTTCGCCTTGAACGCGATCTGCAGCGTGCTCGCCGCGAGAATGTCCGCGGCGGTGAATTGCTCGCCGAGCAGCCACGGCCCCTCTTCCAGCGCGTTTTCGATCGCGTGCTCGACGCGCGCGAGATCGCCCCATCCGAAACTCACCGTGTTGCCTTGCGCGCCGGTCACGCGTTCGGCCATCGCGGGTTCGAGACACGAACCGGTGAAAAACATCCACTGCAGAAAGCGCCCGCGCGACGGATCGTGCAGCGGCACGCCGAGCGTCGTTTCCGGATAGCGATCCGCCAGATACAGCAGCACCGCGCCCGATTCGGCCACGCGCACGCTGCCGTCTTCCAGCGCGGGCAGCTTCGACATCGGATTGACGCGGCAGAAGTTCGGATCGTTCTGCGCGCCGGCTCGGATGTTCACGAACTCGAGTTGATACGGCACGCGCATTTCTTCGAGCATCCACAGCGCGCGAAAGGCGCGCGTCTTCGGCCAGTAAAAGAGCTTCATCGGCTGCAATCGGGTTGGCTGTCGAGGCATTCAGGTTAGCCCTTTCGCGCGCCGACGCCCGATCCGGGTTTACGCGAAGCACGGACAGATCGAGGAAATTTCTCTCGCGTATCTCGAAAATCAGCCCGATGTTTCTCGGCGCGACGGTATTCGCTGCGAGTAAGCAAAAACATTCCGCTTTTGTCGGCAAAGAATGTCGCATTGCCTCGCATACCTACAAGACACGGAGATCTCATGAACGCGCGCGTCCCCGCCGATGCCTTTTTTCCTCCCGCGCTGTCGGACTATCAACTCGGCGACAACCTCTCCGCCACGAAAGGCCGGATCTTCCTCACCGGCACGCAGGCGCTCGTGCGTCTCGTTTTGATGCAGCGCGAACTCGACCGCGCCGCCGGCCTGAACACCGCTGGCTTCATCAGCGGATATCGCGGCTCGCCGCTCGGCATGGTCGATCAGCAATTGTGGAAAGCGAAGAAACTGCTCGCGTCGCACGATGTGCGCTTCTTGCCCGCGATCAACGAGGAACTCGGCGGCACGGCCGTGCTCGGCACGCAGCGCGTCGAATCGGACGCGGAACGCACCGTCGATGGCGTGTTCGCGATGTGGTACGGCAAAGGCCCGGGCGTCGATCGAGCAGGCGATGCGCTCAAGCACGGCAACGCGTACGGCTCGTCGCCGCACGGCGGCGTGCTCGTCGTCGCGGGCGATGACCACGGCTGCGTGTCGTCGTCGATGCCGCATCAGAGCGATCAGACGATGATCTCCTGGCACATGCCGGTGGTGAATCCGTCGAACGTCGCTGACATGCTGGAGTTCGGCATCTACGGCTGGGCGCTGTCGCGCTTTTCGGGCGCGTGGATCGGCTTCAAGGCGATTTCGGAGACGGTCGAATCCGGCTCGACCGTCGATCTCGATGCGCTCAGGCTCGACTGGCAAGCGCCGCAAGATTTCACGCCGCCGGCGGGCGGCCTGCACAACCGCTGGCCCGATCTGCCGAGCCTCACGATCGAAGCGCGTCTCGCGGCGAAGATCGAGGCCGTGCGCCACTTCGCGCGCACGAACAGCATCGACAAATGGATCGCGCCGAGCCCGCGTGCGAACGTCGGCATCGTGACGTGCGGCAAGGCGCATCTCGATCTGATGGAAGCGCTGCGCCGCCTCGATCTCACCGTCGACGATCTCGACCGCGCGGGCGTGCGGATCTACAAGGTCGGGCTGTCATATCCGCTCGAAACGACGCGGCTCGAGACCTTCGTCGAAGGTCTGAGCGAAGTGCTCGTCATCGAGGAGAAAGGCCCGGTCATCGAGCAGCAGATCAAGGATCATCTGTATAACCGCGTCGACGGCGCGCGGCCGATCGTCATCGGCAAGAACGCTCGCGACGGCGCGCAACTGCTTTCCGCGCTCGGCGAATTGCGTCCGTCGCGCGTGTTGCCGGTGTTCGCGGACTGGCTCGCGCGTCACAAGCCGGCGCTCGATCGCCGCGACAAAGTGGTCGATCTGGTCGCGCCGCAAATCCTGTCGAATGTCGCCGATGCCGTGAAGCGCACGCCCTATTTCTGCTCGGGCTGCCCGCACAACACCTCGACGAAAGTGCCGGAAGGCTCGGTCGCGCAGGCGGGCATCGGCTGTCACTTCATGGCGTCGTGGATGGAGCGCGACACGACCGGTCTCATCCAGATGGGCGGCGAAGGCGTCGACTGGGCGTCGCACTCGATGTTCACGAAAACGCCGCACGTCTTTCAGAATCTCGGCGACGGCACGTACTTTCATTCCGGCATTCTCGCGATTCGTCAGGCCGTGGCGGCGAAGGCGAACATCACGTACAAGATTCTGTATAACGACGCCGTCGCGATGACGGGCGGCCAGCCCGTCGACGGCAGCATTTCCGTGCCGCAGATCGCGCGTCAGGTCGAAGCCGAAGGCATCGCGCTGCTCGTCGTCGTGAGCGACGAGCCGGAGAAATACATCGGTCACGAAGATCAGTTTCCGCGCGGCACGACGTTTCATCATCGCGGCGAGCTGGACGACGTGCAGCGCCGTCTGCGCGACACGCCGGGCGTCACCGTCCTCATCTACGATCAGACGTGCGCCGCCGAAAAGCGCCGCCGCCGCAAGAAAGGCGAGTTTCCCGATCCGGACAAGCGGCTTTTCATCAACGAAGCCGTCTGCGAAGGCTGCGGCGATTGCGGCGTGCAATCGAATTGCCTGTCGGTCGAGCCTGTGGAAACGGAACTGGGACGCAAGCGCCGCATCGATCAGTCGTCGTGCAACAAGGATTATTCGTGCGTGAACGGCTTCTGCCCGAGCTTTGTCACGGTCGAAGGCGCGAAGCTCAAGAAGGCCGAAGGCCACGCGTTCGATCCCGCCGAACTCGCGCGCCGCGTCGATGCCTTGCCGCTGCCGCAAGGCCAGCTCGATAACGCGCCGTACGACATCCTCGTGACGGGCGTCGGCGGCACGGGCGTCGTGACGGTCGGCGCGCTCATCAGCATGGCAGCGCATCTGGAAGGCAAGAGCGCGTCGGTGCTCGATTTCATGGGCTTCGCGCAGAAAGGCGGCTCGGTGCTCTCGTTCGTGCGCTTCGCCGCGACCGATGCGCTGCTCAATCAGGTACGCATCGACACGCAACAGGCGGACTTGCTGCTCGCGTGCGACATGGTCGTCGGCGCGAGCCCGGAAGCGCTGCAGACGGTGCGGCACGATCGCACGAAGATCGTCGTGAACACGCACGCGATTCCGAACGCGAGCTTCGTGCAGAACCCCGAAGCGAATCTTCACGCGGATGCGCTGCTCGACAAGATGCGTCACGCCGCCGGCCCCGCCGCGCACGACGCGATGCGCAGTTGCGACGCGCAAGCGCTCGCCCAGCGTTTTCTCGGCGACACCATCGGCGCGAACATTCTGATGCTCGGCTTCGCGTGGCAGCTCGGCCTCGTGCCGCTGTCGCTCGCAGCGTTGATGCGCGCGCTCGAACTGAACAACGTCGCGGTCGCGGCGAACAAGCTGGCGTTTTCGATCGGCCGTCTCGCCGCGCACGACATGAAAGCGCTCGAATCGCTGACCGCATCGACCCAGCAGAAGCGCATCGTCATGGCGGATATGCCGCTCGCGGAACTCATCGGCGATCGCGAAGCGCGCTTGCTCGCGTATGGCGGCAAGAAGTTCGTCGGGCGCTATCGGTCGCTGCTCGCGAAGGCATCGGCGAATGAGGACGTGAAGCGCGCCATCGCGATTTCGTTTTACAAGCTGCTCGCCGTGAAGGACGAATACGAAGTCGCGCGCCTGCACGCGGACCTGGCGTTCCGCGCCGCGCTCGGCGCGCAGTTCGAAGGCACGGCAGGCTCGGATTACGCGGTGAAGTTCAACTTCGCGCCGCCGGTTCTGTCACACGGCGCGCCGAAGAAGAAAGTGTTCGGCCAGTGGATGTGGCCGGTGCTCGACGGCCTCGCGAAGTTTCGCGCGCTGCGCGGCACCGCGCTCGACGTCTTCGGACGCACGCTCGAACGCCGCATGGAGCGTCAGCTCGCCGACGACTTCGAGATCACCATGACGCGCGCCTTGTCCCGCCTGAACGCCGACAACGCGAAGGACGTGCAAGCCCTCGCCGCGCTGTTCGAGAAAGTGCGCGGCTACGGACACGTCAAGCTCACGAACGTCGCGATGGTCAAGCGCAGCGAACGCGACATCGCGGCGCGCATCGGCATCGAAGCGGCGACGGGCGACGCGGTGCGCGCCTCCATCGATTCGATGAAGGGCGCGGCATCGCTGAAGGGGATTCCGGTCGTCGTGGCGAAGTAATCAGTCGATATCGTCGGGCAGCCAGTCGATATCGCCGCACAGCACGCAGCGCTTGCCCTGCGCGCGCGTCTCCACGGAGAGCGTGACGCAGGGCATCGCTTCGTTGATCGACAGATACGGCTTCGTCACGTGCACGCGCTCGGGATCGCCGAGCGCCGCGCGGAAGTACGGACGGCGCAGCCAGTTCGCGCCCTGCGCATCGATGAGCGGCAGAAAGCGCGCTTCGTGCGCGGCGCGGTCGGCGCGCAGCACGACGTTGCGGCCGGCCTGCTTGCCGTTCTGATCGAGCAGAAAACAGCGCGCGGCGTTATCGAGCGCGAGGAAATTCCAGCACACTTCTTCGAGCGGCTCCCCCGCCGCGAGCCGCTCGGCCGCGCGCTCGAACGCGCGGATATACGGCTGAAGCCTCGTCGCGACGCGCCGTTCGCGCGCTTCGGTCTGCAGTCGGTAGCGCTCGGTCAACTCGCCGATCACGTTTTGCGCGTGCGCGCTGTCCGCGAGACCCGGATGCGGCCGCGCGAAGAAAAATCCCTGCACGAAATCCGCGCCGCTCGCGAGCGCGAGTTGCGCCTCGTGCTCGGTCTCGACGCCTTCGATCAGCACGAGCTTGCCCGCCTGATGCAGCAACGACACGATGCCCGACAGCACCGCCTCCATGTTCTGCCGCTGCTTGAGCGAGCGAGCGGACAGCGGCGCGTGAACGTTGTGGCCGGCGTGCGAAAGCATGACGCGATCGAGTTTGACGATGTCCGGATCGAGCTGCCAGATCCGTTCGATGTTCGTATGTCCCGCGCCGAAATCGTCGAGCGCGATGAGAAAGCCGTGGTCGCGGAACTGCTGCACCGCGAGCGCGAGCCGCTCGATATCCTCGGCGCTTTGCTCGAGCACTTCCAGCACGACGCGGCGCGGCTCCAGATTCAGGCGCTTCAGATTCGCGAGCAGCGCGGCGGCGTGATACGGCTCGGTCAGCGCGCCCGGATGCACGTTGAGAAAGAGCCATTCGTCCTTCGCGCCGAGCATCCTGAAGTTTTCCAGATGCAGCGCCTGCGCGAGCCGGTCGATCTGCAACGCCTCGCCGACGCGCGATGCCTGCCCGAACACATCGAGCGGCGACACCGGGCGATCGAGCGCATCGTGCGCGCGCAGCAAGCCCTCGTATCCGACGGCGCGCATGTGCGACAGACTGAACACCGGCTGAAAGACGCTCGATAACGTCAACTCGCCGTGTTCGACCGAATAGCGATCGAAGCCCGATGTCACGCCTAGCTCGAAGCTGCGCGCGGAAACCGTCGTCTTCTCGGGATTTGCGATCATCATGCCGATGCCCTCGCCTGAACGCCGTGGCGAAACGCACTCGGCTGCGTGATGCCCCATACCATTGTCATAAGAACTGCCCTCGGTGATCTCGCCGGGAGTCTCTCTGTCCCGTGGCTTTCGGTAAAGCAAGCTCCATGCGCAGAGCGCGCTGCGCGCAGCCGGTGTTTTGCGTCCCGCGTGCACCGTCAGCAGGCGATTTCAGGTGCACGCGCACCGTCGCGGTGCGAAAGCCGGCGGCGCGTCCGCTGCCCGCATCGCGAGCAAACGCTAAACTTTGCGCTCATCGAAACAATGCTAGACGCCGCGCGCACAGCCGTTCGTGCGTCTGGTGCAGTAGCGCACACATGGAAATCGTTTTTACCGTTCTCATTCTTCTGCTGGCTGTCGCGCTTTCGGGATTCGGACTGAGCCTGCTTCCGATCAAGCTGCCGCTGCCGCTCATCCAGATCGCGATCGGCGCGTGCCTCGCGTGGCCGGGCTTCGCGCTGCACGTCACGTTCGATCCTGAACTTTTCATGCTGCTCTTCATTCCGCCGCTGCTGTTCGCGGACGGCTGGCGCATACCGAAGCGCGAGCTGTACATGCAGCGCCGCGCGATCCTGATGCTTGCGCTCGGGCTCGTGTTCATCACCGTCGGCGTGCTCGGCTATTTCCTGCACGCGATGATTCCGTCGATGCCGCTGCCCATCGCGTTCGCGCTCGCCGCCGTGCTTTCGCCGACCGATGCCGTCGCGTTGACGGGCATCGCCGGGCGCAACCGGATTCCCGCGAACCTGATGCACGTTCTCGAAGGCGAGGCGCTGATGAACGACGCGTCGGGCCTCGTCGCGCTCAAGTTCGCGATCGCGGCCGCGCTGACGGGCGTGTTCTCGCTGCGCGACGCGACGGTCAGCTTTTTCATCATCGCGGCGGGCGGGTTGGCGATCGGCGCGGCGATCAGTTGGGCCGTCACCGAGATTCCGTCGCGCCTGCTGAAATTCTCCGACGACGACGATCCCGCCGCGGGCGTCATCCTCACGATCCTGATTCCGTTCGCGTCGTACGTGATGGCCGAGCACGTTGACTGCTCGGGCATTCTGGCGGCGGTGTCGGCGGGCATGATGATGAACATTCAGAGCTTGCGCGAAGGCATTCCGAGCGCGGTGCGCGTGCGCATGACGAGCACCTGGACGATGATCGAATTCGTCTTCAACGGCATGGTGTTCATCCTGCTCGGGCTGCAGTTTCCGCACATCATCGGGCAGGCGCTGATCGAGGCGCATCACGACGGCAACGCGCAGGTCGGACTGCTCATCGGCTATGTGTTCGCGACGCTGATCGCGCTTTATGCGTTGCGTTTCGTGTGGGTGTATTCGCTGCGCTGGGTCGCCGCGCGCCGTACGGCGAAGCAGGGCCTCGACAGCGCCGCGCCCGGTTTTCGCACGCTGGCGCTGACGACGATCGGCGGCGTGCGCGGTGCCGTGACGCTGGCGGGCGTGCTGTCGCTGCCCGTGACGCTCGCCGGGCGCGATCTGGCGATTTTCATCGCGTCGGCGGTGATTCTGGCGTCGCTCCTGATCGCCGTCGTCGGCTTGCCGCTGATGCTGCGCGGCATCGAGCGCGAGAAGAATCCGCATGCGGTGGAGGAGCGCATGGCGCGTCGTCGCGCGGCGCAGGCCGCGATTCGCGCGATCGACGATACGCATGATGAGCTCATCGAACAGATGGACGAAGCCGCGTCCGCGCGTTGCGCCGATTCGACCGCGCGCGTGATGAGCATGTATCGCAGACGGCTGGAATCGCTCGGCGATGAAGAAGCGTCGCGCAAGGCCGCGAAGAAGAGCGAAATGGTGGAGACGCGGTTGAAGATGGCGGCGTTGCGGGCCGAGCGAGCGGAATTGCTGAAGCTGCGCTCGTTGCAGCATATCAACGATGAAACGCTCAATAAGCTGATGCGGGAGGTGGATCTTTCGGAGACTGCTATTGTGAATCGGAAGCGGGGGGCGGGGGCGTAGGGGTTTGGGGCTTCTTGTCGCGATCTTGATTTTTATTGGCCTCGTTTCTGTGCGGCGCAAAGCAGGAATTTTTCTATCTTCCTTACATGGGCCATGCGAATTCCCGAATAGATACGACTAACGCTGAGTAAAAAGTTCGCAACGCGCGAGACGCTAAAGCGAGTTACGCTTTCCCTTGCGACTGTCTCGCCTCGCCTGAGCGCGCAAGAACAATCTGATTCTCTCGTCCGGCGCGGGCGATTGATCTTCGCAAGGGCGGTGCGTCAAGAATTGACACACATATCAAGCGGCTTGCGCTACCCTTCGTAGGGCTAACGAGTCTGATCGGAAACAATGGCAACTTCGGACTAGGAAAGCGCGGCTTCTCGCGTACGTCATCGTCTGAATCAACGACGCTCCGAAGTTAAGCACTGCTTCTGACTCGCCAACGGCGGTTTTTTTTATGCCGGTTACGTGCGTTCAGCCACGAAGGAGGAATACTTGAATCGAAGCGACGAATACTTTGAAAGGCGTGACCATGCCTTTCAAGGACAGCATCAACCTTATTTTCTGGAGATACGCAGCGCACAAAGCTCGGCCATTGCCGACGTTTTCAGTATCGAGGGCGAAGAAGCGATCGGACGCGAGAGCCGCTACACAATCCAGTTCACGCATACCTCGCACGATTTGTCTCAGCGTGAATATCTTGGCAAGCGCGGCTCGTTGCTTATTCAGCCGCCGCGACGACTCAGACCCGAACCGCCACGTCACAAATACGGCGTCGTGACGGGCTTCTCCAAACTTTCGACCTCGAAGAACCAAAGCGTCTACGAAGTCGTATTGGAATCGCGGCTCGCGCTTCTGCGAAACACGCCGAAGGTTCGCTTCTTCTTCGACAAGAGCGAGCCCGAGATCATGCAACAACTCTTGCAGGAGCACGGCTTCAACAAGATTTGGGCGCGCGTCGAAATGAAACTGTATCGGACGTATGGAAAGCGGCGCATCGTCACGCAGTGGAAAGAGTCTGATCTGGCATTCCTCAAGCGGATGTGCGAACGCACCGGCATCTGGTTCGTCTGCGAGGAAGGCGAAGACTGCGAAGTCGTGCGCTTCGGCGATGACTTCACGCATTATCGCCGTGATGCAGCGCGTGATAATCGCGCGTTTGGATTACCGTTCCGTCCTGAAGCCGGCATGGACACACAGGGTTCGGAATCGGTGAAGTCGTTGGAAATGCACGCAGTGAGCATTCCGACTGCCTATCACGTGCGCAGCTATAACTACCGGCAGGCGCCGTACCCGATCGAGGCGACCGAACAGATTCGCGCCAAGACGGACGACACCAGCACTTACGGCGAGGCGTCGACGGCCAGTCTGGCCATCGAAACCAAAGAGGACGCACGGTGCGAAGCACTATTGCGTCGCGAAGCCGCAGAAGCCGCGCAGATCGAATATCGGGGCACGGGCGATGCGTTGGATGTCACGCCCGGCACAGTCATCGCGTTCACCAATCACACGCTCGCGGATGCGAAATATGGCTTGCTGATCGTGAGCATGAAGTGCAGCGCTTCACGCACGCAAGGATATAAGGTCGAATTTACCGCGATGCCTTCCGATCGCCTGTATCGGATGCCTTTGCGTGAGTCGGAATGGCCGCGCATCCAGGGCACGATAACCGGAACGATTGCGTCGACGGAAGGTTATAGCGGTCCTTACATCGATCCGCACGGCGAATATATCGTTCAGTTCCACGATGACCGGGAGAAACGCGTCGCGGGTCTGAATAGCTGTCTGCTGCGACTCGGCAAGCCTTTCGCGGGGAAATGGCAGAGCGGCTTTCATATGCCCTATATACCGGGTACGGAGGTGGCCGTCGCGTTTTTCGCGGGTAATCCGGATCTGCCATATATCCTGCATGCGCTGCATAACTCGCAAGATACCGACCCGGTTCATCAGCAACACAAGTGGCGCACGCGTAACGTCGTCATCCACACGATTCGCAATAACACGATTCAAGTCGAGGATCGGGAGAATCAGGAACACATCAAGATTGCGACGGAGCCAGGTAAGTCGCAACTGAATCTCGGGCATACGGTTAGTAATGGGGACCAGGTTCGCGGACTCGGTTTTGAGCTGCGCAGCGATGCGAAAGGAGCCGTTCGAGCGGGTCAGGGGCTGTTGATTTCCGCCGAGGCGCAAAGCAAAGCGCAAGGACAGATCACGGATACGGCCGGTGCAACGGCATTGTTCGAACGCACGCAAGCGCAAGCCGATGCGTTGGCGCAAGGTGCGGTTGCATCGAAGGCGGAAGTCGCGGATTTGAAGGCCGAGAATCAATGGCTCCGGAACGAACTCGCCGACATCAAGAAGCAGGTTATTGCGCTGTCCGCGCCGCATGGGATCGGGCTCGCTACGCCGGATCGCGTGATGATCGGCGCGGGTAAAGACGTGAGTGTGGCGACTTCTCGCGGATTCAATGTCAGCGCGTTCAAGAACGTGGCGATTGCCGCACACAATGCGGCAGTATCGTCAAAGCGACGACGCAAGGAATGGACATCGCATGAGCATGGATTGGCGCATTCCTTCCATACCCGAGTTCAAGCACTGGAAATACCCTTCGCCGTGGATTCCGGCCGTTGCACTAATCGTTGTCGTCATCGCGGGCTTCATCCTCACGATCCTGAACTGGAAACAGGGCGAAGCGATCTTATCGGGCACGTTCTTTCTCTTCGCGTTGGTGGTGCCTTTACTGCTGTGGGGCGCGTTCTGCGCCTTGCTGTATCAGTCCTACGAGGATTGGAACACGCGTGTCGACTGGTGGAACTACCTGTGCAAGGACCATTTCGCCGACTGGCGTGATTGGGCGCGCTGGGATCTGGCCTTGCTCGATACCGTGACGCTGACGCCTGAAGTGCAACTCGCTGAACGCATGGCCGCGCTGGACGGGACGCCGCCCGCGAACGGCGGCAAATCGCCGAAGCTGGCGCAGCGCGACTTCGCCGCGTTGCTTACGCAGCTTGTCGAACCGTTGATGCCGCATCTCGCGCGCTTCGCAGGGAAAAGCACCATCCACATTGCGCTTCAGACGTCACATGAGACGCACGTCGCGCAACTTCGCGGCGTGCTGCAAGCGCTCGAAGTGCCGAACCTCGAGCACATCGCTGTGAGCCGCGTCGAAGCGAACGAGTGTTCGGCGTTGCTCGATACGTGGATGACGAACCAGACCGTCCGCTATGACTACGACCATGACCGGCGCAAGAGAACGCCGGACCTGTGCCTTCTGCTCGCGTGTCAGCTTCAGGAGGAAGGCGCGGCACCTTGCACGGAAGCGGCCGTCGCGCTGCTGTTCGCTTCATGGAATCTGCTTCGCGCGAAGAAGCTCAAGCCCAAGGCGCGGCTCTTTCGCTCGATGCCCACGACAACAGACGACATACCTGACGCCATCAAGACGCTTGTCACTGCCGAGCCGACACCGGTCAAGCGCCTGAAGCACATGTGGATAAGCGGTCTGTCCAAACCCGACGGGCACGTGATGCGCGCAGCGGTGAAGGACAGCGAGCCGGAATTGACCTTGCTCGACCTCGAGCATGCAATCGGCCTTCCGGGACCGGCCAGCCCGCTGCTGATGCAAGCACTCGCGGCTGAATTGATGCAGTACGGGCAAGGTCCGCAGGTCGTAGTCACGCCTGCCGCCGAAGGTGTCCGGCTGAATTTGATCGGCAAGGACTATGCACCGATCGCGCGCGCCGTCGAGCCGAACCTGAGCCTGATTCAAATGTCGACTTCATACGGCTTCGTTTGCCTGACCGTGTTGCTGCTGATCTTGGGCGAAGCGGGCGAGTTCGGCCCTGGCTGGTTTTGGGGTATCGCGGCCGCGGGGCTAGTCTTTCTGTTGATAGTTCAGCCCGCTGCGCAGATCTTCAAGCGGCGCGCAGTGACTCAGGAGTTCTACGAGCGAGCGCGTTCGGGGGGATGAAATCGATCAGGAAGTGCGGATGGATCGGCTGAGGTGGCGACGCGCGCTGTGGCGCGTCGATCGCTGAGCCAGCGCGTCTACGACGGACGCGCTTGCGCGGTTTGAGGGACGTCATCCACCGATGCCGCCCCGTACGAGCGCAATGTCCTCAAACCCAAGAAATTGAAACCGAGCGGCAAAAGCCCTCAAACCACTCCCGCCCCCCGCCGCCGCAACAGCGCATAAAAGATGATAGCGCCGAACGTAGCCGTCCCGATGCCACCGAGAGCGAACCCACCGAGCTTCAGCGTGAAATCCCCGGTCCCGAGCACGAGCGTCACCGCCGCAACGATCAGATTCCGGTTATCCGAAAAATTCACCTTGTTGACGACCCAAATGCGCGCGCCCGTCACCGCGATCAGCCCGAACACGACGATCGACACACCGCCGAGCACCGGCCCCGGAATCGTCTGAATCAGCGCGCCGAACTTCGGCGAAAACCCGAGCACGATCGCGAACAGCGCCGCGATCACGAACACGAGCGTCGAATAGATCTTCGTGACGGCCATCACGCCGATGTTCTCGGCATACGTCGTCACACCGGTGCCCCCGGCAAAGCCCGATGCAATCGTCGCCAGCCCGTCGCCGATGAACGCGCGTCCGATGTACTTGTCGAGACTCTTGCCGGTCATCGCGCCGACAGCCTTGATGTGCCCGAGATTCTCCGCGACGAGAATGATCGCGACCGGCGCGATCAGCGTCATCGCCGGGGCTTCGAAGACAGGCGCGGTGAAGTGCGGCATGCCGAACCACGCAGCGTTCGCGACGATCGAAAAGTCGATCGGCTTGCCCATGCCCATCCCGTTCGTGAGCGCCGCATAAATGATGTACGCGATCGCGAGACCGATCAGGATCAGCAGCCGCTGCGCCATCCCGCGCGCGAACACCGCGACGCCGCCCACGCACAGCACGGTGACGAGCGCCATCCACGATTCGAAGCTGCTGCCCATCACGCCTTTCACCGCGATCGGCGCGAGATTCAGCCCGATCACGCAGACGATCGCGCCCGTCACGACCGGCGGCATCAGCGCTTCGATCCACTTCGTGCCGACCGCCGCAACGATCAATCCGATGATCGTGTAAGCCACGCCGCACGCAATGATCCCGCCGAGCGCCACCGGTATGTTCAGGTTCGGGCCATGACCGCTGTATCCCGTCACCGCGATCACGAGGCCGATGAACGCGAAGCTCGAACCGAGATAACTCGGCACGCGCCCGCCGACCAGCACGAAAAACAGCAACGTGCCGATGCCCGACATGAAGATGCACAGATTGGGATCGAAGCCCATCAAGAGCGGCGCGAGCACGGTCGAGCCGAACATCGCGACGACGTGCTGAATGCCCATCGCGATCATCTGCGGCCAGGCGAGGCGCTGGTCGGGCCCGACGACGCGACCCTCCTGGGCGTCCGGCTGGACCGGCCAGCGCGGGAAATAGGAATCGGACATCGGCGGGGCTCCTTGGCGGCGGTGAGGCGCCGCTCCGTGCGGCGCGCTCGATCTGAAAAAATCAGGCGCGAGTGTACGGAGCGGGCTCTCGGGTGGCAAGCGAGCCGATATTACGACCGTTTGGCCGTCGCATGCCCGCGACGCGTCACACTTTTCCCGCGCCGGAGACGTCGCGCTCCAGCTCGAAAACCGCGACCGCGCTCTTCAATTGCTCGGCCTGATCGGCCATCGCGCCCGCCGCGGCGGCGGCCTGTTCGACGAGCGCCGCGTTCTGCTGCGTCACCTCGTCCATCTGCGCGACCGCGCGATTCACCTGCTCGATGCCCGCGCTCTGCTCATGCGATGCCGACGAAATCTGCGCCATGATGTCCGTCACGCGCTGCACGGCCTGCGTGACTTCGGCCATCGTCGCGCCGGCACGCTCGGCGAGCGCCGCGCCGCTGTCCACGCGCGCCGTCGACGCTTCGATCAGCTCCTTGATTTCCTTCGCCGACGTCGCGCTCCGCTGCGCGAGCGAGCGCACTTCGCCCGCGACCACCGCGAAGCCGCGCCCTTCCTCGCCGGCGCGCGCCGCTTCCACGGCCGCGTTCAGCGCGAGTATGTTCGTCTGGAACGCGATGCCTTCGATCACCGCGATGATGTCCGTCATGCGCTTCGAGCCCGACGCCAGTTCCCGCATGTTGTCGACGACCTCGCCCACGAGCTCGCTGCCGCGCGCCGACACATCCGACGCGCCGCGCGCGAGCCCGCTCGCTTCGTCCGCGTTGCTCGCGTTCTGCCGCACGGTCTGCGTGAGCTGCTCCATGCTCGACGCGGTTTCTTCCAGCGACGCCGCCTGCTCTTCCGTGCGCTGCGACAGATCGGTGTTGCCCTGCGCGATTTCGCGCGATGCGTACAGGATCGAATCGCTCGAATGCCGAATCCCGCCGACGATGTCCGCGAGCTTCGCGCTCATGTTGCCGAGGCTCGCGAGCATGCTGCTGTCGTCGCCCGGACGCGTGGCGACGCGCGTCGCCAGATCGCCGCGCGCGATGCGGTCGGCGATATCCGCCGCGTACGCCGGCTCGCCGCCGAGTTGCGCCGACAGACGCCGCCCGATCAGCACCGCGAGCAACGCGCCCGCGACCATCGCGCCGAACACGAGCGCGAGCATCACGACGCGCATCGTTTCATACTCCGATGCCGCGCTGCTGCGCGCCTCGGTCGCGCGCTTGCGCTTGAAGTCGGCGAGACGCTCAAGCGATTCGCGCGCCTTCTCGCTCGCGGCGATCGCGCGCGCGATGAGGCCCATCTGATCGACGTCGACGGGCATCGCTTTCTTACCCATCTGCATCAGCACGATGTCTTCCCACGCGGCGACGGACTTGCTGGCCGCATCGTAGAGCGCGAGGCTTTCTGCCGAGCGCATCGTCGGGCGCATGCGCTCGAACGCGCGGTGCATGCTGTCGAGCGATCCGGCCATGCCTTCCTTCAGCTTTTCCTTGCCGGCATCGTCGGCGAAAGTGAGGTTGGCGGCGGCGAGATCCGTGTTGAGCTTGTGCTTGTTGATTTCCTCGACCCAATAGAGGCCGTCCATGTGACGGTCGCCGATTTCCTCGATCAGGAAGTTCATCTTCGAGAGCGAAACCACGCCGGTGGCGCCCACGCACGCAGTGAACAGAATCACGACCGCGAAAGACAGCAAAAGCTTGCTGAGCACGGACAGGCGGTCAAACCATTTCATCGAAGTCTCCTCTTTCACGCCCCGCGGACGACGCCCGCGGACGGCGCGGCGCAAACTTCGGTTCGCGCACAGAGTGGCTCTACGGCGCTCGCTGCAAAATTCTTGAGCGCGTATGAAGGAGATAACGCCGGCGAAATGGACGCTGAAACGAGGACGAAAGAACCGCGAAAGCTCGTCCGAAAGAAATCCGCAAATTGCTGCTAAGTAGCAGACAACCTAAGCAAATTCCTAATTGGGAATTTTCTGATTTGGGCGCCCAACGCTGCAACGTATGCTTTGTCCATGCGTGTTCCATGTACGCGCATGTCGTTGCAACTCTCCGATTTCCGCCCTTGGCACCCGGCTTGGGCGGTTCTTTTTTTTGGGCGCCCGTTTTCGTCGATGCGATTTTCGAACGCATCGATATCGAACCGACGCCCGAGCTTCCTCGGGCGTCATCCGCCTTACTGCCGCACCGGTTTCTTCGCCAATTTGCGCTGCAGCGTGCGCCGATGCATGTTGAGCGCGCGCGCCGTCGCGGAAATATTGCCGTTGTTCTCCGCAAGCGCGCGCTGGATGTGCTCCCATTCGAGCCGCGCAACCGAAAGCAGCGTCGGGTTCTCGATCGCCTCTTCGGCCGTCTGCTCGCTCGCCTGCTCGTGCAGCGCGGAAAGAATCGATTCGACGTTCGCCGGTTTCGCGAGATAGTTGTCCGCGCCGTCCTTCACCGCCTGCACGGCCGTCGCGATGCTCGCGTAGCCGGTCAGCACGAGAATGCGCGCGTCCGGTTGCAGGTCGCGCAGCGGCGCGACGAGGCGCAGGCCGGAATCGTTGCCCAAGTGAAGATCGACGGTGATCATGCCGAATTTGTGCTGGTTGGCGAGCTTCAGCGCTTCGTCCGCATTGTGTGCCTGATGCGGCGTGAAACCGCGCCGTGTCAGGCCGCGGGCGAGAATGCCGGCAAAGACTTCATCGTCGTCGATGATCAGGAAGTTGGTATCGCTCATGTGTTTCTTCTCCAAAATGCCGCTCGCGTGCGCCTGAGTTCGAGTTCAGGCCGCGCCGCTTCGTTCAGTTCTTGCCGTCTGCGCGGGCGCCGCCACCGCGCCGCGATTCGGCAGGCGCAACACGGCGCACGTGCCGCGCGGCTTGCCGTCGATCAGTTCGATCGAACCTGCGAGCCGCGCCGCCGCCGCAAACGCCAGATATAACCCGACGCCGTGTCCGCCCTGCGTGCTGTCCACCGGTCCGGCGCCCAGCGTGCCGCGCAGCGCGGCAGGAATGCCCGGACCGCGGTCGCACACGTCGAAGCGCACGTAATCCAGTTCGTCGACGGTTTCCGCCGACGCCTGCAGCGTCACCGATTCGCTGCTCGCGCGCGCGGCGTTGTCGAGCAGGATCGTCAGAATCTGTCCGACGGCGACGGCATCGTCGATCGACGCATCCGCGGGCGTCCGGTCGATTTGCGCGAATTTCACCTGCGGATGCCGCAGACGCCATTGCTCGATGAAACTCGACAGCCACTCGTCGAGCGCCTGGCGGCTCGACGGCCCGGTCGCGCGGCTGCGCAGGCGCGCGAGCGCGGACGTGCACAAAGCCATCTGCTGTTCGAGCAATTCGAAATCGGCCGCGTAGGGCGCGAGGTTCTTGTCGTGCGCGGCGGAATCGCGCAATTCCTCCGACAGCATCGCGATGGTCGAAAGCGGCGTGCCCATTTCGTGCGCGACGGTCGCCGCCTGCACGCCGAGCGCGACGGCCCGCTCATCGCGAAGATGACGCTGCTGCGCGTCGGCGAGCGCGGCGTCGCGCACGCGCAGCGCCCGCGACATGCGCGCGACGAACCAGCCGATCAGCACAACGCTCACCATGAAGTTGACCCACAGGCCCGTGCGGAAATAATCGAACAGATTGGCCGGATTCTCGATGTTGAGCGGCACATAGTTGTAACTAAGCAGCGCGTAACAGGTGACGGCGAAGAGCGCGAGGCAGGTCATCATCGTCCACGGCAGGACGGCGGCGGCGATCGCGAGCGACGGCAGATAAAGCGTGACGAACGGATTGGTCGCACCGCCGGACAGGAACAGCAGCGCCGACAGCGCGCCGAGGTCGACGAGCATCTGCCCGAACAGTTCGAGATTGGTTTCCGGACGCGCCCGCGCGACGCGCATCCAAGTGAGGCCGTTGAAGACCATTTCGAGCGCGATGACGAGCAGCATCGCGGGCAGCGGAAGCTTCGCGCCGAAGAATATCTGGACGACGGCGATGGTCGTCAGCTGGCCGATGATCGCGAGCGAGCGAAGCCAGAAAAGATGACCGAGATTGACCCGTCCGGTGTTGGTTATGCGATGCATCTGATTGAGTGCGTGTTAGCGCGTGCGCGCTCCGTGCGACATTATCCCGTTTGCATCCCGCCTGCTGCGACATCTGGCGCGATTTGTCGCACCTCGGCACGCGCTCTGCTAACTGGAAGTCGTGCCGCGCCCGGCTTCCGTTGTGAGACACGCGGGACACAGACAACGAATGCCGGGCCGCAATCGATCCAGCGGCAACGCGGGCAGCGACGCGCACCAGCAGGACGCATCGCCCGCGAGCGCGCCGCAGCGAAACGTCGCGCCGCAGCGTTCGCAAACCTGCGCGCCCGGCGCTTCGCGTTCGTTCGTTTCCGTGGATGGGTTCATCATCTTGTCATCAATCTGCCGAAACGATGATCGCACGCCGGAACGCCCGCCGGAAAACGTGGCGCGACCGCGGCAATTCGTCCTGCCGCGGAGCGTCGGTCCTGTACAATTCGGCGTGTTTAAACGCTCCTCGCCTCATTTGCCGCCATGTCCGAGCTACCCGACCTCACGCAAATCGCGCCGACCCTGAAGGCTGAAATCCTGGCCGAGGCGCTGCCCTACATCCGTCAGTATCACGGCAAGACGGTCGTGATCAAATACGGCGGCAATGCCATGACCGAAGAGCGCCTGAAGCAGGGCTTCGCGCGCGACGTCATTCTGCTGAAGCTCGTCGGCATCAATCCGGTGATCGTGCATGGCGGCGGCCCTCAGATCGATCAGGCGCTGAAGAAGATCGGCAAGCAGGGCACCTTCATTCAAGGCATGCGCGTCACCGACGAAGAGACGATGGAAGTCGTCGAGTGGGTGCTCGGCGGCGAAGTGCAGCAGGATATCGTCACGCTCATCAATCACTTCGGCGGCCACGCGGTCGGTCTGACCGGCAAGGACGGCGGCCTGATCCACGCGCGCAAGCTGATGATGCCGGACCGCGACAATCCGGGCCAGTTCATCGACATCGGTCAGGTCGGCGAGGTCGAGGCGATCAATCCGGCGGTCGTCAAGGCGCTGCAGGACGACGCGTTCATCCCGGTCATTTCACCGATCGGCTTCGGCGAAGACGGCCTCTCGTACAACATCAACGCGGACCTCGTCGCGGGCAAGCTCGCCGTCGTCCTGAACGCGGAGAAGCTCGTCATGATGACGAACATCCCCGGCGTGATGGACAAGGAAGGCAATCTGCTCACCGATCTTTCCGCGCGCGAGATCGACGCCCTCTTCGCCGACGGCACCATCTCCGGCGGCATGCTGCCGAAGATTTCGTCCGCGCTGGATGCCGCGAAGAGCGGCGTGCGCTCGGTGCACATCATCGATGGCCGCATCGAACATTCGGTGCTGCTCGAAATCCTGACCGAGCAGCCGTTCGGCACGATGATCCGCTCGCATTGAGCTTGTTCCCTTGCTAAAGACGCCCGCCTTCGCGCGGGCGTTCTTACGATAACGGCGCACGATGACCGCGCAACGCATTTCCCGCCGACGCCGCGTCAAGACGCGCGGCCCCGTCTGGCTCTTCGATCTCGACAACACGCTGCATCACGCGTCGCACGCGGTGTTTCCGGCGATCAATCGCGGCATGACGCAGTACATCATGGATCGCCTGAACGTCGACGTCGACGAGGCGAACCGGCTGCGCGTCGGCTATACCGTGCGTTACGGCGCGACGCTGCTCGGGCTCGTGCGGCATCACGGCGTCGATGCCGCCGACTTCCTGCACGAGGTGCACACGTTTCCCGATCTTGCGTCGATGCTGCGCGCCGAACGCGGCCTCACGCGCATGCTGCGCGCGCTGCCCGGACGCAAGATCGTGCTCACCAACGCGCCGACGCTCTACGCGCGCACGGTGCTCGCGGAACTGGGCATCGCGAAGCTGTTCGAGCGCGTGATTGCCATCGAAGACATGCGCAGCGGCCACCATTGGCGCGCCAAGCCGGATGCGCCGATGCTCCGCCACGCGATGCGCCGCGCGCACGTGCGTCTCGAGGACGCGATTCTCGTCGAGGACACGCGCGGGCATCTGAAGTCGTATCGGCGGCTCGGGATTCGCACCGTGTGGATCGTCGGACATCTGCCGGTCGCGAAAACGTCAAACGGCGGGCTGTCGATTCGCAAGCCCGGTTCCGGGCGGCCGCACTATGTGGATCGCACGGTGCGCTCGCTGCGCGCGCTGACGCAATCGCGCCGATTGCCGCTACATCCGAAATAAGCGGCGCGCGAGTATGTCCTCGAGGTCCGAGCGTGCATCGACGACGAGATGCACGTAAATCGTGTCGCCATCGACCTTGTAGATGATGCGGTTCGTGCCGCTCGGCACTTCGTAATAGCCCGACATGCGAAAGTCGACGAGCTCGGGCGGCGTCGAGCCGTTGCGCGGCGCGGCTTCGATCTCGGCAATGGTTTCCGCGAACTTGTTGCGCGTAGCGGCCCACGCCGTGCCGCCGAACTTGTTGATGACATAGCGCCGGAAATCCTGCAGATCCCGACGCACCGGATCCAGGAAAACGGTCTTCATTTGAAGCCTTCCTCGCGGTCCATGCGCTCGATCTCGGCGAAGACATCGCCGGCGCTCACGCAGTGGCCGGCTTCGATGGTCTTCTGTCCCATCGCGAGAATCTTCAGCAAGGCAAGCGTCTGATGCAGGTCTTCATAGGACTGCACATCCTGCACGACGACCCTGCCTTCACCGTTCTGCGTGATGAGCATCGGCTCGCGGCTCTCGACGATATTGCGGATCATCTCGGCCGCGCGGCTCTTCAGGTGACTGAGCGGTCTGACCCGGCTCGGTTTCATGTCCTTTCCTCGGGACGACGAGGCGATTAGACAATATAGACGCTAAAGCGGGCCGCATCCAAGGCGCGGCAGATGGCGGCATTATTGACGGCGTTATGACGTTTTCCGCTATACTTCCCCGCTAACGAGATTTTCTCGAACATGAACAGTGCGCCGATTTGCTGACTCGATTGCGGGCGCGCGAACCTCAGTGATCTTTCGCGGGGTTCACTATAAATGCGGCTAAAGAGGTCGTCAGCCGCGCTCGATTTCTCAGGCAGCGCATCGCCGACACCGTTTAGCCGCCAGGTCAAAGGCGGAATGAATGGAATCGATCGGCATCGTCACTCCCCAAACAATGCGCTTCACCGAGCCGCTGCGGATGCAGAACGGCTCGTCGCTCGGCGACTACGAGCTCGTCGTCGAAACCTATGGCGAACTGAACGCCGCGCGCTCGAACGCCGTGCTCGTGTGCCATGCGCTGAACGCGTCGCATCACGTCGCCGGCATTCACGCCGATAACCCGAAGAACGTCGGCTGGTGGGACAACATGGTCGGCCCCGGCAAGCCGCTCGACACGAACCGCTTCTTCGTCATCGGCGTGAACAATCTCGGCTCGTGTTTCGGCTCGACCGGACCGATGAGCATCGACGGCGCAACCGGAAAACCGTATGGCGCGAGCTTTCCCGTCGTCACCGTCGAGGACTGGGTGAACGCGCAGGCGCGTCTCGCGGACCGCTTCGGTATCGAGCGCTTCGCGGCCGTGATGGGCGGCAGCTTGGGCGGCATGCAGGCGCTCGCGTGGAGCATGATGTATCCGGAGCGGCTCGCGCATTGCATCGTGGTGGCGTCGACGCCGAAGCTGTCCGCACAGAACATCGCGTTCAACGAGACGGCGCGCTCCGCGATCCTCTCGGACCCCGACTTCCACGGCGGCGATTACTACGCGCACGGCGTGAAGCCGCGCCGCGGCTTGCGCGTCGCGCGGATGATCGGCCACATCACGTATCTGTCGGACGACGACATGGCCGTGAAATTCGGTCGCGCGCTGCGCCGTGCCGAAGGCGCGCTCGACGCGTACAACTTCAATTTCGATGTCGAATTCGAAGTGGAGTCGTATCTGCGCTATCAGGCCGACAAGTTCGCCGAATACTTCGATGCGAACACGTATCTGCTCATCACGCGCGCGCTCGATTATTTCGATCCCGCGAAAGCCTTCGACGGCGATCTAACGAAAGCGCTTGCCAATACATCGGCGAAATATCTCATCACCAGCTTTACGACCGACTGGCGTTTCGCGCCGGCGCGCTCGCGCGAGATCGTGAAGGCGCTGCTCGACAACAAGCGCACGGTGAGCTACGCGGAAATCGACGCGCCGCACGGCCACGACGCCTTCCTGCTCGACGACGCGCGCTATCACAATCTGATGCGCGCCTACTACGAACGCATTGCCACGGAGATCGGCGCATGAACCAGCACACTCTCGATTCCCTCGCGCTGCGCTCGGACTTTCGCGCGATCGCCCGCTGGGTCGAACCGCGCTCGACGGTGCTCGATCTCGGCTGCGGCGACGGTTCGCTGCTGTCGCTGCTCGGTGAAGAACTGGAAGTGAAGGGCTACGGCATCGAAATCAACGATGCCGGCGTGCTCGCGTGCGCGCAAAAAGGCGTGAACGTGATCCAGCAGAATCTCGAAGACGGCTTGCGTCTCTTCGAAGACGACAGCTTCGACTTCGCGATCCTCTCGCAGACGCTGCAGACGATCCATCAGACCGCCGCGATCCTGCGCGAAACGGTGCGCGTCGGACGCGAATGCATTGTGTCGTTTCCGAATTTCGGTTACTGGCAGCATCGGCTTTCGGTGATTCAGGGACGCATGCCGGTGTCGAAATCGCTGCCTTATCAATGGCACAACACGCCGAACGTGCGCGTGCTCACGATCAAGGACTTCGAGGCGCTCGCGCCGGAAGTGGGCATCGAGATTCTGGATCGCGTGGTGCTGCACGGCGGGCAGTCGGTCCGTTGGGGCGCGAACTGGCGTGGTAGTCTTGCGGTCTATCGCGTGAAGCGCCGGTAACATCGACCGGCGGGTTCCCGCATCGACAACTGCCCGTTATCTGACATGCCCGATACGCCACACGAGGCGCCCGCTCTAACTGCTCACGAAGATCATCCCGGATGGCGCGCGTTCCTCAACAAGCGCATCCTCATTTGCGTCTTTCTCGGCTTTACGTCCGGATTGCCGCTCTTCACGCTTTATAGCCTGTTGCAGGCGTGGCTCACGACCGCGCACATCAACGTCAAGGAGATCGGTCTCTTCGCGCTGATCGGACTTCCGTACACGTGGAAATTCGTCTGGTCGCCGCTGATGGACCGTTTCATTCCGCGCTTTCCCGGCTGGAGTCCGGGCAGGCGGCGCGGCTGGATGTTCGTCACGCAAGTGCTCGTGATGATCGCGATCGGCTCGTTCGGCTTCTTCTCGCCCGAGCAGAATCTCTGGGCCGTCGCCGCGATCGCCGCGCTCGTCGCGTTCTTCAGCGCGAGTCAGGATATCGTCATCGATGCCTATCGCCGCGAGCTCCTCGCCGACACCGAACAAGGGCTCGGCAACGCGGTGCACGTCAACGCATATAAGGTCGCGGGACTCGTGCCCGGTTCGCTGTCGCTGATTCTCGCGACCGTCCTGCCGTGGAAAAGCGTCTTTCTGATCACCGCCGCGTTCATGCTGCCGGGGCTCATCATGACGCTCGTCGTGAAGGAGCCGCAGATTCATGGCGCGCCGCCGAAAAATCTGCGCGAGGCGATCGTCGAGCCCTTTCACGAGTTCGTCACGCGTGACGGCTGGCGCGCGGCGCTGCTCGTGCTCAGTTTCATCTTCCTGTACAAGCTCGGCGATACGATGGCCACCGCGCTCGCGACGAAGTTCTTCATCGACGTCGGATTCTCGCTCGCGCAGATCGGCGTGATCGCGAAAGCGGTCGCGTTCTGGGCGAGCATCGCGGGCGGCTTGCTCGGCGGCATCGCGCTCGTGAAGATCGGCATTGCGCGCGGCTTGTGGATCTTCGGCATTCTGCAGATCGTCGCGACGCTCGGCTTCGCATGGCTCGCGAAGATCGGGCCGTCGCCGTTCGCGCTCGGCGTGCTGTACGGCTTCGAAACCTTCGCGACGGGTCTCACGCTCGCGACCTTCACGGCGTATATCGCGAGCACGACCGACCCGCGCTACACCGCGACCCAATTCGCGCTCTTCACGAGCCTCGCGGCCGTGCCGCGCACCTTCGCGGCGGCGGGCAGCGGCTACATCGTGAATGAAACCGGCTGGTTTCCGTACTTCATGATCTGCGTCGCGCTGTCCATTCCGGGCATGTTACTGTTGCCCAAGATCGCGCCCTGGAGAATTCGACGATGACGGTTTCTTTCAAGCTTCGCGCCTTGGTTTGCGCATGGACATGGGCGTCGCTCGCGCCTTCGTCCGCGCATGCCCAGGACGAACAAAAGACGCCGCCGCCGTACTCCGCACCGAACAACCAGATCCGTTTCGGCAATACGGCGCTGTTTCGCAACCTGATTGCGCCCGCGACGCTCGAAGCGCAGGCCGCCGACGAATACGCGCAGGTCATCCACGATGCCGAGCGCAACAAGACGCTGCTCCCCGATACCAACCCGCTCGTCAAACGCGTGCGCGATATCGCGAATCACGAGATTCCGTTCGCGCTCAAGTGGAACGATCGCGCGAAGAGCTGGAAGTGGGAGATCAACGTCATCAAGTCGGCCGACGAGCGCATGGTCTGCCTGCCGGGCGGGAAGATCGTCGTGTACAGCGGGCTGATCGACAAGCTGCATCTGAACGACAACGAGATCGGCATGATGATCGGCCATGAAATCGCGCACGCGTTGCGCGAACATGCGCGCGAGCGGCTCGGGCGGCAGCAGGCGGCGCAGCTCTCGTCGAACGGCATGCCGCAGCTTTTCGGCTTTTCGAATTACGCGTCGCAGCAGCCCGATATCGGCGATGAACTGCTGACGATGCGCTATTCCCCCGCCGACGAAACCGAAGCCGACGTGATCGGCAGCGAGATCGCGTCGCGCGCGGGCTACGATCCGCGCGCGGCCGTCACGTTGTGGAACAAGATCGATTCGGGCACGCGCCGCGCGGACGATGGCTTCATCTGGCTACATCCGTACGGGCCGGATCGCCGGCAGGATCTGCTCAAACGCATGCCGGACATGATGCCGCTCTATGCGAAGGCGGTCGGCAAGACCATCGATCAGTTGCCGAATTACGCGGGAATGGGGCGGTTCAAGAAGAGCGGGCGCTAGCTCACTTCTTCTTCGCGATCTTCCAGTCGTAATCGATCGTCAGCGGCGCGTGGTCGCTGAACTTGATATCCCGGAAAATCGACGTCTTCTTCGCGGTCGCGGCGACTTCCTTCGTCGCGATCTGATAATCGATACGCCACCCGACGTTCTTCGCATACGCCTGGCCGCGATTGCTCCACCACGTATATTGCTCGGGACGCTGATCGAGCGTGCGGAATACATCGACATAACCGACGTCCTCGAAAAGCTTCGTGAGCCACGCGCGTTCTTCGGGCAAACAACCGGAATTCTTCTGGTTGCTCTTCCAGTTCTTGATGTCGATTTCCTTGTGCACGATATTCACATCGCCGCACAGGATGACTTCGCGCTCCTTCGAAAGCGCGTCCAGATGCGGCATGAACTCGTCCATGAAGCGATACTTCGCCTGCTGACGCTCGTCGCCGCTCGAACCCGACGGCACATACACCGACACGACCGACAACTTGCCGAAACGCGCTTCGACATAGCGCCCTTCCGGATCGAACTCTTCCGAACCGAAGCCGATGATCACGTCATCCGGTTCGTGGCGCGTGTACAGACCGGCGCCGCTGTAGCCCTTCTTCACCGCGTGCTGGAAATAGCCCTGGAAACCGTGCGGCGCGAGAAATTCCGGCGTCAGATCGTCCTGCGAGCATTTGATTTCCTGAACGCACACGACGTCGGATTTCTGCTCTCCGAACCAGTCGAAGAAACCTTTCTTGGCGGCCGAACGGATGCCGTTGAGATTGGCGGTTATCACGCGAAACATGTTCTTCCTTTTTGATCTTGATTATTCGACCTTCACGCCCTTCAGCGATTCTTTCGCCGGCGGGAATTCGAGCTTCATGTCCTGCATCGTGCGCAACAGCAGCTCTGCGACCATCACGTTGCGATGCGTCTTCGAATTGCCCGGAATGATGTACCAAGGCGCGTAATCCGTCGATGTCGCCGCGAGCGCGTCGGCGTATGCGGCCTGGTAGTCGTCCCATTGCTTGCGCGCTTCGAGATCGGAGACGTCGAACTTCCAGTGTTTCGTCGGATCGTCGATGCGCGCCTGCAGTCGCTCGCGCTGCTCGTCCTTCGAAATGTGCAGGAAGCATTTGACGATGGTGGTGCCGCTGTCAGCGAGCAGCGCCTCGAATTCGCGAATATGCCGATAACGCCGTTCGCATTCGTCGGCATCGATCGACTTCAGCACGCGCGGCACGAGCACGTCTTCGTAGTGACTGCGGTTGAAGATCGCGAATTCGCCGGCCATCGGCGCCTGCGCGTGCACGCGCCACAGAAAATCGTGCGCGGCCTCGCGCTCGGACGGCGCGCGAAACGGCACGATGCGCAAGCCGAGCGGATCGACATCGTGAAACACCGCGCGCACCGTGCCGTCCTTGCCGCTCGTGTCCATGCCCTGCAGCACGAGCAGCACGCGCCGGCGGCGCTGCGCGTGCAGTTTCTCCTGAAGATCGTCGAGCTGCACGCCGATCGCCGTGAGACGCTCGCGGTCGATGTCCTTCGTGCCGCTGGAAAACGGCTTCGCGGACGGATCGATCGCGCTCAGGTCGAATGGCTTGCGCTTCTTGCCGGCGTCGAAGAAAGGCACACGGAAGTCGTCGAGTTCGGGTTTTTTTGCCATATTTTTGTGATCACCAAAAAGAAAGGCCGTCGCCTAGCTTAACCGGCAACGGCCCTGTCTTTCACGCACCGAAACAATCAGCCGAGTTTCTTCTTCAAAAGCTCGTTCACCTGCTGCGGATTCGCCTTGCCCTTGGTCGCCTTCATCGCCTGACCGATCAGCGCGTTGAACGCCTTCTCCTTGCCCGCGCGGAATTCCTCGACGGACTTCTGGTTTGCCGCAAGCACCTCGTCGATGATCGCTTCGAGCGCGCCGGTGTCGGAAATCTGCTTCAAACCCTTCGCGTCGATGATGCGATCCGCGGCGGCCTCGTCGGTCGCCTTCTCTTCCCAGATCGTCTGGAAAATGTCCTTCGCGATCTTGTTGGAGATGGTGCCATCGGCGATGCGCTGAATGATGAGCGCGAGCTGCGCGGCCGATACCGGCGATTCGCTGATATCGAGCGATTCGCGATTCAGTTGCGCGGAGACGTCGCCCATCATCCAGTTCGCGGCGATCTTCGCCTGGGCCGCGCCCGCCTTCTGCACGAGCGCTTCGAAGTAGGACGCCATCGCCTTCGACGAAGTCAGCACGCCCGCGTCATACGGCGTCAAACCGTACGTGTCGACGAAACGCTTCTGCATGTCCGCCGGCAGCTCGGGCATCTCGCCCTTCACGCGATCGATCCACGATGCATCGATCACGAGCGGCATCAGATCGGGATCGGGAAAATAGCGGTAATCGTGCGCGTCTTCCTTGCTGCGCATCGAACGCGTTTCGCGCTTGTCCGGGTCATAAAGACGCGTTTCCTGAACCACCGTGCCGCCGTCTTCGATCAGCTCGATCTGACGGCGCACTTCGTACTGGATCGCTTCTTCGAGAAAGCGGAACGAGTTCAAGTTCTTGATCTCGGCGCGCGTGCCGAATTCCTTCTGGCCGACCGGGCGCACCGAGACGTTCGCGTCGCAACGGAACGAGCCTTCCTGCATGTTGCCGTCGCAGATGCCGAGCCACACGACGAGACCGTGCAGTGCCTTCGCATACGCGACCGCTTCCGCGGCGCTGCGCATTTCCGGCTCAGTGACGATTTCGAGCAGCGGCGTGCCCGCGCGGTTCAGGTCGATGCCCGTCATGCCCGCGAAGTCTTCGTGCAGCGACTTGCCTGCGTCCTCTTCGAGGTGCGCGCGCGTCAGGTTGATGGTCTTCTCGTACGCTTCCTTGCCCGCCTTCTCGTTGGCCGGCACCTGAATCGTGATCTGCCCGCCCTGCACGACCGGAATCTCGTACTGGCTGATCTGATAGCCCTTCGGAAGATCCGGATAGAAGTAGTTCTTGCGCGCGAAGATGCTGCGCGGCGCGATGTGCGAACCGATCGCGAGACCGAAGCGGATCGCGCGCTCGACGGCGCCGCGGTTCATCACAGGCAACACGCCGGGCAACGCGAGATCGACGGGGCTCGCCTGCGAATTCGGGCTCGCGCCGAACTGCGTGGGCGCGCCGGAAAAAATCTTGGAGACGGTGGAAAGCTGCGCGTGCGTTTCCAGACCGATGACGACTTCCCACTGCATGTTCACACTCCCGATGCCAATGCCGATGCAGGTGCCTTGCGGTGCCAGTCGGTCGCGCGCTGATAAGCGTCGGCGACCTGGAGCATCCGGGCTTCGTTGAAATAGTTGCCGATGATCTGCAGACCGACCGGCCGATTCGCATTCGCGCCCGCGCCGAAACCGCACGGCACGCTCATGCCGGGCAGGCCCGCGAGGCTCACGGAAAGCGTGTAGATATCGGCGAGATACATCTGCACGGGATCGTCGGCCTTCTCGCCGAGATTCCACGCGACCGACGGCGCGACCGGTCCCATGATGACGTCGCACTGCTTGAACGCTTCCTGGAAATCGCGCGCGATGATGCGGCGAATCTTCTGCGCCTGCAGGTAGTACGCGTCGTAATAACCGTGCGACAGCACGTACGTGCCGACGAGAATCCGCCGCTTCACTTCCGGCCCGAGGCCTTCCGCGCGCGACTTCTTGTACATGTCGAGCAGATCGCGGTACTCGGCCGCGCGATGCCCGTAGCGCACGCCATCGAAGCGCGACAGATTCGACGATGCCTCCGCCGGCGCGATGATGTAGTACACGGGAATCGAAAGCTCGGTCTTCGGCAGCGACACTTCGACGAGCGTCGCGCCGAGCGCTTCGTATTGCTTCAATGCGGCGTCGATGGACGCGCGCACGTCGTCGGCGAGACCCGCGCCGAAATACTCCTTCGGCATGCCGATGCGCAAGCCCTTCAGCGGCTTGCCGGCATCATCGCTGCCGTTCCACGTCTTGCCGAGATAGCGCGTGTAGTCTTCGTTCTCGCGTTGAAGGCTCGTGGAGTCGCGCTCGTCGAAGCCGCCCATCGCGTTCAGGAGCAGCGCGCAGTCGTGCGCCGTTTGCGCCATCGGGCCGCCCTGATCCAGCGACGACGCGAACGCGATCATTCCATAACGCGAAACGCGGCCATACGTCGGTTTGATGCCGGTGATGCCGGTGAACGAAGCGGGCTGGCGGATGGAGCCGCCGGTGTCCGTGCCGGTCGCCGCGGGCGCGAGACGCGCGGCCACGGCAGCAGCCGAACCGCCCGACGAACCGCCCGGCACGGCCTTCATATCCCACGGATTCTTCACCGCGCCGAAGTACGAATTCTCGTTGGACGAGCCCATCGCGAACTCGTCCATGTTGGTCTTGCCGAGCGTGACCATACCGGCGTTCGCGAGGCGATCGACGACGGTCGCATCGAACGGACTCGAATAGTTTTCGAGCATGTGCGAGCCGGCGGTCGATGTCCAGCCGCGCGTGACGAAGACGTCCTTGTGCGCGATCGGCAAGCCGGTGAGCGCGCCCGCGCGGCCTTCGGCGATGAGCGCGTCGGCGGCTTTCGCCTGTTCGAGCGTGAGCGCGGCGTCGACGCCGATGAACGCGTTCAATTCCTTCGCGCCCTCGATGCGCCGCAGATACGACTGCGCCAGTTCGACCGCGGATACTTCCTTCGAGTCGAGCGCGGCGCGCAGTTCGGTCAAGCTTTTCTGATGCATTGCAGTTTCCTGATGAGCGCGGTGTGAATCACGCGCTGACGCTGAATGTTTGATGCTTATTCGATGACTTTGGGCACGAGATAGAGTCCGTCTTGCACGGCGGGCGCGCAACGCTGGAACTCTTCGCGTTCGACACGCTCTGAGACAGCGTCGTCACGCAGACGCAGCGCGACTTCCTCGATCTGCTCGATCGGGTGCGCGAGCGGCTCGATGCCGGTCGTGTCGACGGCCTGCATCTGCTCGACGAGACCGAAAAAATCGTTGAGCCGCGTGAGCGTGGGCTCGGCTTCGTGGTCGGGCAATTCGAGCCGCGCGAGGTGCGCGATGCGTTTTACGTCGGTCAGGGTCAAAGACATGGATTCACCGGAGAAAGCGTGGACAGCCTCAATCTCGAAAACTTTCGCTGCAGCAGCCAGTTGCGATCTTGAAAGGAGCCCTCGGAAACAGGTCTGGCGATGGCAAAAACTGCCATCCTTTTCCTATAGATACCCACAAATTATAAGGTATCATTACACGTTCGACTCACCTCTGGAACGGCTTGTCGGCGGCTTTCTCCCGCATTTGATGGATTCCGAGAAACGTTTGCGTCCAGCGTTCCGTTCTGCAGTAGATTTCTTCCCGGATTTGCCCTTCCCGGCGAGCGTTCGCCGCCCCGGCAAACCGTTATTTTTTCCGCTGCCGTCCCCGGCGCTCCTCGCGACGAACGGCCACCCAGCGAGACAGGATTTTTGAATGTTCGGTTTTTTGCGCAGCTATTTCTCCAACGACCTGGCGATTGACCTCGGCACCGCCAACACGCTGATCTACATGCGCGGCAAGGGCATCGTCCTCGACGAACCTTCGGTCGTTTCGATTCGCCAGGAAGGCGGCCCCAACGGCAAGAAGACCATTCAGGCGGTCGGCAAGGAAGCCAAGCAGATGCTCGGTAAAGTGCCGGGCAACATCGAGGCCATCCGCCCGATGAAGGACGGCGTGATCGCCGACTTCACCGTCACCGAGCAGATGATCAAGCAGTTCATCAAGACCGCTCACGAATCCCGCATGTTCTCGCCGTCGCCGCGCATCATCATCTGCGTGCCGTGCGGCTCCACTCAAGTCGAGCGCCGCGCGATCAAGGAAGCGGCACACGGCGCGGGCGCCTCGCAGGTCTATCTGATCGAAGAGCCGATGGCCGCGGCAATCGGCGCGGGCCTGCCGGTTTCGGAAGCAACGGGCTCGATGGTCGTGGACATCGGCGGCGGCACGACGGAAGTCGGCGTCATCTCGCTGGGCGGCATCGTGTACAAGGGCTCGGTGCGCGTCGGCGGCGACAAGTTCGACGAGGCCATCGTCAACTACATCCGCCGCAACTACGGCATGCTGATCGGCGAGCAAACAGCCGAAGCCATCAAGAAGGAAATCGGCTCGGCGTTCCCCGGCTCCGAAGTGAAGGAAATGGAAGTCAAGGGCCGCAATCTGTCGGAAGGCATTCCGCGCAGCTTCACCATTTCGAGCAATGAAATTCTCGAAGCGCTGACCGACCCGCTGAACCAGATCGTGTCGTCGGTGAAGATCGCGCTCGAACAGACGCCGCCGGAACTCGGCGCGGACATCGCGGAGCGCGGCATGATGCTGACGGGCGGCGGCGCGCTCCTGCGCGATCTCGACCGCCTGCTCGCGGAAGAAACCGGCCTGCCGGTGCTCGTCGCCGAAGATCCGCTGACTTGCGTGGTGCGTGGCTCGGGCATGGCGCTCGAGCGCATGGACAAGCTCGGCAGCATCTTCTCGTACGAGTGATCTGCTGCTTCGGGCGTCCGGATATCGACGCAACGCCGAAGCACGCTTGCAAGCACCCGCGTAACGCGACGCGCGCACGGCCCGGCCTCTGTCCGGGCCGTTGTCGGAACAGCGTAGGGCAGGTTTCGCCGCCGGCGAAGTGACCTGCAGCATCGATCCATCCGTTCACGCCCTCGGCGCCGACCATGGAATACAGTCCGCCGCCCCTTTTCAAGCAAGGCCCTTCCGCGCTCGCGCGCCTGATTTTCTTCGTGGTGCTCGCCATCGCGCTGCTCATCTCGGACGCTCGCTTCAGCACGCTGGAAATCGTTCGCGGGATGCTCGGCGCCGGGCTGTATCCGTTGCAGCGCGCGGCGCTGGTGCCGCGCGACATCTTCATGGGCGCCGCCGATCTCGCCGTGACCAGCGCGACGCTGCGCAGCGAAAACCGCAAGCTCAGCGACAAGAATCTGGAGCTTTCCGTCAAGGCGGGCGACGCGGCCCAGCTCGCCATCGAGAACGCGCATCTGCGCGCGCTGCTGAATCTGCAATCGCGCGCAACGACCGAAGAAACGCCCGCCGAAATTCAATACGACACGCGCGATCCGTTCACGCAGAAAGTCGTGATCGGCAAGGGTTCGCAGCAGAATATCCAGGACGGCGCGCCCGTCGTCACCGAAGACGGCGTGATCGGTCAGGTGACGCGCGTGTTTCCGCTGCAATCCGAAGTCACGCTGCTCACCGATAAAGACCAGGCCGTGCCCGTCCAGATCTCGCGCACCGGCTTGCGCAGCGTGATTTACGGCACGCCGAAGGGCGACACGCTCGATCTTCGCTTCGTGCCGATCAGCGCCGACGTCCAAGCCGGCGACGAACTCGTGACGAGCGGCCTCGACGGCATCTATCCGCCGGGACTGCCGGTCGCGAAGGTGCTGCGCGTCGACAAGCAGGCGGATACGGCGTTCGCGCGCGTCGTCTGCGTGCCGATCGCGGCCGTGCGCGGCGCGCGCCAGTTGCTCGTGCTGCACTACAACTTGAATCAGCCGCCGAATCCGGTCGAAGTCGAAGCAGCCGCGGCCGCCAAGGAAGCGAAGGAAAACAAGGGCAAGAAGAAGCCCGCGCCGAAGGCTGCGGCCGCAACGGGCGCGAGCGGCGCTTCCGCTCCGGTGCCGGGTTCTGCGCCAGCGGCTGCAACACCGGCAGCGCCCGCGCCCGCGAAGCCGTCGGAGAAGGCGGCCGAGCCGAAAGCTGCATCGGGCGCGGCGGCGAAACCGTCGAAGAAGGCGCATGCGCCGAAACCCGCATCATCGGGAGCCGCGCGATGAACCGCCCGCAATACATCCTGCAGCCGGTCAATCCGTACTTCATCACGTTCAGCCTGGCCGCCGCGTTCCTGCTGAACCTCATGCCGTGGGGACGGCTCATCGGCGTGCCGGATTTCGTCGCGCTCGTGCTGCTGTTCTGGAACGTGCATCAACCGCGCAAGGTCGGCATGGGCATCGCGTTCATGCTCGGCATCCTGATGGACGTGCACAACGCGAATCTCCTTGGCGAACACGCGCTGGCCTACACGCTGCTTTCGTACGGCGCGATCACGATTCATCGCCGCGTGCTGTGGATGACACTGCCCGTGCAGATGTTCGTCGTCGCGCCGCTGCTGGTGGGCGCGCATCTCGTGCCTTTCATCATCCGCCTGATGACGGGCGCCGCGTTCCCCGGCTGGAGCTATCTCATCAACGGATTCGTCGAAGCGCTGCTCTGGCCGATCGCGAGCTTCCTCCTGCTGATGCCGCAACGCCGCGCCGCCGACCCGGACGATACGCGTCCAATCTGAGTCTTGCCGCGCGGCGCCGGGTCGGCGAAAAAACCGCCGCGCGCGAACTACACTTGAATCGCGAGCACACCGCGAAAGCTGCATGACCGAAATCAAGAACACCGAGCAACAGTTGTCGAAGTTCCGCCTGCGCGTCGCGGCGGCGGGACTGTTCGTGTTCATCTGCTTCGGGCTGATCGGGCTGCGCTTCCTCTATCTGCAGGTCTGGCATTTCAGCAAATACTCGTTGCAGGCAAACGAGAACCGCATTTCGGTCGCGCCGATCGTGCCGAATCGCGGGATCATCACCGACCGCAACGGGGTCGTGCTGGCGAAGAACTATTCGGCGTACACGCTCGAAATCACGCGCTCCAAGATCAACGGCACGCTCGACGAAACCATCGACGAGCTGTCGCAAGTCATTCCGATCGACGCGCGCGACCGCCGCCGTTTCAAGAAGCTTCTCGAAGACTCGAAGAATTTCGAAAGCCTGCCGATTCGCACGCGTCTTACCGACGAGGAAGTCGCCAAGTTCACGGCGCAGCGTTTCCGCTTTCCCGGCGTCGAAGTGCGCGCGCGCCTGTTCCGCCAATATCCGCTCGGCACGACCGCAGCGCATGTGATCGGCTATATCGGGCGCATTTCGCAGCGCGATCAGGAGCGCATCGACGACGCGAGCGACGCCAACGACGAAAGCTCGGATCACTATGATCCGCGCCTCGACGCCAACAACTACAAGGGCACGGATTACGTCGGCAAGATCGGCGTCGAGCAGAGCTACGAAACGGAGCTGCACGGCCTGACCGGTTTCGAGGAAGTGGAAGTGACCGCGGGCGGCCGTCCGGTACGCACGATGTCGCGCACGCAGGCGACGCCGGGCAACAATTTGCAGTTGTCGCTGGATATCGGCTTGCAGCAGGTCGCGGAGCAGGCATTCGCGGGCAAGCGCGGCGCGCTCGTCGCGATCGAGCCATCGACCGGCGACGTGCTCGCATTCGTCTCCGCGCCGAGTTTCGATCCGAATTCTTTCGTCGACGGCATCGATCAGCAAACCTGGGACGCGCTCAACAATTCGCCGGATCATCCGCTCTTGAATCGTCCGCTGCACGGCACGTATCCGCCGGGCTCGACTTACAAGCCGTTCATGGCGCTCGCCGCGTTGTCGCTGCACAAGCGCACGCCGGGCTGGGGCTTCCAGGATCCGGGCTACTTCACGTTCGGCGGCCACACGTTCCGCAACGACGTGCGCTCGGGTCAGGGCTGGGTGGACATGAACCGCGCGATCGTCGTGTCGAACGACACGTACTTCTACATGCTCGCGCGCGATCTCGGCGTCAATGCGATGGCCGGCTTCATGAAGCCGTGGGGCTTCGGCCAGATCACCGGCATCGATATCGCGGGCGAGGCGAAGGGCATTCTTCCGTCGACGGAATGGAAGCGCAAGGCGTACCGCAAGCCCGAACAGCAGAAATGGTACGAAGGCGAAACGATCAGCCTCGGCATCGGACAGGGCTACAACTCGTTCACGATCCTGCAACTCGCGCACGCGACGGCGACGCTCGCGAATAACGGCGTCGTGATGAAGCCGCACCTCGTGCGCAACATCGAGAATCCGATCAACAAGGACCTGCGCGCGGTCGTGCGCGATCCGAGCAACAAGATTCCGGTGCAGCAGAAGGACATCGACGTCATCAAGCACGCAATGGAAGGCGTCGTGACGAACGGCACGGCAGCGAAGGTTTTCGCGGGTGCGCCCTATCTCGCGGCGGGCAAGACGGGCACGGCACAGGTTTATTCGCTGCAGGGCGCGAACTATCGGGGCCACGGCGGAACCGCCGAGCATCTGCGGGACCATGCGTTGTTCATCGCGTTCGCGCCGGCGGAGCAGCCGAAGATCGCGATCGCGCTGATCGTCGAAAACGGCGGCTGGGGCGCGGAGTCCGCCGGTCCGATCGCGCGCAAGGTGCTCGACTATTACCTCGTCGACCGTCTCAAGCCGGGCGCAGAAGCGGCGGCGGTCGCAGCGGCGGCTTCGGCCACGACCGAAGCGACCGTGCCGGTCATCGGCGGCACGCAACCGCCCGCCGCCGTCGCGCTGCCCGCGTCGGTCGCGAATTCGTCGCCGGCGTTTTCGCCGCAAGCGGCGTCGAATCCGGATGTCGCGAAGGCGGCGTCGGCGCCTGCGGCATCCGCTCCGAAAGTCTCGAAACCGCGCGCTGCGTCGGCGCCGCCCGCTGCGCCTGCAGCTGCGGTGCCTGCATCGACGCCCGGCCGATCGCCCGCGCCGAAGAAGCGCCCGAGCGAGCCGACGCCCACCATGGTGCGCAGCAACCAAAACGACGGGGTGCGCGTTCTCGCGCCGTCCGGCGGCATCGACGAGTAAAGGAAACCGCCATGCAACTGCACGTCCAATTCGACAAGCGCGAGCTGCTGGACCGCGCCAAGCGCATGTTCGCGGGCTTCGACAAGCCGCTCGCGCTGATCGTGTTCCTGCTGCTCGGCGTCGGAATCGTGACGCTCTATAGCGCCAGCCTCGACATGCCGGGCCGCGTCGAAGACCAGTTGCGCAACATCATGCTGACCTTCGGCCTGATGTGGATACTCGCCAACATTCCGCCGCAAACGCTGATGCGCTTCGCCGTGCCGCTCTACACGGTCGGCGTCGCGTTGCTGATCGCGGTCGCCGCGTTCGGCCTGACGCGCAAGGGCGCGAAGCGCTGGCTCAATGTCGGCGTGGTGATCCAGCCATCGGAAATCATGAAGATCGCGATGCCGCTGATGCTCGCGTGGTACTACCAGAAGCGCGAAAGCAACATTCGCTGGTGGGATTACATCGTCGGCTTTCTCATTCTGATGCTGCCCGTCGGCCTGATCGCGAAGCAGCCGGACCTCGGCACCGCCGTGCTCGTGTTCGCGGCGGGCATGTTCGTCATCTATTTCGCGGGGCTGAGTTTCAAGCTGATCCTGCCGGTGCTGATCGCGGGCGTCATCGCGGTGGCGGGCGTCGCGACCTTCCAGGAAAAGATTTGTCAGCCCGAAGTCGTCTGGCCGATGATGCACGACTACCAGAAGCATCGCATCTGCACGCTGCTCGATCCGACTTCCGATCCGCTCGGCAAAGGCTTCCACACGATTCAGGCGGTGATCGCGATCGGCTCCGGCGGCACGCTCGGCAAGGGCTGGCTGAAGGGCACGCAGGCGCACCTGGAGTTCATCCCCGAGAAACACACCGACTTCATTTTCGCCGTGTTCTCCGAAGAGTTCGGGCTCGCGGGCGGGCTCGTGCTGCTCTTTCTTTATATGGCGCTCATCGCGCGCGGACTGTTCATCGCGGCGAACGGAGCGACCTTCTTCGGGCGATTATTGGCGGGATCGCTCACGCTCGCGTTCTTTACTTACGCGTTCGTCAACATCGGCATGGTGAGCGGGATTCTGCCGGTGGTCGGCGTGCCGCTGCCCTTCATGAGTTACGGCGGAACCGCGCTGACGACGCTCGGCGTCGCGGCCGGGCTCATCATGAGCGTCGCGCGGCAAAAGCGGTTGATGCAGAGTTAGCGGGCTATCTTCCGCCACTGAGCCGCGGCTTCGACCGCGGTTTTTTTTATCGACGCGCGCCGTCACTGCGGCTTTTGCTGCTCGAGTTCGGTGCTGAGCTGCAGATACTTGAGCTTCGCCGCCGGATCGCCCTGCGCGGCCGCTGCCGCGTAATAAGCCCGCGCGACATTCAGATTGCGTTCGACGCCATCGCCGCCGCGCTCGTAGAACGATCCCGCGACGTATTGCGCCGTCATGTCGCCGCCTTCCGCAGCCTTCTTGTACCAGGTGAACGCCTGTGTGTTATCGCGCGCGGTGCCGCGTCCGTCGAGGAACTGGTTGGCGAGCGCGAGTTCGGCCTGTACGTGACCCTGATTCGCCGCGCGCAGGAACCAGCGATGCGCCTCCGCCGGATCTTTCTCGACGAACTGGCCGTCGTCGTACATCTTGCCGTACACGTATTGCGCGTGCGTCATGTTGGCGTCGGCGGCGCGGCGCAGCCATTTCTTGCCTTCGGGCACATCCGCCGGGCCGCCCTCGCCGTTGAGCAGCATCATCGCGTAGTTGAATTCGGCGAGGCGGCTGCCTCTTTGCGCCGCACGCCGAAACTCCGAGCGCGCCGCGACGAAATTGCCCGCGTTGTAATCGGCGACGGCGTTTTGCGTCGCGATGTCGGTCGGCTTCGGCGCGTTGTCGGCGCGGGCCGCACCGGCGAGCGCCAGCGCGATGATCGCAGCGGCGGCGGCTTTCATGATCTCGCCTCCTGCAACGCCTGACGCGTCGCCTTTAACAGCCACATTACATCCGCGCCGATCGCGACGAGCTTGACGCCCGCCTGCGCGTACTGCTTCGCGCTCGCGGCATCGAGTGCGAAGATGCCGCTCGCGATGCCCGCGCGATTCGCCGCGTCGACGATCTTCGTGATCGCCGCCTGCACATCCGGATGCTTGCCGTCGCCGAGATGACCGAGGCTCGCGGCCAGATCCGCCGGCCCGATGAACAGGCAATCGACGCCCGGCGTCGCGGCAATTTCATCGACGGCTTCGAGCGCCGCGACCGATTCGATCTGCACGATCGTCGCAATCTGCGCATTCGCGCTCGCCATGTAATCGCGACGCATACCGTATGCCGCCGCGCGCACCGCGCCCGCCACGCCGCGCAGGCCGTGCAGCGCCGCTTCGGTCGGATATTGCGTCAGCCTCACGATGCGCGCCGCCTCTTCCGCCGATTGCACGTTCGGGAACATCAGCGTGCGCGCGCCTGCGTCGAGCGCGCGCTTGACGAGCCAGCCTTCGTTCGCCGGCACCCGCACGATCGGCTCGCTCGGCAGATGCGCGGCGGCGATCGCGCGCAACTGGGCGACGACGTCGGCGCTATCGTTCGGCGAGTGCTCCATGTCGATGCAGAGCCAGTCGAAGCCCGCGTGCGCGAGCGCTTCGGCGGCATCGGCGCTGCCGAGCGACAGCCACAGGCCGAACAACGTGCCCGGTTCGGAGAAGCGCTGCTTGAGGGGATTGGTGAAGGTGCTCATCGCGCGTCTCCTTCGAGCGGTTGAAGGACGGCCACGCGCGGCCACTGGAAAAACGGATGAAGTGACGGCATGCGTGCGCTCCGTGTCTCGCCGCCTCGGAGGATGGGCGACTCATCGGACGATCATACCGTGACAAAAGCACGCGCGCCGGAGGTGCTTCCGGCCGCGCGCACGCCTGAAATCAGCCGCGCGCGACGTCGGCCCAGCAGTTCGGCGTTTCGTACAGACGCACGCGCTTCAGCTTGAGATTGACGCCGTAGTGCGCGTCATAGACTTCCGCGAGAATGTTGAACGCGACGGCCGCGAGGTTCTCGACGGTCGGAATGCGATCGAGCACGACGGTCTTGTGATCCGACAGCGTCTGCAGAAATTCGCGCACCTTGACATCGCCCTCGTAGACGATGAACGCGTGATCCCATTTGTTGACGAGATGCTCCATCGCGAGCGCTTTCACGTCGGCGAAGTCCATCACCATGCCGCGATCGGGCGCGCCTTCCACATCGACGAGATCGCCTTGCAGCGTGATTTCGAGCACGTAGCGATGCCCGTGCAGATTGCGGCACTGGCTGCGGTGATCGGGAATGCGGTGGCCCGCATCGAATTCGAGTTTTCGGGTAATCGTCTGCACGGCGTTCAGGGGATATTCAGGTATTTGTGCGTCTGCATCGACAGCCGCCACTTCGGATGCCGCTTGCACCAGTCGATCGCGAGCTTCGTGTTGATGTCGCGCGATGCGTTGTCCATCGGTTGCACGAGAAAGTATTCGAAGTCGAGCTTTTCGTACTCGGCAAGACGCTGGTTGTCCTGCGGCACCACGACTTTCAGCTCGTTGCCTTTCGTCACGACAAGCGGCGCGTCGGCTTTCGGACTCACGCAGATCCAGTCGATGCTCTCGAGCACCGGCAGCGAACCGTTGGTTTCGATCGCCATTTCGAAGCCGGCTTCGTGCAGCGCATCGACGAACGGCTGGTCGATCTGCAGCATCGGCTCGCCGCCCGTGCACACGACGAACTTGTGCGCCTCGCCTTCCGGCCACAGCGATGCGATCTTCGCGACGAGTTCCGCCGGCGTTTTGTACTTGCCACCGTTTTCGCCATCGGTGCCGACGAAATCGGTGTCGCAAAACTGGCAGACAGCGTCCGCGCGATCTTCCTCGCGTCCCGACCACAGATTGCAGCCCGCGAAACGGCAGAACACGGCCGGACGCCCGGCATTGGCGCCTTCGCCCTGCAACGTGTAGAAAATTTCCTTTACCGCGTACGTCATGACTGCTCTGTGAACCTCTAAAAAAATCAGACCGGCGCGGTATCGACCTGCTCGCCCGCGCGATACGCCTCATAACCACGTTTGCGCAGTTTGCATGCCGGGCATTGGCCGCAGCCGAAGCCCCAGTCGTGCAATTCCGCGCGCTCGCCGACATAGCAAGTGTGCGTCTCGACGCGCACCAGTTCGACGAGCGCCTCGCCGCCGAGCGTTTCCGCGAGCCGCCAGGTATCGGCCTTGTCGAGCCACATCAGCGGCGTTTCGAGCGCGTAGCGCGTTTCCATGCCGAGATTGAGCGCGACTTGCAGCGCTTTCATCGTGTCGTCGCGGCAATCCGGATAGCCGGAGAAGTCCGTCTCGCACATGCCGCCGACCAGCACCTTCAGCCCGCGCCGATACGCCACTGCTGCAGCAATCGTCATGAACAGCAGATTGCGGCCCGGCACGAACGTGTTGGGCAGGCCGTTCGCGGTCGCCTGAATCTCGATCTCGCGCGTCATCGCGGTATCGCTGATCGCGCCGAGCACGGACAGATCGATCATGTGATCTTCGCCCAGCCGTTCGGCCCACTGCGGAAACTCGCGCACGATCGCGGCGCGAAAGCCTTCGCGGCACTCGAGTTCCACGCGATGGCGCTGTCCGTAATCGAAACCGAGCGTCTCTACCGTCTTGTAACGTTCGAGCGCCCAGGCGAGGCACGTGGCCGAGTCCTGGCCGCCGGAGAACAGCACGAGCGCGCTGTCTTTAGCGTCTATCCGAGTCACCGTGAAAACTCCGTACTCCGTGAATTTGATGGCGTCGCACGCCGCACAGGCAGTCGGAGTGACCGGACTTCGCGACGAGCGGCGCGGGCAAGACGCCCGCGAGTCCAGTATAGGCCGGCGGCCTTCGCCCGGAAGCGCACGCCTTTTATGCCGCCGATAGCGGAATGCGAGACGGATGACCAGCGCCGGACGAATGTTCCGGCGCGTCGCACGAGCAATTCGGAGCGCCGAAAAGAAAAGGACTTGCGGGGTCCGAGGACGAGGCAAGTCCTTAATTCGGCGCGAATTTTAACACGGAGGGCAGTTGTTCGCCGAGCTCGGCGCGCTGGCGCGCGGGGAAGCGGTAATTCGTGCCATCATCGGTAGAAATAAATCGGCAATTCCGGCGAAGTCTCTAAACCCGCCAACACGCGCGCCGTTATACATGTAACAAAATGGCGCGGCCTCGTTACAGTTTCAGGTATTTTTTTCCTTTCGTTGCAGGACACTGGCGCGCCATCAAAGCCCCGTCGACTGACGGCCGCCGTTAATTCGCACTTCGAAGTTACTCGGCTTGAAACCCTCCCGCAGGGTTAAGCGGGACCGCAGGTCCGTTTCCGATCCGCCCTTTCGGCTCGCGGCGCTCCTGAAGACGTACCTACTTCACCGATACACAACATCTCCATTAGTAGTACATACAATGAAAAAATACATTCAGACCAGCTTGCGCGTCATTGACGCATTACGAGCGCCCAAGGCGAGGCTTATCAGCGCTGCCGTGGCAACCAGCGTGGTGCTGGCAGCGTGCGGAGGCGGCGGCAACGACGCGCTCGACACCGCATCGACCACAGCCGCGGCGAGCCGCAAGGCGGCGGCCGCGACAACCACGAGCACGATCTTCTACGGCGCCAACGGTCACAACAACGAAGGCGGCGCGTACGACATCTCCAGCCCGGCAGTGCAGCTCTCGCAGTTGCAGGATCTCGGCGTGAAGCTGTATCGGAACGAGGTGTACAACCAGTCATCGGCGAACAAGCTGGCAGGCATCGCGAAGACGATGGCAGCGGGCGGCGTGACCGTGTATCCCGTCATGCTGATGAGCATCGACTTCAACACCGAGACCGACGCGTATAACGCCGGCTATCAGTTGGGCGTCTGGACGGCCACCGCCTACAAGTACCCGTACTACGAAGTGTCGAACGAACTCGACGCGATGACGATTTACAACAACGTCGACGGCGTCTATCCGCAGCAGTTCGACAACGCGAAATTTCAGATCGCGCGCGGCGTCATTCGCGGCATGATCGCCGGCGTGAAGTCGGTCGATACGAACGGCAAGATCATCATGGGCGGCGGTACGTGGATGCATTACGCCGTGGATCAGATGCTCGCGGCCGGCACCCAGCCGGACGGCACGACGGGGCACCCGGTCGTGAACTGGGACATCACCGCGTGGCACTGGTATTCGGATATGGGCGACATCACCAACGCGTGCGGCGGCACGGGTTGCCATGACGTACTCGGAACACTGCAGCAGTTCGGCAAGCCGATCTGGCTCAACGAATACGGCGTGCGTCCGTGGTATGGCTCGGATCAGCAGATCGCGTCGTATCTCGTCGGCAACAAGATGATGGCGCAGTTCGTCGCGCTGGCGTCGAAGTACAACATCCAGGCGATTCAGACGTACCAGTTGTATGACGATCCCGCAGGCGGCGAAGGCGCGTACGGCCTGCTGAAGAACGACGGCAAAACGCAGAAGGCGTCTTACACCGCGTTCAAGAATTTCGTCGCGGCCAATCCGAAGTAAGCGCCGGATCGCTGAAAAAAGAACGCGCAGTCGGCTTACACGGACTGCGCGTTTTTCACATGCGGAAAATGAAAAAGCCCGAGAGCGATAACACTCTCGGGCTTCTTGCATTCTGGTGGCCTGGGACGGAATCGAACCATCGACACGCGGATTTTCAATCCGCTGCTCTACCAACTGAGCTACCGGGCCAACGAAGAGGTGAAACTATAGCAGAGACTATCCCGCGCCTCAAGCCCCTTTGCGCATTTTTCTGAAAATGTCCGGGGCCGCGCTCACACCTCGTTCTTGTTCTTCCCAAGATCGACGCCGAGCTGCTTCAACTTGCGATACAGGTGCGTGCGCTCCAGCCCCGTCTTTTCGGCGACGCGCGTCATGCTGCCGTTCTCGCGCGCAAGGTGATATTCGAAGTACGCGCGTTCGAACGCATCGCGGGCGTCGCGCAACGGAATATCGAACGAGATCGACGCCGTCTGCCCAGGCTGATTCTGCGCCGCGCCGCTCGCCGCCGCATCGTTCGATGCATTCAGCGCCGATGCCGTCGGCAGCGCAGCCGCGACCGGCACGCCCGATGCGTTCACGCTCGACGGAGGCTTCGCCGCCGTCGCCGCGGGCGCCGCCGCAGTGCCGTGCGCGAGTCCCTGCTCGACGGCCTTCAGCAGTTTCTGCAGCGCGATCGGCTTTTCGAGGAAGTTGAGCGCGCCGATCTTCGTCGCCTCGACGGCCGTGTCGATAGTCGCATGCCCCGACATCATGATGACCGGCATCGTGAGCTTGCCCTGCGCGGCCCATTCCTTGAGGAGCGTTACGCCGTCGGTATCGGGCATCCAGATGTCGAGCAAAACGAGATCGGGCGTTTGCTGTAGACGGTAGTCGCGCGCGTGCTGCGCATTTTCCGCCACTTCCACAACATGGCCTTCGTCGCTCAGGATCTCGGAGAGCAGTTCCCGGATCCCCATTTCATCGTCTACCACCAGGATGGTTGCCATTTACGCTGCCCTTGTCTGCACTGTTGCTTTTGTCGTTCCATGATTCGCCGGCGCACCGGAGCCAGGCGTCGCGCCGGGCGCCGCGGTATCGTCCGCGAGTTGTAGAAACAGAATCGATATCTGCGCGCCTTCGATCACATCCGCGCTCTTCGAGCGGTTGCGTATGTCGATGCGCGCGCCGTGCTCGTCGACGATCTTCTTCACGGTCGCAAGTCCCAGGCCCGTGCCTTTCGCTTTCGTCGTCACGTAAGGCTCGAAAGCACGCGAAAGAATACGCGCCGGAAAGCCCGAGCCGTTGTCCGACACAGTCAGGCGAACCGCGACGCGCGCATGACCCGATGCATCGGGCTCGCCATATTCTACTGTCCTCGTTTCGAGCAGCACGCGCGGCTCCGCGACTTCGGCCACCGCATCCTGCGCGTTCTGCAACAAGTTGTGGATGACCTGGCGGATCTGCGTCGCATCGCCGCGTATCACCGGCAGCTTCGCGAGATCGACTTTGATCGGCGTCTTGCCGTCCTCGATGCCGTACAACGTCAGCACTTCCGCGACGAGATCGTTCAGTTGCAGATTGCCGAGCACCGCGGGCGGCGTGCGCGCGTATTCGCGGAAGTCGTCGACCATCTGCTTCATCGCCTGCACCTGATTGACGATGGTCGTCGATGCGCGCTTCAGCACGTCCGCATCCGGCGGCGCGAGCTTGTCGGCGAGCTTCATCTGCAGACGTTCGGCTGAAAGCTGAATAGGCGTGAGCGGATTCTTGATCTCGTGCGCGAGACGCCGCGCGACTTCGCCCCACGCGACGGAACGCTGCGCGGAGATGACATCCGATATGTCATCGAACACGACGACGTAGCCCGTGGTTTCCGCGTCGTCGGTGTCGCTCTCGGTCACGCTCAACAACTGCGTGCCGCGCACGAGCAACGTGAGCGGATCGCTCTCGCCCGGCACCGTCACCGCAACCTGCTGCTGCCAGTGACCGCGATCGCCGACAGGATGATCGCTGCCGACCGCCGCCGCGTCGCGCTCGGCGAACGCCTTTTTGACCATCGCGCCGAACTCGGCGAGCACCTCGATCTGATCGAGCGGCTGATTCAGCAACGCGGCGAACGGTTGGCGGAAGATGCGCTCCGCGCCGCGATTCGCGGTGGAGAGACGGAACTGCCGGTCGAACACGAACACGCCCGCGGTGAGGTTCGCGAGAATGCTCTCCAGATACGCCTTCGAATGCTCCAGTGCGATGCGATTGTTCTCGACCGCCGCGCGCGCCTCGGAAAGCTGGCGCGTCATCGCGTTGAAGGACTGCGTGAGAAAGCCGAGTTCGTCGCGTGAATTGATCTCGCGTTTGGGCGTGTAGTCGCCTTCGGCCACTTCCTTCGTGCCCTGCGCCAGCAGGAACAACGGCCGCGCGAGCTGATTGCCGAGCGCGAGCGCGAGCATCATCGCGATGAAGGTCGCGAGAAAAAGCGCGAGCGTCAGCGTGCCGATATACATCTTGCGCAAGCCGGTGCGCCCGAGCCGCTTCTCCTGATATTCGCGATACGCGCGCTGCACGGCGTCGGCGTTGCGCGCGAGCTCCTGGCTCACGGGCTGCTCGATCTGCAGGAAACGGTCGACGTGCTGAAATTCGGTGGTTGTCGTCGGATCGGGAATCTTCGTGAGCACGCGCAATCGCAATGCGCCCTTCGGCCCGTTCGATTTCGGATCGCCGTCGATCTCGCCTTCGATCGCGCCGTACGGATGATCCTGCGCCTCCCGCAGCATCGTGCCGGTCGGCTCGTTGGCCGGCAGGAGCGCGTAGTAATTGCCCGATGCCTGCGCGACCGTGCGCAATCCGGGCACGCGTTGCGAACTGTTGTTCGCCGCGAGATCCTCGCGGTTGTACTGATCGCGCGGCCGCTCGAACACGACGGCGTCCTGCACGCCGTACTGATCGCGCAGCCGCAAAAGCGATAGCGTGAGACTCGATGGATCGGCGCTCGCGAGCTGATCGCTCATCTGCCGGCCGCGGTTCTTGAAATCGGCGAGCGATGTCTGGAGCATGCCGCGCCCGAGCGTCAGACCGGAGGTGAGCGCGGTTTCGACATTCACGTCGAACCACGACTCGATGCTGCGCGACACGAACTGATACGAAACCACATAGATGATCGCGCCCGGCACCACGCCGACGAGCGCGAAGATGAACGCGAGCTTGGCGAGCAGGCGCGTGCCGAAGCGCCCTTGCCTCACCCTCGACACGATGATGATGAACAGGCTGATGACGATCAGCATGAAGACCATCGCCACCGCGACATTCGCCGCGTAGAGCCAACCGTAGTAGCGGTCGAAGAACTCGGTGTTCGCGCTCGCGAGCGCGAGCATCACGAGCAGCAGGACTGCCGTGAGCGCCACCGTGGAGACCAGCAAGCGGACGACGAAACTCTTCATGTCCGTGCGGCCGCGTCGAAATCTATTTCGCACGTTCTGCCGCCGTAAAAGTAAAACGCTTCCAGTCCGAGGAAAGGTTCCAGTCGCGATTGTTCACCGCGTCGATCTGGAACGGCTTGGGCATCAATGCGATGTCGAGCTGCATACGCACCGATGCGGTATAGGTTTCGCCGCCATGCACCTGATTACGGTCGATGACATGCCACGAAGTCACATGCTTGATGACCGCGAGCGCTTCGTTCAACGATGCGAAGCGCAACTGCAGGCCGCCCGTCGACACGCGATATTCGTTCGTGAGCGGTTGAAATGACAGACGGATGCTCTGCGACACGTTGACCGGCTCTTCATCGAACCAGTACCAGCGCGGTCTCGACAGGTTGAAGTCGATCGTGAAATAGAGCGGCACGCTGCGGTTCACGGCATCTTCGAGGCTGTTGTTCAGGTCGAAGTCGAAATGCGCGTCCAAGCTCCAGCCGGCATTGTCCGCTTGCAGCGACGCGCGCTGCACGGCGATCGTCTCGGCGAACGCGGAATCGGCCGCGGCGAACGTCAGCCAGAGCGTCAGCGCAGTCCAGATGACGGCCGCGAGCCGAAGCGGAAAAAAGCGTTTGATCGTCACCGTTTCTGAAAGCGCGCGTAGAAGAATCCGTCGTGGTCCGCGAGAGTCTCCGCGTCCCGATGCGGGCTCGCGAGATTTGTACTGTCCGGTGAACCTTGCGCCGCGACCGCGCTTGCGCGCGCCGCTGTCGGCAACAATTGGCCCGGCGCGTCCAATCGTACCGCATCTTCATGTGCGGTTCCAAACCAGCGGGCCTGCTCTTCGCCCTCCTCGGGAAAGATGGAGCACGTCACGTAGAGGAGCTCGCCGCCCTTCGCGACGAGCGGCCACAGCGCGCTCACGATGCGCCTTTGCTCGGCGACGAGCGCATCGATATCCGATGCGCGCCGCAGCCAGCGAATATCCGGATGACGCCGCACGATGCCCGACGCCGAGCACGGCACGTCCGCGAGAATGCGGTCGAAGGGCGCGCCGTCGAACCATTGCGCGGGATCACCCGCGTCGCCGATCTTGATTTGCGCGTCGAGTTTCAGACGCTGCAAGTTTTGTCCGATGCGGCCAGAACGCTCGGCGTCGCTTTCGAGCGCGATCAGATCGACGTTCGCGAGTTCGAGAATGTGGCCCGTCTTGCCGCCCGGCGCGGCGCAGGCATCGAGCACGCGCATGCCGTCCTTCACGCCGAGCAGTTGCGCGGCGAGCTGCGCGCCGGCGTCCTGCACCGACACGACGCCTTCGTCGAACCCGGGAATGCGATCGACGGGCATCGGCGTTCTCAGGCGCACCGCGTGCAGGCCGGCGGCGGCGGCTTCGATACGCGCGTCGCGGAGGCGCGCGAGATAGTCGTCGACGCTCGCGTGCCGCGCGTTCACGCGAAGCGTGAGCGGACCTTGCGCGTTACCCGCTTCGAGGATGCGCTCCCAGGCATCCGGCTGGCCGCGCTTCACCGCGTCGATCCACCATTGCGGATAATTCCAGCGCGCGACTTCGCTTGTGCGCGCTTCGTCGATCAGCATGTCGCGCTCACGCAGAAAATTGCGCAGCACCGCGTTCACCAGGCCCTTCGCAAACGCGAATTCGCGGCGCGCGGCGATCGCGCTCACCGCCTGATCGACCACGGTGAAGGGCGAGTAAGCGGCATGCGCTTCGTCGTCGGTCAGCAGCGCGAACGCGCAGACGAGCACGTTCGCCACATGCGGCGGCGGCGCCTTCTTCACGAGCCTGTGCAGCAGCGCATCGGCGAGCGCGAGACGGCGCATGGTCCGATACGCGATGTCCTGCACCGCCCCGCGCGCGCTCGCGTGCTTCGCCGACGCGACGACCGTCTGCAACGCCGCCGGCAGCGCCGAGCCCGCGCGCACCGCGCCGACGGCCTGCGCCGCGCTGTCGAGCGCTAACGCGAGCGAATCGGGCGCGAGACGCAACGCGCTCAGACGGAAATGCGCGGCGGCGGGCCGGCGGGAAGGCTTGTCGGTCATGGCGAAACGGGGACGGTCAACGGCGACGCGCAGAGTTCGCGCGAACGGGGAATTGTAACGTGCGGGAATTGCGCGCCCGGACGGCGGCGGCCGAACAGGAAAAAGGCCGCTCCGGCGTAACCGGAACGGCCTTGCTTTACGACGTTGCAGGTTTTAGAAGCGGCCGGTGCGCGCCATTTCCATCAGGCGGGCGACGCGCTCTTCGGTCGCCGGGTGCGTCGAGAACAGATTCGCGATGCCGCCGCCCGACAGCGGATTCATGATCATCATCTGCGCAGTCGCCGGATGCTGCTCGGCGGTCGGGAACGGCACGCCGGTCGCGTATGCGTGAATCTTCTCGAGCGCACTCGCGAGCGCTTGCGGATCGCCCGAAATTTCCGCGCCGCCGCGATCGGCTTCGAATTCGCGCGCGCGGGAAATCGCCATCTGGATCAGCGCACCCGCGATCGGGGCGAGAATCGCCACCAGAATGCTCGCGATGGGATTTGCCGGACGACCTTCGTCGTCGCGACCGCCGAAGAACATCGCGAAGTTCGCGAGCGCCGAGATCGCGCCGGCCATCGTCGCGGAGATGGTCGAGATGAGGATGTCGCGGTGCTTCACGTGCGCCAGTTCGTGCGCCATCACGCCGCGCATTTCACGCTCGGACAGCACGCGCAAAATGCCCGTGGTCGCCGCGACCGCCGCGTGCTCGGGATTGCGGCCCGTGGCGAACGCGTTCGGCGCGTCTTCGTTGATCAGATAGACGCGCGGCATCGGCAATTGAGCGCGCGTCGCGAGCTCGCGCACCATGCGATAAAACTGCGGCGCGGTGGTTTCGTCGACCTCCTGCGCGTTGTACATGCGCAAGACCATCTTGTCCGAGAACCAGTACGAAAAGAAATTCATGCCGAGCGCGACGATCAGCGCGAGCATCATGCCCTTCGATCCGCCGATCATTCCGCCGATCACGACAAAGAGGGCCGTGATCGCAGCCATCAGCATCGCGGTTTTGACCCAGTTGAACATGTCCGGAGCTCCTCTCCCTGTATGCAGTGCGCGAAGTGCGCGGTTGCCCCGGCCAACATGACCGGGACGACAATTGTAAGCAAAATGTTAGATAGTGGCAGCCGGCAATAATTCAATCCGAGATTGCGCGATTTATCGATGCGTCGTCGCGAGTTTGATACCGAGTCCGACGAACGCGCTGCCGACCCCGCGATCCAGCCACTTCTTCACGCCCGATTTGCCCGCGAAGCGCTCGGTGACGCTGCCCGCGATCCACGCGACGAAGCTGTTCCAGACCGTGCTCATCGCGATGAACACGACCCCGAGCGCGAGAAACGCGAGCGTCTTGTGCTGGCTGTCGGCGGCGACGAACTGCGGAAAGAACGACACGAAGAACAACACGACCTTCGGATTCAGCACGTTCGTGACGAAGCCTTGCGCGAAAAGCTGGCCGAGCGATTTCGGCGTGGCTTTTTCGTTTTGCGTCTCGCGCGCGGTTTCGGTGTCGTCGTGCTTCGCGAAAATGAGGCGCACGCCGAGATAAATCAGATAAATCGCGCCGGCAATCTTGATGACCGTGAACGCCGTCGCCGATGCAGCGAGAATCGCCGTCAACCCGAAGGCGCACGCGAGCGTATGGACGATGCAGCCAGCGGAAATCCCGAGCGCCGAAACGATGCCCGCGCCGCGTCCTTGAGCGACGCTGCGTCCGACGATGTAAGCCGTATCGGGGCCGGGCGTGACGTTTAGAAGAAAGACGGCGACGAGAAAGAAGGTGAAACCGGTAATGCCGAGCATCGAAAAACTCCAGACAGACAGGCGCGCGTTGACAACGATTTATTTTAGCGCTGCGTCTGTCCTGCCGTCCTTCACTGCAGCGTGAAACGCTGGCCCTTCGCGAGCGGCGCGCCCGCGAGAAATTCCCGCGCGGGCAAGCGCTTGCCGCCCGGTTTCTGAAGTTGCGTGAGTTTGAGCGCGCCGCTGCCGCACATAACGACGATACCGTCCGGGGAAACATCGGCGATGGCGCCCGGTTCGCCCGCACCGTCGACCGGTTGCGCCGCCCAGATCTTGATCGGCGCACCGTCGAGCGTGCCGAACGCGCCGGGAAACGGATCGAACGCGCGAATCTGGCGCGCGAGCTCTTCCGCCGGACGACGCCAGTCGAGCGCGGCTTCGTTCTTCGCGATCTTTTCCGCGTAGGTCGTGCCTTCGTCCGGCTGCGGCGTGGACGGCAATGCGCCATCGCGTTCGAGATCGCGCAGCGCGGCGACGATCAACTCCGCGCCCATCTGCGCGAGCCTGTCGTGCAGCGTGGCGGTCGTGTCGTCGGCGAGAATCGGCGTGCGCGCCTCACGGATCATCGCGCCGGTGTCGAGGCCGGCGTCCATCTGCATCAGCGTGATGCCGGTTTCTGCGTCGCCCGCTTCGATCGCGCGATGGATCGGCGCCGCGCCACGCCAGCGCGGCAACAGCGAAGCGTGAATGTTGATGGCGCCGCGCGGCGGAATATCGAGCACCTCCTGCGGCAGGATCAGCCCGTATGCGGCAACGACCATCACGTCGTGCGGCGTGGCCTTCAGCAAATCGATGGCTTCCGCCGCTTCCTGCGGATACTTGCCCGCGCGACGCAGCGACGTTGGCTGCGCGACCTTCAGACCATGCTCGACGGCGAAGCGCTTGACCGCGCTCGCGGTCAGCTTCATGCCGCGTCCGGCGGGCCGGTCGGGCTGCGTCAAAACCAGCGGCACGGAAAAACCGGCTGCGTGAATGGCCGCGAGCGCGGCGGCAGCGAATTCCGGCGTACCGGCGAAAACCACGCGCAGCGATTGAGTCATCGGTTACAGCGCCTTTTCCAGCTTTTTCATCTTGCCGCGAATGCGCGTCTGCTTAAGCGTCGACAGATATTCCACGAAAACGTGGCCAGCCAGATGATCCATCTCGTGCTGGATGCACACCGCGAGCAAGCCGTCGCAATCGAGCTCGAAGGTTTCGCCCTTCTCGTTCAGCGCCTTCACGCGCACCTTGTCAGGGCGCTCGACGAAGTCGTAAATGCCCGGCACCGAAAGACAGCCCTCTTCCCATTCCTTCTTCTGCTCGCTCGTCCAGACGAGCTCAGGGTTGATGAAGACCATCAGCTGGTCGTGCGCGTCCGAGACGTCGATCACGATCACGCGCTCGTGCACATCCACCTGCGTCGCGGCAAGGCCGACGCCGGGCGCGGCGTACATCGTCTCGGCCATGTCGGCGACGAGCTTGCGGATGCGGTCGTCGACCACGGCGACAGGTTTCGCCACCTTGTTCAGACGCTTGTCCGGGTAGTTGAGTATCTTGAGCAGAGCCATGATTCGGATTGTCTACGCGCGCCGCGACGCGTGTAAATCGGCCATTCGGCCAGGTTGCGGGTAATGGGGCGGCATGCCGAAGATATGCGGGTGAATCCAGTGGATTCAACGCCGCCGGCAAGCGGCCGATGGGCGTCGCTGCGGGCTTTCAAACGTGCCTGAGCGACCTTTCTTTATCTATTCCGGATCAAAAATCTTAACATGACGACCGCCGACCTGCCGACCGAGGAAGCCGCCTCCCCACTCGATGCCGACGAACTGCGCGCCTGGCTGCGGCTCGCGCACGCCAAAGAGCTGCGCCCGCTCGCGCTGCGCACGTTGCTCGGTACTTTCGGCGGTCCGCGCGAGGTTTTGTCGGAGAGTTTTGCGACGCTCGCGGAAACCACCGACGCCCGCACAGCCGAAGCCGTGCTCGCGCCACCCGCGGACATCGAAGGCGTTTCGTTCGACCACTATATTGAAGCGGCTTTGGCGTGGGCATCCGAACCGGGCAACCACGTCCTGACGCTCGCCGACGCCGCCTATCCGCAAGCGCTGCTGACGATGCCCGATCCGCCGCCGTTGCTCTATGCGAAGGGCCGGCTCGATCTGCTGCAGGCGCGCGCGGTGGCCATCGTCGGCAGCCGGCATGCGACGCCGCAAGGTCTGGAGGACGCGCGCCGCTTCGCCCGCGTGCTGTCGGATGCGGGACTTGCGGTCGTGTCGGGGCTCGCGCTCGGCATCGATGCGTCCGCGCATCGCGGAGCGCTGGAGGGCGCGACCGGCACGGTGTCGGTCATCGGCACGGGCGCCGATCTCGTGTATCCCGCCGCGCATCACACGCTCGCGCACGAAATCGCCCGCGACGGCGCGATGCTCTCCGAATGGCCGCTCGGCACGCCCGCGCGCTCCGCCAACTTCCCACAGCGCAACCGGCTGATCGCGGGATTGTCGGGCGGCGTGCTGATCGTCGAAGCCGCGATGCGCTCCGGCTCGCTCATCACCGCGCGGCTCGCCAACGAAATGGGGCGCGATGTTTTTGCGATGCCTGGCTCCGTCCACGCGCCGCTTTCGCAGGGTTGTCATCGGCTGATAAAGGAGGGCGCGAAGCTCGTCGAAACGCCGGAAGAAGTGCTCGAAGAGTTCGGTTTCTCGTCGGCGCAGGCAAGCGCGGCGGGGTCGGCGGCAAAGCGCGGGAGGCTGCGGCCGGTGAGCGCATCGTGGGCATCGGCGGCATTGCACGACACGCCGATGAACGCCGATGCCGCGCGCGTGCTCGGCGCGCTCGGCCATGCGCCCGCGACGCTTGAAATCCTCGCGACGCGCACCGATCTGGACGGGGCGGCGTTGCAAGGCGCGCTGCTGCAGCTCGAATTGTCGGGCCAGGTGGCCGCGCTCGCGGGCGGTCGCTACGCGGCGGTGCAGCGCTCGTGATTCCTCGTCGTGCTACATTCGCGGAAAAATGAGCCGTCCCCGCAGCCGATACCAATAAGGATCTCGCACCCGTCATGTCCGCGCTGAATCTCGATACCGACGCCGATCTCATCGCGGAACGCATCGCCGTGCCCGGCACGCTGTTCGTCGCCTGCCTGTGCGCGGAATGGTGCGGAACGTGCCGCGAGTATCGCGAAGGGTTCGACAAGCTGGCGGACGCGCATCCGGACGTCTGCTTCGCGTGGATCGACATCGAGAATCACGCCGACCGTTTCGACGATCTCGACGTGGAAAATTTTCCTACCATCCTGATCGAGGACTCGGTCACGACGCGATTCTTCGGCACGGTTCTGCCGCAGGCTTCCATCGTCGACCGGATGCTCACCGATCTGACCGCGCTGCCGGGCATGGTCGGTGCGCCGAAACTGCGCCCGGCGCTTGCTACGGCCTGATTGCGACGCCCGCGAAACGCACCTTTCGCGTCTCTCGCAACGCGCTTCGCGGGCCGGATATCGAAACGCCCGGATTCGCGGTTCGGCGCCCGCCGCGCAAAGCGTGTGCTATAAAGCGGTCGTTAAAGCAGTCCAAACCGGGCCGCTGCCAGTTACCAACCCTTTTGAGTCATGTCCAAAGCCCTGATCATCGCTGAGAAGCCTTCCGTCGCGAACGACATCGCGCGTGCGCTGGGCGGCTTCACCAAGCATGACGAGTACTACGAGAGCGACGACTACGTGCTCTCGTCCGCGGTCGGCCATCTGCTCGAGATCGCGGCGCCCGAGGAGTACGACGTCAAGCGCGGCAAATGGAGCTTCGCCAATCTGCCGGTCATTCCGCCGCATTTCGACCTGAATCCCATCGCGAAAAGCGAGTCGCGCCTCAAGGTGCTGACGAAGCTGATGAAGCGAAAAGATATCGACCGCCTCATCAACGCATGCGACGCGGGGCGCGAGGGCGAGCTGATTTTCCGTCTGATCGCGCAGCATGCGAAGGCGAAGCAGCCGGTCCAGCGCCTGTGGCTGCAGTCGATGACGCCCGCCGCGATCCGCGAAGGCTTCGCGAACCTGCGCAGCGACGCCGACATGCAGCCGCTCGCCGACGCCGCACGCTGCCGCTCGGAAGCGGACTGGCTCGTCGGCATCAACGGCACGCGCGCGATGACCGCGTTCAACAGCAAGGGCGGCGGTTTCTTCCTGACGACCGTCGGCCGCGTTCAGACGCCAACGTTGTCGATCGTCGTCGAACGCGAAGAGAAGATTCGGCGATTCGTGCCGCGCGATTACTGGGAAGTGCGCGCCGAGTTCATCGCCGCGAAGGGCCTGTACGAAGGCCGCTGGTTCGATCCGAAGTTCAAGCGCGTCGAAAACGATCCGGAGCAGCGCGATTCGCGCCTGTGGAGCCTGCCGGCGGCGGAATCCATCGTCGCGGCGTGCCGCGGCAAGACCGGCACCGTGACCGAGGAATCGAAGCCGTCGACGCAAATGTCGCCGCTGCTGTTCGATCTGACCAGCTTGCAGCGCGAAGCCAACAGCCGCTTCGGCTTTTCGGCGAAGAACACGCTCGGCCTCGCGCAAGCGCTGTACGAAAAGCACAAGGTTCTCACCTATCCGCGTACCGACGCGCGCGCGCTGCCCGAGGACTACCTGAACACGGTCAAAGACACGATGACCATGCTCAAGGAGAGCAACAACTATCTGCCGTTCGCGAAGCAGGTGCTCGACAAGGGCTGGGTGAAGCCGAACAAGCGCATCTTCGACAATTCGAAGATCAGCGACCACTTCGCCATCATCCCGACGCTGCAGGCGCCCAAAGCGCTGTCCGAGCCCGAGCAGAAGCTGTATGACCTCGTCGTCAAGCGCTTCCTGTCGGTGTTTTTCCCGGCGGCCGAATATCTCGTGACGACGCGCATCACCGAAGTTTCCGGGCATCACTTCAAGACGGAAGGCAAGGTGCTGGTCGAGCCCGGCTGGCTGCAGGTCTACGGCCGCGAAGCCGCGGGCGAGGAAGGCAATCTCGTGCCGGTGCAGAAGGACGAAAAGGTCGATGTCGAAAAGGTCGAGGCGCACGGTCTCGTGACCAAGCCGCCCGCGCGCTACAACGAGGCGTCGCTGCTTTCGGCAATGGAAGGCGCGGGCAAGCTCGTCGAAGACGAGGAACTGCGCGACGCGATGGCCGCGAAAGGTCTCGGCACGCCGGCGACGCGCGCGGCGATCATCGAAGGTCTGCTCGGCGAGAAGTACATGGTGCGCGAAGGCCGCGAGCTGATCCCGACGGCCAAGGCATTCCAGTTGATGACCTTGCTGCGCGGTCTCGGCGTCGAGGAGCTCACCGCGCCCGAATTGACGGGCCAGTGGGAGCACAAGCTTTCGCAGATGGAGCGCGGCAACCTGCATCGCGATGCGTTCATGCAGGAAATCGCGCGCATGACGCAAACCATCGTCAAACGCGCGAAAGAGTACGACTCCGACACGATCCCCGGCGATTACGCGACGCTCGAAACGCCGTGTCCGAATTGCGGCGCGCAGGTGAAGGAGAACTATCGCCGGTTCGCGTGCACGAAGTGCGAGTTTTCGATTTCGAAGATTCCGGGCGGACGTCAGTTCGAGATTCCTGAAGTCGAGGAATTGCTGCGCGAGAAGACCATCGGGCCGCTGTCGGGCTTTCGCAGCAAGATGGGCCGTCCGTTCTCGGCGATCCTCAAGCTCGCGTTGGACGACGAAATCAAGAACTACAAGCTCGAATTCGACTTCGGTCAGGATTCCGGCGGCGAAGACGGCGAACCGCCCGATTTCTCCGAGCAGACGCCGGTCGGCGCATGTCCGAAATGCCAGTCGCGCGTGTTCGAACACGGCATGAGCTATGTGTGCGAAAACTCGGTGTCGAATCCGAAGACTTGCGACTTCCGCTCCGGCAAGGTGATCCTTCAGCAGGAAATCACCCGCGAACAGATGGAAAAGCTGCTGGGCGCGGGCCGCACCGATCTGCTGACGAACTTCAAGTCGTCGCGCACCGGACGCAACTTCAAGGCATTCCTCGTGAAGCAGCCGGATGGCAAGATCGGCTTCGAATTCGAGAAGAAAGAGGCCAAACCGGGCGCGAAGACGGCGGCGAAGCGCGGCGCGACAGCGGAAGCTCAAGCCGACAGCGGCGACGACAACGGCGACAGCGATGTCGCAGTCGCCGCCAAGACCACGTCCGCGAAGACTGCAGCCAAGAAAGCGCCCGCGAAGAAGGCGGCAGCGAAGAAAGCTCCGGCGAAGAAGACGAGCTGATCGTTCTCGGAGTCCGTCAGAAAGAAAACCCCCGCGAGAAACGTCGCGGGGGTTTTTTATTTGCGGCTGGCGCGAGCCTTTCAGAAAGGCGATGCCGCCGGCACACGCCCTCGCGTACGCGACGGTTTCGATAGCTTCGGCGCGAGCTCGCCGTCGATCGGGCGCGCGCGCGGCGCGGGCGTCGCCGGTTCGTCGGCGTGCTCGTAGTGCGAATGCGCCACCGGCCTGCCGCGGCCATCGCGAATCCACTGCTCGCCGAGTTGATGATTCGGCGTCTGGCTGAAATGCTCGACGAGGTGATCGATGAACGTCCGGACCTTCGCCGGCAAATGACGGCGGCTCGGATACGCGACGTTGATCTCGACCTGCGGCAATTGATAGTCGCCGAGCAGACGCACGAGCTGGCCGCGCGTCGTGTCGTTGCCGATCAGATAGCTCGGCAAGATCGCGATGCCCATGCCGAGCAGCGCGAACTGCCGCAGCATCTCCGTGTTGTTCGCGATGATCACGTTCTGCGGCCGCACACGCACTTCGCCTTCCGGACCGGTGAACACGCGCTCGTCGCCCCAGTATTCCGACGGCAAGCTCAGGCACGGATGTTCGAGCAGATGCTCGGGGCGCGTCGGCGTGCCGTGCGTTTCGAGATACGCGGGTGTCGCGCAGACAGTCATGCAGCCCGTCGTCAGACGCCGCGTGACGACGCTTGCGCTTTTCACCTGCCGCGCGATCACGATGCCGACATCGAAGCCTTCCTCGACCAAATCGACCTGACGATCCACCAGCGTCACGTCCGGCACGACTTTCGGATAACGCTGCGCATACGTCTGTAACACGGGCGCGAGATTATGCAGACCGAACACGACGGGCGCGACGATCCTGAGCGAACCGAGCGGTTCGTGATTGCGCGCCACCACCATTTGTTCGACGTCTTCCAGTTCGTCGAGGATTTGCCGCGCCCGCTCCAGATAAACCTGGCCGGACTCGGTGAGCGAGAGGCTGCGCGTCGTGCGGTTGAGCAAGCGCGTGCCGAGGCGTCCTTCCAGGTCCGCGACGTGCCGCGTAGCCACCGCATTGGAGATGTCCATCGCGCTTGCGGCACGGGCGAAACTCCCGAGATCCGCGACGCGGACGAATACTCTCATCGACTGCAAATGATCCATAAGACAACTCCTGCCGCTAGACGGCTCGAATTCTGCTGCAAAGCAATTCAGGATTATCCTAGGACCGGCGTTTTTGTGCAGAAGTTGCCCGGAAGCACAAAAAAATCGAAAAAAATCTGGATGTTAGGCGCGTTACGCGGATGAAAGATCACCGATTGTTGCGATTTGCACAACACCAAGATCAGTGCAATCCGATTGATGGAATTTTGAAAGCACTTGCCGCGTCAATTTCGGCGGTGTACGCGAGGAGCAAATCGGGTCCGTCGCTGCGGGTCCGATAAAAAGGGATTGATTCAGTTTTCGATATAAATCCGGCGCGCGAGCGCGCCGGATGCGGCGCTTATGCGGCGAGGCGCTTCTCCATACCGGCCTTGGCGTCCGGCAAAGCTTCCGGCAAACCGTGCTTGAGCTTCGAAAAAAGCTCGTCGTGGAGCGCGAGTTCGTCGCGCCAGGCGGCATCGCTGACGGAGATGACCTGCTCGAACTGCTCGCGCGAGAAGCCGAGCGCGCCCCAGTCGATGTCCTCGTAGCGCGGCGAAATGCCGAACGCGTGCTCCTCGCCCTTCGCGGTGCCTTCGATACGGCCGATCATCCAGTTCAGCACGCGCATGTTTTCGCCGAAGCCCGGCCAAACGAACTTGCCGTCGTCGCCCTTGCGGAACCAGTTGACGCAGAAGAACTTCGGCGCTTTCGCGTTCGTCGCTTCGAGGCGCTCGCCCATTTTCAGCCAGTGGCCGAAATAATCGGCCATGTTGTAGCCGCAGAACGGCAGCATCGCGAACGGATCTCGGCGCACGACGCCTTGTTGCCCCGCGGCGGCGGCGGTGGTTTCGGAGCCCATCGTCGCGGCCATGTAGACGCCTTCCTTCCAGTCGCGCGCTTCAGTGACGAGCGGCACGGTGTTGGAGCGGCGTCCGCCGAAGATGAACGCATCGATCGGCACGCCAGCCGGATTTTCCCAATCGGCATCGATCGACGGACATTGCGACGCCGGCGCGGTGAAGCGCGCGTTCGGATGCGCGGCTTTCGCGCCGGTTTCCTTCGCGATTGCCGGCGTCCAGTCGCGGCCCTGCCAGTCGATCAGATGCGCGGGCGGCGTGTCGGTCATGCCTTCCCACCAGACATCGCCGTCGTCGGTCAGCGCGACGTTCGTGAAGATCACGTTTTCCTTCAACGTGGCCATCGCGTTGAAGTTGGTCTTTTCGCTCGTGCCGGGCGCGACGCCGAAATAGCCCGCTTCCGGATTGATTGCGTAGAGACGCCCGTCGCGGCCCGGCTTGATCCACGCGATGTCGTCGCCGATGGTCGTGACCTTCCAGCCGTTCAGGTCGCTCGGCGGAATCAGCATCGCGAAGTTGGTCTTGCCACACGCCGACGGAAACGCCGCCGCGACGTGATACTTGCGCCCCTGCGGCGAGGTCACGCCGAGAATCAGCATGTGCTCGGCGAGCCAGCCTTCGTCGCGGCCCATCGTCGAGGCGATGCGCAGCGCGAAGCATTTCTTGCCGAGCAGCGCGTTGCCGCCGTATCCCGAGCCGAAACTCCAGATTTCGCGCTTTTCGGGAAAATGGACGATGTACTTCGTGTCGTTGCACGGCCAAGGCACGTCCTTGCGCCCATCGGCGAGCGGCGCACCGACGGAATGCACGCACGGCACGAACTCGCCGTTCTCGCCCAACACGTCGTACACGGCGCGTCCCATGCGCGTCATGATGCGCATGTTCGTCACGACATACGGGCTGTCCGACAATTCCACGCCGATATGCGCGATCGGCGAGCCGAGCGGGCCCATCGAGAACGGCACGACATACATCGTGCGGCCGCGCATGGACCCGTCGAACAGGCCGTCGAGCGTGACGCGCATTTCCTGCGGATCGATCCAGTTATTCGTGGGGCCGGCGTCTTCGCGCCGCTGCGAGCAGATGAACGTGCGATCTTCGACGCGCGCCACGTCCGAGGGATCCGAGCAGGCGAGGAAGGAATTCGGGCGCTTCTCGGGATTGAGCTTCTTCATCGTGCCGGCTTCGACCATCTGCTGGCAGAGCCGATCGTATTCTTCCTGCGACCCGTCGCACCATTCGATGCGATCCGGCTTGGTCAGGGCCGCGATTTGCTGGACCCATTCGATGAGTCTTCGGTGCCGGACATAGGCCGGCGCTTCGATTTCGACGGCGTTTTTATGGTTGTCTTCGACTACTGCGGGCTGGTTCATCGAGCTGTCTCCGTTCTTCTGCAATGAAAACCAATGGCCCCACTGACGCTGCATGCGAGAGGCGTGTGCGACTCGAACCGCCGGGCGCTTTCATGAATTTTGCAGCGCTGCTTTACGCGCTTTCATCGCATGAAATGCGGTTCGCGAGCCAATGCGGCGTCACGGGCATGAATCCTTACGCAGCAAACCGTACCTTTTCGCGGCTTGCGTCGCAAAGGAACAAACTGTTAAAAAGAGATACTAAGTGGCCTGTCTCCTCGCGGATCATCGTGTTTTCCGCTACTTGTGCCGAATTTCTTTATTTTGGCGCGGCCTGACGAGGCTCCTGAAAAATGGGAGTCAAGCATAACACTGCATTGCATGAACTCGTTGATGCAGCGCAATAACGACGAATAGAGCGCAATTTATCGGTATTTACCCGAATTTAACGCTACATTCTCGCCTTCGATTAAAAAGCAGCACGTTTGATGCCTAACAAAAGCCACCCAATGCCCATGAAAATCGCCATTCTCGACGACTACCAGGATGCCGTCCGGAAGCTCGATTGCTTCCATCTGCTCGATGACCATGAGGTGAAGGTCTTCAATAACACGGTGCGTGGTCTCGGACAGTTGGCCAGCAGACTCTCGGAAGTGGACGCGCTCGTGCTGATTCGCGAACGCACGCGCATCAGCTCGCAACTGCTCGACAAATGTCCGAAACTGCGCATGATCAGCCAGACGGGACGCGCGGGCGGCGGGCATATCGATATCGATGCGTGTACGGAACGCGGCATCGCAGTGCTCGAAGGCACAGGTTCGCCGATCGCACCCGCCGAACTGACGTGGGCGCTCATCATGTCGGCGCAGCGGCGCATTCCGCAGTACGTCGCAAACCTGAAGCAAGGCGCGTGGCAGCAGTCGGGGTTGAAGACATCGGCGCTGCCGCCGAATTTCGGCTTGGGCCAAGTGTTGCGCGGACAGACGCTCGGCATCTGGGGCTACGGCAAGATCGGCAAGCTCGTCGCGGGCTACGGCAAAGCGTTCGGCATGAACGTGCTCGTCTACGGACGGGAGCATTCGGCAAGCGCCGCGCGCGAAGATGGATTCGCGGTCGCCGAAAGCCGCGAGGCGCTTTTCGAACAGAGCGACGTCCTCACGCTGCATCTGCGTCTGACGGACGAGACGACTGGCATCGTCAAGCAGGACGATCTGATGCGTATGAAGCCGACCGCGCTGTTCGTCAACACGAGCCGCGCCGAACTGCTCGAAGAGAACGCGCTGCTCAACTCGCTGCACCACAACCGGCCGGGCATGGTCGCCGTCGATGTGTTCGAAAGTGAGCCGATTCTGCAAGGCTACGGCCTGCTGCGTCTGGAGAACGTGATCTGCACGCCGCACATCGGCTATGTGGAGCGCGAGAGTTACGAGCTGTATTTCGGCGCGGCGTTCAGGAACATCCTCGCGTTCGATGCGGGCGATACCTCGAGCGTTTTCAACAAGGAAGCGCTTCACCACGCGCGCCGCCGTTGAGTTTCGTCGCGGCGAAGATCAGAGCGTCGACATTTCGATCGACGGCTCGCAGCGCACCGGAAAATTCACCGAGTTCGCGATGAAGCAAAAGCGGTGCGCCTCTTCGTGCAGGCGCGCCGCGAGACCGGCGTCGCTGCCCGCGCCGATCGTCACCTTCGGACGCAGCAGCACATCGACGAAACGTCCGTCGCCCTTCGATTCCTCCTGCATCGTGCCGATGGCTTCATCGACATAACCGGTCACCGCGATCTTGTTCGTCGCGCACAAGTGCAGATACCAGAGCATGTGGCACGACGAGAGCGACGCCACGAACAACTCTTCGGGATTGTGACGCGCGGGATCGCCGCGAAACGCCGGATCGCTCGACGCCTCGATCGCCGTCTTCGTGCCGACGCGCACGAGGTGATCGCGCGAATACGCGTCGTAAGCCGATGTGCCGGAACCGAGATTGCCGGTCCAGTCGACGGTCAGTTCGTACGTGTGTTTCTTCGCCACGGTCTGCTCCTCAAGCGAGATGCGAAGCGGTTTCCATCAGGCGCGGAAGACGTTCCAGGAAGTCTTCGCCGTCCGCGCGGCCCAGATCATAAGCATTTTGCATTTGCGCCGGACTCGTATAGTCCCAGCTCGAAATCGGCACTTTGCGCGACGGCTGGATGTAAAGGCGCTTCTGCTCGCCGTGCGGCACGACGAACATGCGCTCGCGCGGATAGAGGCGCGTGACCATCACGAGGACGAGTCCCGGCGATGGATCGAGCGCGGAGACGGGCACGTTGTCGACCATGCCGCCATCGAGAACCGGGCGGCCGTTGCGCCGGAGGATCGGCGTGAACGGCGGCGTGCTCGACGATTGCAGGATGAGATCGGCGAGATCTTCGATCGTCGCGCATTCCTGCGCCTTCACGAATTCCGGATGAAAGCCGAGCGCCTGGCCGAGCGTCGGATGCAGCGTCTTGCGCACGTATTTTTCGATGTTGTACGCGATGAGGCCCGCCGCGACCGCGCTGCGCGCGCCGAGCCAGCGCGGCAGATGCGACACGCCGATGCGGATCTCGGGCGCCGACGCGAGTTCGTGGAAGCGGTTCGCGAAGATGTCGAGCAGCGCCTGGCGATAGATGCGGTAGTGCGGAAACACCGATCGGCCGCGCAGCAGGTTGCCCCAGTAGGCGTTGCGCGTGTTGTCGCGCAGGGCGTGGGCATAGTAGTCCATCACCCAGCGCGACTGGTTCGTGTAGAGCATGCACGCCGTGGCCGCGCCCGCCGATATGCCCGCGATGATGCGCGGCCTGAGATCCAGTTCCGGCTGGATGACGTCCCAGAAGCCGGCTTGCCACCAGCAGCGGTTTCCGCCGCCGGCGAATACGACTTGGTCGAACATTTATTTGTCGTTCACTTGTTGATGAGCGCGTAGGTAGTCGTGGCGTGCGCGGCGAGTTCGCCTTGTTCGTCGTGCATCTCGATTTCGCCGAAGACGAGATTGCGGCCGCGGCGCTGGATGTGCGCGGTGATCAGCACGTCGCCGGTTTTGACCGGGCGCATGAATGTGGTGTTGAGGGAGACGGTGGTCATCGGCTGGAACCCGCCGAGAATGTGCGAGACGGCGATGACCATCGCGGTGTCGGCGGCGGCCATGAAAACTTGCCCACAGATGACGCCGCCCGCGTGACGCAGATGATCCGAATACGGCAAGCGCAGCGTGACGGCGTTTTCGGCGATGGATTCGGGCGCGAGGCGCAGTTCCTTGACCCACGGCGCGAGGATGTCGTCGAGCAAGGCGCGGATGGCGGTTTCGTCCATGGTTCTTCTTTCGCGATGCGGTGGCTGAAGATGCGTCATGATACCGGGGCGTCGCGCGCTCGCAGACGCCCTTCAGGGACGGTTTCGTCAGAAAGTTAAGAATTTTCGCTGCGAGGGCTTGCGCTTCTGCAAAAGCTCCCGCTATAATTTCGCTTCTGTTGGGGCGTTAGCTCAGTTGGTAGAGCAGCGGACTCTTAATCCGTAGGTCGAGTGTTCGAGTCACTCACGCCCCACCAAAGAATTCCGAAGCCCGGTTAGCGAAAGCTGACCGGGCTTTTTGCTTTTCGTGCGCGTCGGATCAGCACGGCGTCTTTCTCATGCAACGACCGTCGCGCGCGCAGTGCATCGCAAACCCGGCCGAACGTAGCGACCTCCAACCGGGTTGATTTCGTTTGTCAGTTGTCGCATACACCTCGCCGACAACCTACGCGTCGACAATTCTCAAAGCACTTCGAACCAGGCCTTGATCTTGAGGGCCATCAACTTTCGACGCTCCTCCAGAAAGACGTCATATTCGTCGACATTTCCATACAGCATGGAGACCGGAACGCAGTTGGCTTCAAGATTTGCGATGAGATCCTCTCGCTTGTCGATGCACTACTAACTACTTGCCCCATCGCGACATCCGTTCGGGTTGAATTCAGACATCCGAATCAGATTGCCGACGCGCCCGCCCAGCCGCGGGCGCTCACTTGAAGCCGAATTATAGACTCCGGCTCTGGAGTTATCGGACTCTCAAACCACCTCCGCCCCGCGCGCCTGCAACAACTCCCGCAACACCGAGCGATGACACCGCGCCTCATCCTCGCAATAACACCCGACCGAAAAGTTCGCGGTATGCGACAACGCCGCCAGCAAATCGAGCGTCTTGCTCGCATCCGACTCAGCCATCTCCGCTTTGAACTTCTTCACGAACGCGCGCCAATCCTTGTCGTTCTCGGCATGAAGCGCCTGCGTCACCAGTTCCGGCGTCGGCGCTAGCACCGGATACCACACGTCATAAAAATCGCGCTTCGCGAACTCGGCCTTCGGCACGCCGCGCGGCGGCCGCCGCACCGTGCCGATCCGCAATCCCTCGTTCTCCGCGCGCGGCGTTCCCAGTCTCACGATCCGTATCGTCATCATCGGTCTCCTTCGATGAACCAAAGCCGTAAAAGCATAACCGCTGACATCGCTTTGAAAGCTCCCGGGCACCCATCCAGCGAAACCGCGAATCTTCCCGTATCGTTTCGGATTATTCTCCGTCCGCTTACATCCGGAATGCCCGTCGTGCCCACCGAAGAACGCTCGCAAGACCTGCCTCACGACCCCGACGCCCCGATGACCCCGCTCGAGCGCCGCGGCATGGCCGCGATCCTGCTCTCGGTCGCGCTGGCGACGCTCGACACCGCCATCGCCAATACCGCGCTGCCCGCGATCGCCGCCGATCTGCACACGACGCCCGCGGCCTCCGTCTGGATCATCAACGCCTATCAGCTCGCGATGGTCGCGACGCTGCTCCCGTTCGCCGCGCTTGGCGGCATTCTCGGGCATCGGCGCGTCTATCTCGGCGGGCTGATCGTGTTTCTGATCGCGTCGGCGGTATGCGCGTTTTCGTGGTCGCTGCCGACGCTCGTCGCCGCGCGCCTGCTGCAAGGCCTCGGCGCGAGCGCGATCATGAGCGTCAACGCGGCGCTCATCAGCGCGATTTTTCCGCCGCACCGGCTCGGACGCGGCGTCGGGCTGAATGCGCTCGTCGTCGGGATCGCGTTCGCGATCGGGCCGACGGTCGCGTCGATCGTCCTCTCGCTCGGCACCTGGCCGTGGCTCTTCGCGGTCAACCTGCCGGTCGGCGTGTTCGCGTTGATGATCGCGTGGCCGTCGCTGCCGCAGACGAAGCGCGCAGCGCACGGCTTCGATCGTTTCGCGGCGCTCCTCAACGTCGTCACGTTCGCGTCGCTGATCTTCGCGCTCGGCGAAGCGGCCCAGCGCGCGCCGGCGCACACCGTGCTCGCGTCCTTCGGCGTCGCGCTCGTCGCGGGCTTCCTGCTGCTGCGACGCGAACGCGGCCATCCCGCGCCGATGCTGCCCGTCGATCTCTTCCGCCGCCCGATGTTCGCCCTTTCGACGATGACCGCCATCTGCTCGTTCGCCGCGCAAGGGCTCGCGTTCGTGTCGCTGCCGTTCTTCTTCGAAAGCGTGCTCGGTCGCAGTCAGGTCGAAACAGGATTTCTGATGACGCCGTGGTCCGCGCTCGTCGCGCTCATGGCGCCGATCGCCGGACGTCTTTCCGATCGTCACGCGCCCGGTCTGCTCGGCGGCGTCGGGCTGGCGATTCTATGCGTGGGAATGGTTTCGCTCGCGATGCTGCCCGCAGAGCCGCATGCGCTGGAGATCTGCATTCGCATGGCGATTTGCGGCGCGGGCTTCGGTTTCTTTCAGTCGCCGAATCTGAAGGCGTTCATGTCGAGCGCGCCGCGCGAACGCAGCGGCGGCGCGAGCGGCATGATCGCGACGTCGCGTCTGATCGGACAAGCGACGGGCGCGGCGCTCGTCGCGTTGTGTTTCAGCATCGCCGGAAAGCATGGCCCGGCGCTCGCGTTGTCGCTGGGCGCGGCGTTCGCGGGCGCGGGAAGCATCGCGAGCGGATTGCGGCTCGTCACGCGCAAACAGTCGTCCGAGCGTATCGTGGGAGACGCGTCGCGCGAGGCGTGAGCGCGCTCACATTCGGCGCACTTTCACTTTGCGGCCTTTGAGCTTGCCCGCGCTCAGCTTGCGCACGGCGTCGTCCGCGACCTTTCGCTCGACGGCCACGTAGGTGACCATGTCCATCACGTTGATCTTGCCGATCTGCTTGCCGTCGAAGCCCGCTTCGCCGGTGAGCGCGCCGAGCACGTCGCCGGGGCGAATCTTGTCCTTGCGGCCGCCGAGAATTTGCAGCGTCGCCATCGGCGGCTTCAGATGACCCGGTTCCGCCGACGTCAGTTCGTCGAGCGGATGCCATTCCACTTCCGCGCGCTGCGCCTCTTCGATCGCGCCGACGCGCCCCATTTCGTCCATGCTCGCGAGCGACAGCGCCCAGCCTTCCTCATCGCCGCGACCGGTGCGGCCAATGCGATGCACATGCACTTCCGGGTCCGGCGTCACATCGACGTTGATCACCGCTTCCAGTTGCGCGATGTCGAGCCCGCGCGCGGCGACATCGGTGGCGACGAGCACCGAGCAACTGCGATTCGCGAACTGCACGAGCACCTGGTCGCGCTCGCGCTGCTCCAGTTCGCCGTGCAAGGTCAGCGCTTCGAAGCCTTGCGCGGACAGAACGTCGAGCAGATCGCGGCATTGCTGCTTCGTGTTGCAGAACGCGATCGTACTGACCGGGCGATAGTGATCGAGCAGCAAGCCGACGGCATGCAGGCGCTCGTGATCCTCGACCTGATAGAAGCGCTGCTTGATCTTCGCGTTGCTGTGCTGTTCCTGGAGCTTGATTTCGCGCGGATTGCGCAGGAACTGCTGGCTCAGTTTCGCGATGCCTTCCGGATACGTCGCCGAAAAGAGCAGCGTCTGACGATCTTTCGGGCATTGGCGCGCGACCGACGCGATATCGTCGAAGAAACCCATGTCGAGCATGCGATCCGCTTCGTCGAGGACGAGCGTGCGGACCGCATCGAGCGAAAGCGTCTCGCGCTGCAGGTGATCCATGATGCGTCCCGGCGTGCCGACGATGATATGCGCGCCGTGCTCGAGACTCGCGATCTGCGGGCGCATCGGCGTGCCGCCGCACAGCGTCAGCACTTTCACGTTCTCTTCCGCGCGCGCCAGGCGGCGGATTTCCTGCGTGACCTGATCGGCGAGTTCGCGCGTCGGACAGAGAACGAGCGCTTGCACCGCGAAGCGGGTCGCATCGAGTTTGGCGAGCAGCGGCAGCGTGAAAGCAGCGGTCTTGCCGCTGCCCGTTTTCGCCTGCGCGATGAGATCGTGGCCCGCGAGCGCCGGCGGCAGGCTCGCGGCCTGGATCGGCGTCATCGACAGATAGCCGAGCTGCTGCAGATTCGACTGCATCGCCGGCGAGAGCGGCAGGCTGCTGAAAGAGGTGTCGGTGGTCATGTCGGTTATCGCTTGCCGTGCGGCGTGATGTCCTGGACTTGCTCGTAGGTCACGTCGCCGTCCTTGGTCTCGTGGCGCGTGACGTAGTTGCGCGCGCCGCACATCGGGCAGCGGAACAGCAGGCCTTGGCCCTCGTTGTGAATATCGACGTCCGACAGCGCCCAATCGGCGCCGCAGGACTGGTTTCGGCAGGTGAACATGTTCGTATTTCTCGGTTCGTGGCGCGTTCGTGCGCTCAAAGGCGAAAGTGTACGCGTGTCTCGTGGCGGCGCGGTCGGCGCAAGTCCGCAAGAAATGCTAAAGCGGGTCGTGCTACGTTTCCTGACATCGGGTTTTCTTTCCTTTCGGAGCTGGCGATGAGCGAAAAGTCTTATGAGACGCGGCTCGCGCGCGTGGTCGCGTATATCCACGATCATCTCGACGACGCGCTCGATCTCAATCGGCTCGCCGAGGTGGCGTGTTTGTCGCCGTATCACTGGCATCGGATTTATCACGCGTTTTATGGAGAGACGGCGGCGGCGACCGTCCGACGCTTGCGGCTGCATCGCGCGTCGAACGAGCTTTTGCAGGGCGCCCTGCCGATCGATTCGATCGCCGAACACGCGGGTTACAGCAGCGTGCAGGCGTTTTCGCGGGCGTTTCAGGCGAGTTATCGGATTCCGCCGGCGCAGTTTCGCAGTGAGGGCGGCGCTTCGAGATTCGTTCCTTTGGATGAAGTTCGATCAGGAGATACGGCGATGCATCAGGTCGATATTCGTAGTCAGCGTGGATTTACGGTCGCGGCGATGGAGCATCGCGGGTCGTACATGAATATCGGGCGGGGGTTCGAGATGCTGTTTCACTGGCTCGCGGTGCGCGGGCTGGTCGATCCGCGGGCGCGCTCGCTCGGGATTTATTTCGATGATCCTTCCGCCGTCGCCGAAGACGATTTGCGCTCGATGGCTTGTTGTGAGCTCTTCTCCCCCGACGATGTGAAGTTCGAAGCACCGGTTTCGCGGGTGGAAGTCGCGGGTGGGGAGTTTGCGGTGCTCACGCATATCGGGCCGTATGCGCAGCTTTGTTTTGCGTATCAGTGGTTGTATGGGGAATGGTTGCCGCGCTCCGGGCGTGAAACCGGAGAGGCGCCGGTTTTCGAGGTTTATGTGAATGATCCGAGGGAGACCGCGCCGGGGGATCTGGTGACGGAGATTTGGTTGTCGTTGCGGCAAAGCGCGTGATGCGCGAAAAGAAAAACCCGTGCCGCTTGCGCGGACACGGGTTTGGATGATGCAGAGACAATCAGCAATCAAACATCAATATTCCCCGCGCGCAGCGCGTTATTCTCGATAAACGCCCGACGCGGCTCGACATCATCACCCATCAGCGTCGTAAAGATGCCATCCGCCGCGATCGCGTCCTCGATCTGCACGCGCAGCAAACGCCGCACGTTCGGATCCATCGTCGTTTCCCACAGCTGCTCGGGATTCATCTCGCCCAAGCCCTTATAGCGCTGCTTCGAAACGTTGCGCTCGGCATCCGCGATCAGCCACTTCATCGCGCTCTTGAAATCCGTCACCGCCATCGAGCGCTCGCCGCGCTTGATCAACGCGCCTTCGCCGATCAAGCCCTTGAAGGTATCCGCCGTCGAAACGAGCTGCTTGTAATCCGCGGTCAGCTGCAGGTCTTCGTCGAACACCGTGACCTTCACGTTGCCATGATGACGCCGCTTGACATGCAGCGAGCGCAGCTCACGCACCTGATCGTAAGCCGGTTCGACGCTCACTTCCGGCTTCAGCGGGTCGGCACGCAGACGCTCTTCCAGACGCTTCGCCGATGCCTCCGCCGCTTCTTGCGACGACAGATCGATCACCACGCCGTCCATCACGGCCTCCAGCGAAGCCGCGTCGTAAATGCGGCTGAGACGATCGACGACGGCCTGCGCCAGCAAATAAGCACGCGCGAGCTCGCCCAACGCATCGCCGGAGATCGGATCGGCGCCTTCGCTCGGGATGAGCTCGGACCCTTGCAACGCCAGCTTCAACATATGCTGGTTGAGCTCGTGCGCGTCCTTCATATAGCGCTCGTCCTTGCCCGCCTTGATCTTGTAAAGCGGCGGCTGCGCGATATAGATGTACCCGCGCTCGACGATCTCCGGCATCTGCCGATAGAAGAACGTGAGCAGCAGCGTGCGGATGTGCGCGCCGTCGACGTCCGCATCGGTCATGATGATGATGCGGTGATAGCGCAGCTTGTCGAGGTTGTAGTCGTCCTTGCCGATGCCGCAGCCGAGCGCCGTCACCAGCGTCACGATCTGCTCGGAAGACAGCAGTTTGTCGAAGCGCGCCTTCTCGACGTTCAGCACCTTGCCGCGCAGCGGCAGGATCGCCTGGAACTTGCGGTCGCGTCCCTGCTTCGCCGATCCACCCGCCGAGTCGCCCTCGACGATATAAATCTCGGACTTCGCCGGATCCTTCTCCTGACAATCCGCGAGCTTGCCCGGCAAACCGATGCCGTCGAGCACGCCCTTGCGACGCGTCATCTCACGCGCCTTGCGCGCGGCATCGCGAGCACGCGCGGCATCAACGATCTTGCCCGTGATGATCTTCGCGTCGTTCGGCGTTTCCTGCAGATAATCTTCCAGCGCCTTCGCGACGATTTCCTCGACCGGCGCGCGCACTTCCGACGACACGAGCTTGTCCTTCGTCTGCGAGCTGAACTTCGGCTCCGGCACCTTCACCGACAGCACGCACGACAAACCTTCGCGCATGTCATCGCCGGTGGTCTCGACCTTCGCCTTCTTCGCGATGTCGTTATCGGTGATGTACTTGTTGATGACGCGCGTCATCGCCGCGCGCAGGCCCGTCAAGTGCGTGCCGCCGTCGCGCTGCGGAATGTTGTTAGTGAAGCACAGCACGCTTTCGTTGAAGCTGTCGTTCCACTGCATCGCCACTTCGACGGTCACGTTCTCGCGCTCGCCGACCGCGTGGAATACGGTCGGATGCAGCACCTGCTTCGCCTTGTTGATGTACTCGACGAAACCCTTCACGCCGCCCGCGAACGCGAAATCGTCTTCCTTGCCGGTGCGCTGATCCGTCAAGCGAATCCGCACGCCGTTGTTCAGGAACGAAAGCTCGCGCATGCGCTTGGCGAGAATGTCGTAGTGGAATTCGACATTGCCGAAGATAGTCGCGTCCGCCAGAAAGTGCACTTCGGTGCCGCGATTTTCCGTTTCGCCGACGACCGGCATCGGCGAATACTGCACGCCGTCTTCCTCGACGAGCTCGCGGTTCTGCACGACGCCGCGCGCGAACTCCATGAAGTGCTTCTTGCCGTCGCGGCGCACGGTCAAGCGCAGCCATTCCGACAGCGCGTTCACGCACGACACGCCCACGCCGTGCAGGCCGCCCGACACCTTGTAGCTGTTCTGGTCGAATTTGCCGCCCGCGTGCAACTCGGTCATCACGATTTCGGCGGCGCTACGCTTCGGATCGTGCTTGTCGTCGCGCTTCAGACCCGTGGGCACGCCGCGGCCGTTGTCGGTGACGGAAATCGAGTTGTCCGCGTGAATGACGACGTGAATGTCGTCGCAATATCCGGCGAGCGCTTCGTCGATGGAGTTGTCCAGCACTTCGAAAACGAGGTGATGCAGACCGGTGCCATCCGACGTATCACCGATATACATGCCCGGCCGCTTGCGCACGGCCTCCAGACCCTCGAGGATCTGGATCGACGATGCGCCGTAGCTGTTGTCAGGCTTGTTGTCGGGTTGCGAATTTGTGTTTTCAGTCATGGATTTTTTCCGGTTCTGCGTCACTGCTTCGACACTGCTTCGATAACGCTGCGATTACTGCTCGAACTTTTCAAAACACCTTAAAAACGCCAAAGGGGCGCGCCGCCCCTTGGAGTGTTCTCGGTATTGCGTGCGTCAGATACGCATCGGCATCACCACATACTTGAATTCCTCGTTCTCGGGAATCGTGATGAGCGCGCTGGAATTGGCGTCGCCAAGGCTCACCTTGAGCGTGTCGACCTTCAGATTCGCGAGCACGTCGAGCAGATACGTGACGTTGAATCCGATATCGACGGAATCGCCCTGATAAGCGATTTCCAGTTCTTCCTGCGCCTCTTCCTGGTCCGCGTTCGTGGACATGATCTTGAGCTGGCCCGGCTCGACGAGGCAGCGCACGCCCTTGAACTTGTCGGACGTGAGAATCGCCGCGCGCTGCAGCGAGCGCTGCAACTCTTCGCGGCCGATCTCGAACGTGTTCTTGTGCGACTTCGGAATCACGCGCTGGAAGTCGGGGAACTTGCCCTCGACGAGCTTCGACACCAGTTCCACCTGACCGAAGCTGAACTTCACCTGCGTCGCGGCGATGTCGATCTTCAACGAGTCGTCGATGTCTTCGAGCAGGCGCTGCAACTCGAGAATCGTCTTGCGCGGAATGATGACTTCCTGACGCGGGAACGAACCTTCGATCTTCATCGACGAGAACGCGAGACGGTGGCCGTCGGTCGCGACCGCCATCAGCTGGTCGCCATCCACCACGAGCAGCATGCCGTTCAGGTAGTAGCGGATGTCCTGCTGGGCCATCGCGAAATAAACCATGCCGAGCAACTGGCGGAACGTCTTCTGCGGAACCGAAAGGCTCGCGCCGAAGTCAGTAGCCTGGTTGACCGTGGGAAATTCGTCGGCGGCGAGCGTCTGGAGCGCGAAGCGGCTCTTGCCCGAACGCACCGTGAGACGCTTGTCGGAGAGGTCGAGCACGACTTCGCCCGAAGGCATCGCGCGCAGAATGTCGAGCAGCTTGCGCGCTGCGACCGTCGTGGCGACCTGATCGCTGCCGACGCCGAAATCGGCGCGCGTCGTGATCTGGAGTTCGAGGTCGGTCGAGAGGAACGACACATCGGCGCCGTTCTTGGTGATGAGCAAATTCGCGAGGATCGGCAACGTATGGCGGCGTTCTACGATGCCGCTCACGGTTTGCAGCGGCCTTAGAAGATTATCTCGTTCGGTCTTGACCAGTTGCATAGAGTTCCTTCGTTGATGTGACGGCCTGTCCGCCGGTTTCGCCACCAGATTTGCCCGACGGACAACCTCGTAACACGCGTTGCCGGCCCCCCGCCGGTCACTCGCGAAAACTGCGCTCGAATGCCGCCCAGGCCACGGACGGCTAAACCTATATTGTGCCTCAAAACGGAACCGCTCCCTAAAAATGGGGACGTTTTCGTTAAAAAACAGGCCGCCGGGCGCAATAAATGACGCGTGCGTTCCTGGCAAAGCGTCGATCGGTCGCTTAGCCCTTCAGCGTCTGTTCGAGCACGTGCAGTTCGTGGTTCAACTGCGCATCGGTGCCGCGCTCGGCCGCGATCTTGCGCACCGCGTGGAGCACGGTCGTGTGATCGCGTCCGCCGAACAGTTCGCCGATCTCGGGCAGGCTCTTTTGCGTCAGTTCCTTCGCCAGATACATCGCGATCTGGCGCGGGCGCGCAATGTTAGCCGGCCTCTTTTTCGAATACATGTCGGCGACCTTGATGTTGTAGAAATCGGCCACCGTCTTCTGGATGTTCTCCACCGAGATCTGCCGGTTCTGCACCGTCAGCAGGTCTTTGAGCGCTTCCTTGGTCAGTTCGATCGTGATGTCGCGGCCATGGAACTTCGAATACGCGAGGATCTTGCGCAGCGCGCCTTCGAGCTCGCGCACGTTCGAGCGCAGATGCTTCGCGACGAAGAACGCGACGTCCTCCGACAGGCTCACGCCTTCCGACAGCGCCTTCCTCATCAGAATCGCGACGCGCATTTCCAGTTCGGGCGGCTCGATCGCGACCGTGAGACCGGAGTCGAAGCGCGAGATCAGGCGATCGTCGATGCCGGAGATTTCCTTCGGATACGTGTCGCTCGTGATGATGACCTGCGCCTTGTTCGCGACGAGCGCCTCGAACGCGTAGAAGAACTCTTCCTGCGTGCGCGACTTGCCGGAGAAGAACTGAATATCGTCGATGAGCAGCAGATCGAGCGAGTGGTAATAGCGCTTGAAGTCGTCGAACGCCTTGCGCTGGTACGCCTTCACGACATCGGACACGTATTGTTCAGCGTGGATGTAGCGGATGCGCGCGCCCGCCTTGTCCATCAGCAACTGATTGCCGATGGCGTGAATCAGGTGCGTCTTGCCGAGACCCACGCCGCCATACAGAAAGAGCGGGTTGTACGAAATGCCGGGGTTGTCCGCGACCTGAATGGCCGCCGCGCGCGCGAGCTGGTTCGCCTTACCGGTGACGAAGTTGTCGAACGTCAGCACCGGATTCAGCTTCGAGCGCTCGTAGGCGGAATCGTTTTCACCCGCGGCCGAAGGCGCGCCGCCCGGACGCCACGTGCGTCGGCCGGCAGCGGCTTCGTTGGCGTCGAGGCTCGGCAGGTCGAGATCGGCCTGATCTTCCTGCGTGGCTTGCGCCTGCTGTGCCGCTTCTGCGGCGAGCGCGTTGATGTGCGCGGTGGCGTTCGCATGCGCAACGACCGTCGGCGACTGAGGCGCGGCCGCAGCCGACGCCGGGGCGCGCGGCGCGACGGGCGCGCTCGCGGTCGGACGTGGCGCGGCATTCGGTCCGCCGCCGATGGCGTTGCGCGCGGTCGCTTTCGGATCGAGGACGAATTGCACGTCGATGGGCGCGCTGAAGAAGTCGCGCGCCACATCGGCGATGCGGCCCGAGAACTGGCTCTTCACCCAGTCGAGCTTGAAGCGATTGGGAGCGGCGATGCGCAAGGTGTTCGCGCCGGCATCGAAGTCGACCGGGGTCAGCGGCTTGATCCACGTGACGTACTGCTGCGGCGTGAGTTCGCGCGCAAGCAGTGCGGAACAGTGTTCCCAGAAATCGTTCATCGAATGCGGTCGTTATGGTTTGCTCCGCACCTGCGGGCCGTGCTTGCCGAACGTTCGGACAAGTCCCGGCACGGCCGAGCAGGGATGCTCCGGAGGCTTACGCCGCAAGGGTTTGCGGGCGGACGGCGGGCCGAAGCAGCGGGCGGATATTTGGGAGTAAGGCGAGATTCTAACGCCAAACGAGGGTGGCGCGCGAGTTATCCACAGGGTCAAATCAGCACGTCGGACGCGGTGGAAATGCGCCGGAATACGCGTTCGGTGGCGCTAAACTATTGACGGTCAATAGGAAAACGGTTTAAATAGCGGGTTCCGCGAAAACAGAATTCCTGAACCTCCGGCCATCGCGCTTGCAGTGACCACACTGGAGCCTTAGCCCGCGCGGTCAATCAACTCAAGTGAGAGCACCATGAAACGTACTTACCAACCTTCCGTTACCCGTCGCAAGCGCACCCACGGCTTTCGCGTTCGCATGAAGACCGCTGGCGGCCGCAAGGTCATCAACGCTCGCCGCGCGAAGGGCCGCAAGCGCCTGGCCATCTAAGTCTGCCGAGTGTTCGCTCGCGGTTGGATGTCGCACTCGACGGCGAGCCGCTCACGCGCCGCATAGAAGTCTTGAGACAGGACATCGTTCAGTTGCCGGCGCAGGCCGCGTTCCCCAAGGCCGCAAGGCTGCTGAAAACGGATGAGTTCTCATCCGTTTTTCGTTTGCGCCCCTGGCGCCGTTCGCCGCATTTCGTTCTGTACGGCAAGCCGTCCGGAAAGGAAGCGCGGCTCGGGCTGGTGATCGGCAAGAAGCAGGCGCCGCGCGCCGTCACGCGCAATCTGATCAAACGGCTTGCGCGCGATGCGTTCCGGCTGCGTCGCACGCAGTTGGACGGATTCGACATTCTCGTGCGGCTGCACGCGAAGATCGACCGCAAGGCAATGCCGAGCGCGAGCTCCCCGCCGCTTCGGGCGCTCGTCGGCAGCGAGCTGGAAACTTTGTTCGACCGTGCCGTGCGCGAAGCCGCGCGCCGCAGGGCCGAAACCGTGGCGGCGCCGCCCGAGGCGCCCGCCGTCGACGAATCATCCGGCCCGTCAGGGTCATGAAGCGCGGATTGCGCAGACTCGCCTCCACGGCAAGTCCGGCGCGCGGCGCGAAGCTTATGCAAACGGCACTCATCGCGTTGTTGCGCTTCTACAAGGTTGCTGTGAGCCCTCTGCTCGGCAACCGGTGCCGCTTTTATCCTTCCTGTTCCGACTACGCGCGCGAGGCAATCCAGTATCATGGCGCCGCGCATGGCACGTATCTCGCCGTGAAGCGGCTTTGCCGCTGCCATCCTCTTTCGGCGGGCGGCGTCGATCTCGTGCCGCCTCCCAACGCACAAGAATCTGGCGCGGACGCCACAAGCCCCGGGCAAGACAAGCTTTCAACACCAAACGGCGCTAAAGCGCTTTCCGATCGACACTGAGACAACGCATGGATATCAAACGCACCGTCCTATGGGTCATCTTCTTCGTGTCAGTTGTCCTGCTGTTCGACAACTGGCAACGCGACCATGGGCGCCCGTCGATGTTCTTCCCGAGCGCGACGCAACCGGCGAAGACCGCCAGCAACCCGGCACCGGGCTCGGCCGCATCCGGCGCGCAGCCGTCCGAACTGCCGAACGCGCCCGCGGGCACGGCCGCTCCCGGATCGACGACGCCGCCCGCCACGGCGCAATCGCAGCTCGTCAAGTTCACGACGGACGTGTATTCCGGTGAAATCGACACGCGCGGCGGCACGCTCTCCAAGCTTTCGCTGGTCAAGGAAGGCGACGGCAAGCAGCCGGACCTTTACATCACGCTGTTCGATCACACCGCGAACCACACGTATCTCGCGCGCACGGGCCTGCTCGGCGGCGATTTCCCGAATCACAACGACATCTTCACGCCCGTTCCCGGCCAGACTTCGCTGACGGGCGACGAAAAGACGCTGAAGATCGCGTTCGAATCGCCCGCGAAGGGTGGCGTGAAGGTCATCAAGACCTACACGTTCACGCGCGGCAGCTATGTGATCAACGTCGATACGAAGATCGAGAACGTGGGCACCGCGCCGGTCACGCCGAAGCTCTACATGGAGCTCGTGCGCGACAACACGCCGGTCGAGACGCCGCGCTTCTCGCATACCTTCATCGGGCCGGCGGTCTACACGGATCAGAAGCACTTCCAGAAGATCGACTTCTCCGACATCGACAAGAACAAGGCAACGTTCGAGACCTCGTCGGATAACGGCTGGATCGCGATGGTGCAGCACTATTTCGCGTCCGCGTGGATTCCGCAGCAAGGCGTGAAGCGCGACATCTACGTGCAGAAGATCGACCCGGACCTGTACCGCGTCGGCGTGACGATGCCCGCGCAGACCATCGCGCCGGGACAGACCGTGAACGTCGATGCGCGTCTCTTCGCCGGTCCGGAAGAAGAGCGCATGCTCGAAGGCATCGCGCCGGGTCTGGAGCTGGTGAAGGATTACGGCATGGTGACGATCATCGCCAAACCGCTCTTCTGGCTGCTCGAGAAGATTCACAGCTATGTCGGCAACTGGGGCTGGGCGATCGTGCTGCTCACGCTGCTCATCAAGGCCGTGTTCTTCCCGCTGTCGGCGGCGAGCTACAAGTCGATGGCGCGCATGAAGGAAATCACGCCGCGCATGCAGCAGATCCGCGAGCGCTTCAAGAGCGATCCGCAGAAGATGAACGCCGAACTGATGTCGCTGTACAAGACCGAGAAGGTCAATCCGTTCGGCGGCTGTCTGCCGGTCGTCGTGCAGATTCCGGTGTTCATCTCGCTGTACTGGGTGCTGCTGTCGTCGGTGGAAATGCGCGGCGCGCCGTGGATCGGCTGGATTCACGATCTGTCGCAGCAAGACCCGTATTTCATCCTGCCGGTGCTGATGGCCGTCTCGATGTTCCTGCAGACGAAGCTGAACCCCACGCCGCCGGACCCCGTTCAGGCCAAGATGATGATGTTCATGCCGATCGCGTTCTCGGTCATGTTCTTCTTCTTCCCGGCCGGTCTCGTGCTGTACTACGTGGTGAACAACGTGCTGTCGATCGCGCAGCAGTACTACATCACGCGCATGATGGGAAAGAGTAAGAAGGCGGCGTAAGCGCTGCGTCTGCTTTTGATGCGAAAACGCCCGGCTCTGGCCGGGCGTTTTGTTTTGGTGGAGTGGGAATTTACCGCTTCATCGATCCGTAGAACTGCTCGACGAGCTCCTCGAGCAAGTATCGATGATGCGGCGACAGCGCTTCGATCTTCGTCGCCAGTTCGAGCGTCTCCTCGGACGCGGGATATTGCTCGTCGCGCGCAAGCGGCTTCGGCGTGACCTGCGGATTGCCGCTCGGCGGCGGCCCGTAGTGCAGCCAGTGCTGGTCGACCTTGAACCAGTCGGCGAGCGTCTTCAGCTTGTCGGCGGTCGGGATCGAACGCGCGGTGAGCCACTTGTGCGCCGTCTGCGGCGAAACGGGCTCGCCTTGATAGCGCAGGTTGAAGTGCAATGCGAGATCAGTCGCTCCGCGCATCTTTTCGGGTGCGCGGGTCATCGAGAATTTGAGCCGCTCGGAGAAATCGGCCTTTTCTTGTGGTGTAGGCATGGGCTGGATTGTGCGAGGCAATCGCTGCTTACCAGTCAACCAATTGCGCTACTTTTGGCGCGAGGCTGCGCCTCTTTATCTTGATTAAGTGTTGTTGTTGATTGCCGTTTGGCAGCGAGCTTGCATCATATCGCCAATCGCTGCGCGGCTTGCGTTCTTCAATGCACGAAGTTTCGCTTTCCGTTTCGTTGGGATCCTCTATCTCAAAAAAGATAATTCATATGGGACGCTTCCGACAGCGCTGGACAAAGGGAATCAGACGCCGCGATACAATGCCCGCACTTTGAAACCATCACATTGCGCATCGACATGCTGAGCAACGACACCGATCCAATCGTCGCAATCGCCACCGCACCGGGGCGTGGCGGGATCGGCGTCGTGCGGCTGTCGTTCGGTCGCGCAGGCGAGGCCGCCGCGCAAAAGGCGATGCACGCGTTGTGCGGCCAGGCGCTCGCGCCGCGTCATGCGAGCTACGTGCCGTTTAGCGACGGCAACGGCGAAGCGCTCGACCGCGGCATCGCGCTCTATTTCCCCGCGCCCAACTCCTACACCGGCGAGCATGTGCTGGAGTTGCAAGGACACGGCGGCCCGATCGTGCTGCAACTCGTCCTGCAACGGGCGATCGAAGCCGGCCGCGATTTCGGCCTGCGGCTCGCCGAGCCGGGTGAATTCACGCGACGCGCGTTTCTCAACGACAAGCTCGATCTGGCGCAGGCGGAGGCCGTCGCCGATCTGATCGAAGCGAGCACCGAAGCCGCCGCGCGCTCGGCCGGGCGTTCGCTGGAAGGCGCGTTCTCGCGCGAGATCCATGCGCTGGTCGAAGACGTGATTACGCTGCGCATGCTCGTCGAAGCGACGCTGGATTTTCCCGAGGAAGAGATCGACTTTCTCGAAGCCGCGGACGCGCGCGGGAAGCTCGCGCGCATCCGCGAGCGGCTCGACACGGTTCTCGCCGACGCGCGTCAGGGCGCGCTTTTGCGCGAGGGTCTGTCGGTCGTGCTCGCGGGCCAGCCGAACGTGGGCAAGTCGTCGCTGCTGAATGCGCTCGCGGGCGCGGAACTGGCGATCGTCACGCCGATTGCCGGAACGACGCGCGACAAGGTCGCGCAGACGATTCAGGTCGAAGGCATTCCGCTGCACATCATCGACACGGCGGGGCTGCGCGAGACGCAGGACGAGGTGGAGCGCATTGGCATCGAGCGCACGTGGGGCGAAATCGAGCGCGCTGATGTCGTGCTGCATCTGCTCGATGCGCGCGAAGGCGTGACGCCGGAAGATCAGGCCATCGCGGCGCGCTTTCCGGCTGGCGTGCCCGTCGTGCGAGTGATGAACAAGACAGACCTCGCGGGCGCGCCGTCATCTGTGCGCGATGCGGAAGGTCACGCGCGCGAAGTCAATCTGTCGGCGAAAACCGGCGATGGCATTTCGCTGCTGCGCGACGAGCTGCTGAAGATCGCGGGCTGGCAAGCGGGCGCAGAGAGCGTGTATCTCGCCCGCGAGCGCCATCTGATCGCGCTGCGCGAGGCGCGGGAACATCTCGCGCTCGCCGCCGGACATGCCGACCAACAGTCGCAAGTGCTCGATCTTTTCGCGGAAGAACTGCGGCTCGCGCAAGACGATCTCAACGCGATCACGGGCGAATTCACTTCCGATGACTTGCTCGGCGTGATTTTTAGCCGCTTCTGCATCGGAAAGTAGACGTCCAAATAACTACGCGCCCGCCGGTTTGCCGAGCTCGCGCAATTCCACGCTGAGCTTTTCGCTTTCTTCCGGCCGTCCGTGAAACGCGGCAGGCGTGTTCTGGAACATCTCGATCCGGTACACGCCATCGCAAAGCGACAGCACCATCGTCTGAACCGCGCTCAGACTCGGCTCGAGCGCCGTCGCGCCGCGCGGCCACATGCCCGCGACGGCACGCAGCAGCAACGTCTGCCCGTTCGCCATGCGCCTCACCTCGCGCACCTTCGCGACGAAACGCGGCGTCGGATGCTGGGCGAATATCGGCTGAAGATGCGCCTCGATGCAGGCGCGCCCGTCGATGGCGCTGCCGTCGAAACCGACAAGACTGCCGCGCTCCGTGAAGCGCGCCGCCATCGCGGCCGCGTCCTGCCTGTTCCAGTCGTCGAGCAGGCCGAAATACACGCGCCGCGCGCTTGCGGTCCAATCGTCCGGCTGACTCATGCTGCTTTTTTCCATGCCGCGGCGAAAATGCCCGCGCCCATCAGGAGCGCGCCGCCGGTGCGGTTCACCGCGCGCTGCACGGAAGGCTTGCGGATCGCCTTGCGCGCGCCGGACGCGAGCAGCGCGTAGGCGAACGCGTTGGCGGCCGCCAGTCCGACGAAGGTTGCTTCGAGAATCGCGATCTGCGACACGCTCGCCGCGTGGGGATCGACGAATTGCGGCACGAACGCGACGAAGAAAATGATGCTCTTCGGGTTCAACGTCGTGACGGCGTACGCGTGGGCCATGATTCGGCTCGTGCGCAGTTCGCCGGTAGGCTGGACCGCGTCCGTATCGACCACCGGCGCGCGCCAAAGCTTGATGCCGAGGTACACGAGATACGCCGCGCCGATCCACTTCACGACCATGAACAATTCAGCCGATGCCGCCAGCACCACGCCGAGGCCGAGCATCGATGCGGTCATCGCGGTAAGGTCGCCGAGCGCGACGCCGATGGTCGTCGCGAATGCGTACTTGCGGCCGTGGCCGAGCGCGTAGGACACGACGAGCAGCACGGTCGGGCCGGGAATCGCGACGAGGATCGCCGACGCGATCGCGAACGGCAGCCATTGGGCAAGGGTCATGCTTGATCTCCAGAGTTCGATGCGTCGATTTATCCATGAACGCCGAACGCTTGCAATAGGCCGATTGGCCATCTTGACGCGCGCAGAGCGCATCGGTCGTTATGTATTGGATCAGTCTCACGGGCGTCTAATGCAACGCACCACGCGCGCGCGGCAGGCAAATTGTCACAGTCCTTCCGGCATAAGAGCGAGCTTTCATTTCTTTTCGCGCTTCGTTTTCGCGATTTTTAACTGGATTTCAATTGCCGCTTCACTTGAAAAGCGCCTGCGACATTCTGACGTGTTGCGGTCGCACATAACATATGCTTGCAAGTTTGCCTCCGTCAACTAGCATGAGTTTTGCGGTCAGCCGCTTTTAAATACATAGCTAATTTCGAAACGGTTTCGTTTGGGGGCTATACATGAAAAGACGCGTCGGTATTCTCTTCGCGATGATGGGTTTGTTTGCAACCGTTTCCGCAGCGCAAGCCCAGGACGGCGTTATTCAGCCTCAGCAGACGTTCACTTTCAGACCAAACTCGTATGGCTGCTTATCCAAGGACAAGTTCGATTCGGCCGATCAACACGCGAAAGCCGGCGAGCATCAGAAGATGCAGCAGTTCTTCGAGGGTTTCGAATGCATTTCGACTCCGGTCGATTCGCATTTTCGCGTGATTCGCGTGGTGGGCCATGACATCGAATTCGTCAACGCCTCAAATAGCGACACGCAAGGTATGTGGACCGCGGATCGTTTCATCGATCAATAAGCGGTTCCTCGCAGAATATCTAGCCGACGATCCGGCGCGATTATTGAATTGCGCCGGAAGCGGGATTTATCCGTGAATTGATCGTCGGCAACAGGCCATCAATCCATTCCGCCGCGATCGAAGCACGATCGTGCGCGTCGGCGTCTTCCAAATTTCCTTCGATTCCCCGCACAATGTCGGTTTGGCGCGCAAACGCTCGCGCCATCTCGACAATTCTTTTCCGCTGGCCGAAAGACCGGCGTCCGATGCTAAATGGCTCTCAAATCCACGATCTACAAGGCAGACCTGCAAATTGCCGACATGGATCGCCACTACTACGGCGATCATTCCCTGACCATTGCGCGCCATCCCTCGGAGACGGACGAACGGATGATGGTGCGCGTCGCCGCGTTCGGCATGTTCGCCGACGAGCGTCTCGAATTCTGCAAAGGCTTGTCCGACACGGATGAGCCCGATCTGTGGCAAAAGGATCTCACCGGGCAGATCCAGACGTGGATCGAAGTCGGCCAGCCGGACGAACGGCGCATCTCGAAGGCGAGTGGCCGCTCGGAGCGCGTGATCGTGATCGCGTATGCGGGAAAGACCGCGGATATCTGGTGGAACGGCGTGAAGGGCAAGGTCGAACGGTTGCAGAACGTGACGGTCTGGTCGCTCGCGGATGGCATCGCAGAAGCGCTCGGCAAGCTGGCCGAACGGACGATGCGTTTGCAGATGATGGTGCAGGACGGCGACGTCACGCTAGGCAGCGAGACTGCCGACGCCGTCGCGATCCGCTGGAACGTTCTGAAGGACGGCGCGGCCTGAACATCAGACGTCGGGCCGACCTTTGAACTCGATCATGTTGCCTTCCGGATCGAAGAAATAGAGCGACGGGCCGAAGCCTTCGGCGCCGTATCGTCGCGCCTCTTCACCGATGCGCGCGCCATGCTTTTCGAGATGCGCGCGTAACGTGTCGGCATCGAACGGTTCGACGCGCACGCACAGATGATCCATATTGCGACCCGCGCCGGGCTGACCGCTCTCCGGCCGATCGATTTTCGCGCCGACGGCCAGCAGATCGACCAGCGAACGGCCCGCGCGCATCTGCACGAGGCCGATATCGCGCTGCTCCTTCTCGACCGGACAACCTAATACGACGCGATAGAAGTCCACCATGCGGTCGAGATCGGCGCAGCGGATGACGACGTGGTCGATTTCGCGGATTTCGAAGTGCATGCGGGCCTCGCATGTTTTGTATGGCGATCAGTTTAGCCGGTTGGGGAAGTGCAGATGGGTGCAGAAATGGGAAAGGGCCTGGGGTTTGAGACAGGCCCTTTGGATTCGTGGTGGAGAGGAGGGCTCCTGAACTGTTGTAAAAACACCAAAGCAATAGTACCGAATATCTGGTGGCGACTCTTCAACGTGCCCCATGACATGCCCCAAAGTCGGTTAGGCTGGGAATCCTGCCAAGAATTTTCGACCGCAGAAATTGCAACAGCACTACTAAGGCACCCCCGCTTGAGTAATTATCGCCCGATATGCTCAAACGGGTATGCCTATTCTTTTGCCCGGAAGCTGTTTGATTGTCGGGGCGCGTCGCGTTCCGGCCGACGACATGTTCATATATTGCCCTCGCGCAGGCGACTTAAAACTTCAGCCGCCTCTGCGTCGCATGCTCGTCCATCTGTCGGGCCATGTCTTCCCACGAATCCGCAATACGACGACACAGCCGTTTGGCACGATGCCACATTTTGCCAACGCTCCGACACCCCTCATCGGGCAGTCAGCCTGTCGGAAACTCTGCACCGGTCAGCTCAATTCCACAGCCGACGGGCAGTGGTGCCGCAATATCTCGGTCTTTGCATCGGCCGCTTGCGGGGCATCGCAATCGATGTATCAGAGTCGTTCTCAAGTTTTAACTGGACTGCCGGTATGTCGCGATATTGGGGGCTCACAGTCAATGGATGTCGGCACAGCGAGAATTCCCGCTTAGACACACGCCAATTGCTGCTCGTTGACCACGAGCTAACTTATGGCTCTGCGCTGTACGCTTGCACAATTCGCGCGAGCGTCCCACAAGGCGTGATGCCGGTGACCATGCTCGGCAAAAAACTCACCTTGCCGAAATGAGTCTATCTTGCTCCAAATGCTCTCGTGCCGCCATCCTGGTGGAAGCCCGCCGCCGATTAAAACTTCCAGCAATTTCAGGTCGCCGTCATAGTCATAGCAAATAACCGGATTGTCTCGACGGGGAAAACGTCGGAGCCACTCCTGGACTTCCCGCCGGAGCTCCAGATATGGCATGGACCGCGCCGCGGGCATGCCGAGTTGCGGCAAGACCACTTCCTGCACAAAGCCGCTGCAGCGGGAACGGTCAAAGTCGCTCGACTCCCCGTAAAACTCTGTGCCATTTTCAGCAACAAGCGCGATGCTAATCAGCTCCCGGTCCTGCAGGTTCGTGAATTCGGTATCTATAAACACGCGCATGCTCATGATTGAGTCGTCTGATGTCGGGACGTTCTAGGGTACAGGTCCGGCCGGTCTATGCCTTGGACCAAGCTCCATTGACTGTGAGCCGGCGCACGGGCGGACAGCTTGACCTAACTACGGTTTTCGTTTCAAAGCACAACTGCATCCACCCGAGTGGAATGCGCCCGCACCCAGTGTCGAGCGCCGCTCGGAGCACGACCGCAACGAGCTCGCGGCGCGATTTCACAACCGCCAGGACTTCGCGCAGTCCGTTCTTCACGATGGCGCGCCACGCGTCTGGCGACACGATGCCCAGCTTCTCTTGGACAACTTCGGCACCATCCGCCTCAGCTTGTGCGACGGCTCCACGACGGGCGGTCCTGGCCGTCCCGGTGTAGCTCAAAATGTGCTTCCCCTTAGTGGCACGTGCATACTCAGCGAATAGCCTTTTCGCGGTACGCACGATGGCCGCATCATCTATTTGCGCCGCAACGCGGAGCAAATCCATCGGCGTCAGGCTCTCGACCTTCCGGCAGTAGCCCATATTCTTCGTGTTGTAGCTCACAGCCCGCTGGGCGTCCACGTGCCCGATGATTGCGACGGCCGCTTGCGCCTCTTCGCAAATCGCGATGCCGGCCTCCTTTCCAGCCTGGCGCCAATGGCCCGAGACGATGCTGAATGCGTCGTCCAGTGCCGCACGCCATGAATGACCCTTGATTTCCTCGGCATGCGCCACATCACACAGAAAGCTGACGTGGAAGTGGGGGTGCCAGCCGTGCGCGCCCAGCGTCATCTCGAATCGCCGTACACATCCAACAACGCCCAGCTTGCGAGCGAGCTCCTTCCAGATGGGCCTGCTGCGAAGACACTCCCAGACCGAATCTAGGCGCTCCAGGACATCCGACAGGGGTTCGCAGACCAAGTGCGGAACAGTAAGCACTGAATCGACGAGAATGCCGCCGGACTGATAGTGGTCTTGAACAATGCGGGAAACTATCCGCCGCTCCTTGGCCATTTTTCGAGCATGGCAAACAGGACAGGTGTGTCCCGCATCGCAGACCATGAGCCCTCCAAGATGAGTGCCGCCGCGCTCGGTTGTACCGACAGATACCGACGAGGCACCCAGGCGGTGACGCATGCACGCAGTTACGCGGCTGTCAGGAAGAATCTCCCGAACGATGTTCTGGAGAGCAATGTTTTCGCGTTTGCTTCCATCCCGATTCAAGAACGGGATGGCAGACAAGACTTGCTTGATGTTCGACATGGACGCACTCGATGTGCGTCGCAGTCCAGCTATTCAGGTAGCTGACCTCATATCTCGCCATTGGGCGGCTCAAAACATGTCCTCGCGCTGGTTTGCGACGAGTTAGACAATGCGGTCACCGGCTTTGGTAACCGCGGATTTTTAGTATAGGAACGCCTTGCCGTGTCATATGCCGCGAAGAAATGCGTTGTCTTGACTGGTGATTTTTCGGAAAGGAAAACACACCAGTCAAAACTGCCATGGATTGGGGTGTGTTTTTTGCAATTTGAGAAATTGCTCAGCTTGCTACGCTGGATTGGCCGGCACGACGCGCAAATGCCTCTCGGCCCTGAGCTTTAACGAGGTCGACGGTTTCATGATTCTTGGAAGCCCTCTCGTGTATGGCACTACGCCACCGACTTCTTTCATCAACGGTATCAGGTGAGCCAGTTCTGGAAATGTCGCCGCAAAGATTTTCTCATCACGCAACACAATCGCTGGGGGGATAGTTGTGCCGGAGCTCATATCGAGGAAGACCGGGCTCGCGTTCAGGCCGGATTCTCGAAACAGGCGTACGTGCTCAAGAAACTGTTCAGCCGTCGGAACGTCATCATCTTCGTCCAAGATTCGCAGATGACAGGCGTCTTCGACTGTCAGTTCAGGGGTGAGTTTCGCCTGCAGCACTGCTAACAACGGTGTGCCAGTCTGGCTCATTGGAGCCGGTGGCACGAACTTCTGGGTGATACGCGGGCATCCGGGTGTGTATGGCACGACACCACCGCTTTCTTCGAGTAGGTTCGCGAGATGCTTGAGTTCGGGTCGACTTTTTCTGAACCAGCGCTTGTTCTCAAGCACGATTGCCGGCGGCAGTGACCCAATGGCCGGTTTCGCTTTCAGGCCGTAGTCACCAAGCAGGCGACGTTCCCCGCGCTGCTGGTGAGTCAGCTCCGCTTCGGGCGTATTGAGGTGGCACATCTGCTCAATGGTCTTTTTTGATACCCACGAGACCTCAATGTCGAGAATCGCGCGCAACGGGTAATCGCTCTCGGCCGTGCCGCGAGCTTTGGCTTGACGGCGGATGGGAGCCTTCGGCTTGATTGGCGTGGTCGCGTGAGGGGTCTCAGCCGCGGATGCGCTGGTCACGAGCCTTAAGAATGGCTTGCGCTGCTGCAGGGTATCAGTCATAGCGGTCTTAACGAATGTCGTTGTTCTGTTCCTCGAGGGTCGGCTGTATTTACCGTGCAGATGATTCCGTATAGCGGTAACTTTCCGGAAAAATCAGCGCGCGACCACGATTTACGCGCGTGCCATGCGAAACAACCACGGCTCATGTTCCGCATGAGCGCGTCAATGTGTATGCACATTGATTGCGGTGGTGCCAAGCAGATAGGCGAGGCAATTCACTCATCTTTTAGCAGTTTCTTTACCGCGTAGGTAATCACGGCCGCGCGACTCATACCCATGCCATTCGCATAGCCGTCGAGTTCATCGAGCACGGTCGGGTCGATAGACACGGAGATGATGTTCTTCTTGCCAGACTTGCGGATAGTCTTGGCACGGACTGCGGCCGCCGCTGGCGCGACGGCGCCAGCATCCGGAGCGCTGCCTATAAATGCTTCAGCTGAAGCAGGCTTGACGCGTGAAATGACTGCCATGGAGAGCTCCTTATTGTCGGGTATCAGTTGAAGACGGCGGCAAGCAACGCCTGCATTTCAGCAATAGCCTTGCTATCTCGATTTGCTTTCAGCTCAAGTACGCCCAGACCGGCGCCGCCAGCATCCGCGAAGGCCTTGCGGCGCCCCAGAAAGGCACGCAACAGTTGTATTCCTGCTGGCACGGCTTGACTTGCGACATCGTTGTCGCTGCCCCGAGCGTCCGCCATCGATAGCAGCGCGTAGGCATCTACCTCTTTGATTGCGCGAGCTTCTGCCAGGAGGACGCTCATGTCATCGAGTGACCAGACGTCAAATGAGCGCGGAAGGAACGGAATGATGACTTTGTCTGCGAGCAGCAGGGCTGCGCGCAAAGCAGTGTTGTCGCGGCCACCGGCATCAATCACGATGTCGTCGTAGAGCGATGCAGCGCGTTGCACTTGCTGCCTCAGCACCTGACCGTCCACATATTGCGCTACCGCGATGAAGGGCATGCGGTCGCCGCGGTTGGCCAGTGCTGCCAGCAAGCTTCCTTGGCGGTCACCATCCACGGCAAGCACGTTGCCGCCCTGGACCGCCCGGCCAATTGCCAGATTCAGGGCTACGGTCGTTTTACCGACACCACCTTTCGTGTTCAGAACAGCAATGATGCTCATGCCCTTCTCTCTGAGTAGTAGTTGATGTAAACGACTGGAACCTTTCTGTGTTCTTTGCAGAGAGATTCGTGAACGCGTCTTCTACATTGGTATAGCGCGAGCAGCCGTGCATGAAACACCCGGCGCCTGTCGTGAATGGTCAGCCGTAAGAGGGGCGAACGAAAATCAGGCGGCCCATTTGTCGAAACCTGGGCGCCCCACCAGGTCTTGTGCATCGAAATAGGCGAGCGCCAGCTTGCGCATTTTGCCGCCGAGCTTTTGCGTGAACGCGCGAACGGTGGTAAGGCTGCGCACGTTCAGCAGTTCGCGTACTTGGACGAGTTGTGCTGCTGTCAGGCGCTCATGTAGCAGGTCGACACCGCAGATGTCGATGACGGTCGTCTCGGTGGGGGTTAGTTCGGTGGACAGTTTGTTCAGAAACGCCACAACATTCAGGTCATCGACCTGTGCGCCGGCGCTAACGAAGCTGTTGATGGTCATTTCGGACGAGTCTTGCGCCGCATCGGTCATCAGCGCTTCTGCAGACAGTTCACGCTCCTGCTGATGTCGCCAGTTGGGACGACGGCTTCCAAGTATCGAGCTCGCGACGGTCCGCACGACTTGATTGCCCAGCCAGCTCGAGATTCCGCTCTTGCTGGGGTCGTACGACTGGGCCCACATGACCGCGAGAGCGAACATCTCGCACAGGGCATCAGGCAGCTCGTGCCAAGCGACGCCTGCACAGCGCAATTTGTACTCATAGAACCTGCGGTTGTTCTTGAACTCGGCTTCGATGAGCGCGACGGCAGATTGGGCGGCAGCCTTTGCGGTAGCTTCGACGGGGCACGCGTGCGAAAAACGGGCGCCGTTAGCGTCGGGGGGTAGGCTTGACTGAGAGTGTGCTGCCCGCTGACAGATTGGGCGGGCGCTGAGCGCGTATTCCGGACGGAACTGGGCAGGAGATACTGAGTTGGCGGTTCTGGTTCGCTGCATGTCGATTCTCCATGGTTATCGCACACGCAGGCTTGCGTGATAGCGTCAAAGGACCCATGGAGGGCGACGGGGGATGCCCGTCAATTATCGACCGTATGTGTCGGTGCCTTGCGGCAACCTTGCATCAGGATTCGACATCCTATGCGCAAACATTAAGCATGTCAATGCGCTGGGCGATGGTGTTATATGGCGGTCGCCGTGTTGAGGATGCGCATTGTGGAAATATCGCGTACGACGCGTTCCTGTCTGTGTCCAGGATAATTTCCTTGTTCGCCGTCTCCGGGTCCGTCGCATTGACCGCACTTTTCCTATACGGGAATAGACGCCCGTTGGGCGGTAACCGCGGAGGAAAGGCAGATGGCGAACGAAAGTGCTGGGCGCGCACACGAAGCGCATCTCATGAAAGAGTTAAACGAAGTGGCCTACGCGCTCTACAAGTTGCAGCCGACTGTCAGCATTGCCGTGCCGGTCGGCGGGCTAATGGCGAGGGTCGATGTGTATCGGGCAAAGCCACGCAGCGCCGAGGTGCTGCAAGACGCGTTGCGGGAGCTCGACATTCTTGAGAGCAATTTTGCTGCTGAGCTCGCTTTGCCCGTGGTGGGTTGGCGAGCGACGCTCCAGAGCTGGTGGCACTGCTCACGGCTGGAAATGCTCTCTCAGCGCGCAGACGCGCTGTTGCAGCAAGTGACTGACGAGCAGTCGATACTCATCACGTATCACAACATGCCGCCATTGGCGGTGCAGGCGGTCAAGGTCAAACTGGCGGTGGTAGCGTTGATTGCTGCTGGCGAGCGATAGCGGCAAAAAACTCAAAGGGCTCTCACCTTGCAGTGGAGCCCTTTTTTGCATTGACCGCCGGGTCAGAAGCCGTTGTTGCTGTCGAAGACAGTAGAACCGTAGGTGTTGCCGTGAATGTCTACATTCCCAACCATCGGCAGGCCGTTGATGTTTGTCGACGGTGACGGGTCCGGCGAAAACTGCCAATCGTCGACGCTCGTATCTGCGGCGAATCTGTGTCCGCTATCGAACGCGGCTACGCCATATGAGATGCCGTCGGTGTCCGTGGTTTCGGCGGCCATCGGGACACTCGTCACCTGTTGATTCCCCGCGTGAATCGTTCGGCCGCGATTCTTGCGGTGGGTAATGAGCGGGTTGTTCATGAAGCCACTCAGCACAACTTCGAGCCTCGCCTGGCGGTCCGTCAGACGCTGAAATCGGTCCTCGAATTGCTTGCGTAGTGTTCGGTCAGTAGTGCCTGCCACACTTTCGACTTGCCCCAAGTACTGTCGCGCTTTCGCCAGAAAAAGATATTGAATCAGCGCATCGCGGTACTGCGAATATGCATCCATTTGGCGCGCGGTGGCGTCTGTTGTTAGGTCGGTCGCGGGCATCTGGGCTCCTTGTTTGGGTGGATTGGAAAATTCCGACATCGCGTCGGGATTCACGGGACCATACCCACGTTTAGCGGCACGGAGGTCGATTCGACAGAATCGCTCAGTTTCCACTCGGACAGCAATGTCCATGGAAGCTTGCTGCAAGTTATACGGAGCGATTGCATAACGCGCGAATATTGCGAAGCCAAACAAATTGCATTGATATACAGTTGGGCGAAATCGGCACATCAAGGAGCGAAAGTGCGTCATCCAGACCTATCCACGCAACTGCTCGTCTGCCTTCGCGAAGGTGTTAATGAACGACAGTACGTGCGCATGTGTCGGCTCTACCGCCGGTGGCTCTACAGTGCGGAGCCAGGTGACGTCGAGCGACTCATTTCTCAATGCCCCACCGAGCTCCTCAACAATCTGCTGGTGTTGCTGCGAGACCTGCTGATGCACTTCCCGCGAGCAGTCCTTGGCATCCCCTGCCTTGTGCAACACAGCTGGTCAGACACCCTGGACGGCGACCTATTCGAGGCAGATAACATTGCCTTGCCGGAGGCATCCAGCGAGATTAAGGACGTCGCGCCTGGAATCGAGTTCATCGGGTGGGCGATGCCCGGTTCCACTTTCACGTCGACTGGCCGGCAGCCAGTGCTTGATGCGGTTTCGGTGGTACCGTGTGCCGCTGTTGGGGCTATCGCACTGTTTAAGGCGACGGATGAATACCTGGTCTACGGCGACAGCATGACCAGTGATGACGATGACCAAGGGCTCTGCATCTCAGACTTCTGGTGGGCACGACTGATGGCAGAGGTTCCGGGCAATCTGATGCTGCAGACTCACCGCCTCATGCCGTACCCGGAGGCCGTCGAAGCTGCCCGCATCATGTGCGATACCGCAGGCGTAGAGCTGTTCGACACGGACCGCCCCAACTTCGCGCGACAGCTCGACATTGAAGAAGCAAAGGACAAGGCGCGGCATTTCAATCGCCTGAAAGCTCAACTCTGAGCGGTAATTCTCGCTATAAAAAAGGGCCCCTCGAGGGGGCCCAACATACCGCCACAGAGAGGAAAACGAGTCAGTACGTTACGCAGCTTGCGGCCGCCGCCGTCGGCGCGTGCGGTATGTGTCCGCTGACTTGCTGCTGGGGCAGCACTGGAGTTACCGGCGGGAATTCATCGTCGTAATCGCCGAGGTACTCCTCGGCGGTGGCCTCGTATTCGATTTCATACTCATCCTTCCTGGACGCTTCCATGCAGGAGTTCGGCTTCTGGTTCATGACCTTCTCATTTCCAGGTTAACTGATTTGCGAGATGCGACTACCTACGTATAGCGCTGACCGACGGCAAAAGACAGATAAGCAGTATGGTCGGCAGCGATGTGCAAGTGAGACGTCGGAGAGCCGCTGCAGGCTGCATGACTATTCTCTAACGTCGGAGCGGTCGCACACCCTATTCATTTCTGGGCCCTTCGCCGCTCCTAGTAACGCCCCGAATCCGACAGGCCAGCTTGCTTTGCGCCCCAGGTGCCCTGCTCCCCGTCCGCGAGCATCCAAGCAGCCCTGCAGCACACAGCTTGCGGTCTGCCCCAACTAGGCGCTCTCCGCAGGTCGCCGGCGCGGCGTTCGGGTGGCCTGGTGCCTGCTTTGCGAGCGGCGCAGCACGAGACTCCTGCGCCACTACGCCTCGCCGGCGCTGCGCCACGCCAGTCGCCGCCGCTCCACCTTCATTCTCATCCTGATTGGCGTGCCCTCATCTTGAATGACGCGTGGCAGCAGGCAGTGACTGGCCATCCGGGCTTGAGACTCCTCGGCTGGCCTAGCAGCCCGGAATCGCGTGGCCCTTACACAATTGTGATGGTGTGGTGCTGTGCATCGAACATCATCTTGTTTCTCGAAATTCCATCCCCGCTTCGCGACATGACCGCGTAGCGGCCAAGTCTCGCACGAGAGGCCCGCGGATAGTCAGGAATCTGCGGAGAGTTCTGAATCGATGGAGCTGGCTCTAAGCATGGCGCGTGTTTGATTTGTTCGCCCGCTGAAAGTGGTGCTCATTCAGCAGGCGAACACTTGATTGTGCAGCCATCGTCTGCACCACCCATCACCCGGAGCCTGACGAGCGCGGTTTACTGACGCGCAATCAGCCCCGCCATCGGTTTCGGAGCCAGAGCCGCATCAAACGCCATCTGTTTGCAGTTTGATGGGGCTCCAGCGTAGTATTCGGCTGAACTCGGGACGGGTGGTCGTGCCGCGTCGCGGGGATGTGAAAAGGACCGGCGCGAAACGTATTGCGAGCCTGAACGAGATGACATGAAATGCAACTATTGCCTCGCCTCTGCTGCCCAAGAAAATAGAATCTCACAATGAAGTCAGATACCCAAACAATAGCCTCGCGATTTCTGGACGCACTCGATGGTGCGAGCCTTTCAACGGATGCGGGTGTTCAGGCGGTCCTCTACTATATTGCCGCATATCCGGGACAAATGGCATCGGATATAGCAGCCTCCACAGGATTTACCGAGGCGCGAGTTGAGGCATACATTGCCGCCCTCGCCCCCTTTATAACCGACCGCCACTCTGGGTATGAGCTCAACTCAAGGGGCGAGGATGTTTTATCGGGGAAATTGGTGTCCTCGACATCCTTGACGCCAGCCCAGCTCGCGCGGTGGGAGGAAGTGAAAGAAATCGTCATGGACACGCTGCCGGACGGCCGGGGTCCAAATACGGTCAGGCAGTTGATGGAGAAACATTTTGATGTCTATCGGGGTTTAGTAAAATCAAGCTCCCGTGATGAGCCGCAAATGCTGGCCGATTATCTTAACCAAGCGAACAGAGGGATAACAATACATGAGCCCGGCGCTACGCCTGCTGTCTTTTTTCCCAATCTGAAGAGTACATTCGAACTCGAAGACGAGGACGAGGAGGTGATTCGGGGTGCGCTTGCTGCGGGACTCACGTTCTGGTGATGACTGAATAAAACTCTACTTACGGTCCGGAGCCCGCGCTCTGCAGGAAGCGAGGGTTGGCGGATTGCTGCGTGGCGAGACGTTACGTCGCATCATGTGCTGAGTCTTGGCCCGCCACGTGCGGGCTTTTTCTTGCGCGGATTTGGCTGCGAACGACCGTGTCCCCCACGGATTCATCGTGCTAGGATTGCAACTCGCTAGCACAATGCTAGCGTTCCACTAGCAAGGGAGCGCGATGGCCGTAATGAAATCTCAGGTGGTCAGTGTCCGGGTGGAGCCGCACATCAAGGCTGCACTGCAGTCGGCTGCCGAGCGGGAGATGCGTAGTTTGGCAAACATGGTGGAAGTGATGGTCGTCGCTTACTGCCGTATGCAAGGCTATCCGCTTGATGGTGTTCCGGAAGGTACGCTGCCCAACGCTACAGTGAGAGAGCCGCAACGTGATTGAGTCGCGCGAGTCTCTTCTGTCTCGATTGGGGTTTCGATTTGGTATCAATGGTCCACACGCTGCTCGGACCATGATGCTGGATGACCTGCGCCTGTTGCTGTCGCACACCTCGCCGCAAGCCACGCGCTCGGATTACGCCGCGGCTGTGGTGGATGCCAATGTGCTGGGCAAGCCCACTCGTAAGGCGCGCGAGCTCGCATTCCGGCATCTGGCGGCACTGTATGCGCTGGACGCCAGTAACCCAATTTTTCGTGCGATGCGTCGTCTATGGCCGCTGAACGACGATGCACAGCCGCTGCTGGCCCTCGCAGTCGCGTTAGCACGCGACCCGTTGCTACGAGCCACCCAGACATTCCTTTTGGCGCAGCCCCCAGGCGGAGTGGTCGGACGCGAGGCAGTCGAGAGTCTCATTGACGCTAAAGACCCTTGCCACTTCAGTCCAGAATCATTGAAGGCCTTTGCGCAGCGCATTGGCGGAACCTGGACCGCAGCGGGCTACCTGCAGGGCAAGGCCAGGAAGATACGCGTCGTGCCGAAATTCCATCCCGAATCCGTCGCGCTGCTGCTGTTTTTGGGTTATCTCGAAGGTCGTACAGGCCAGCGGCTCTTCTCATCCGAGTGGACGGCCTTGTTCGGGGCAGCGCAGGATGAACTGGAAGCGCTCGTCAGCGCAGCATCTCATCGAGGGCTGCTCGTTTTCATGAACGCAGGCGGCGTGAAGGAAGTGCGCTTCCCGGGTTACCTCACCCCCGAAGAAGAACAGGTTCTCCAGGAGGTTTCGCATGTCATCTAAGGTCGCCAAGCTGGTGTCCGCCTACCGCCAACACCTGACCGTGCCCTGGCAGGCAGGGCTCGCGGCCATCCAGCGCGTCATCTTCGCCGTCTACGATAAGGCAGACGAACTGCGCCTGCGCGCCAACGTCGGCGAATTTGAACTTGCTTCTCAGCAAGCAGGTAAGCAGTGGTTATTGCTGGATGTGACGAATGCCTTCCCTGAATGGATGGCGGCGCAGGAATACCGCGATGCTTACTTCGAAGCTCCCGAAGACTTAGCCGGCTATCAGGCTGGCGAACTCACCGAATTCGTGGCCGACCTCAACGCCAAGCTGAAAGGCCGCATTAGCTGCGAAGCCGGCCCCGATACTGTCGTGGCATTGCTGGGAGTTGGTACGCTTTTCGGTTTGGCGCGAGTTTCATCAGTGGTTGAAGGCATCAAGGAAGCCGTTGAGGGACGGCTTTTGGTGTTCTTCCCCGGTGAGTACCACCCCGAAAACCACACGTATCGCCTACTGGATGCCCGCGATGGCTGGAATTACCTCGCGGTACCGTTGCTCGCTCAAGACTGATACCTGATACCCAGAACAAAATTAAGGACCGCCATGCTGAACCGGGAAATTTACAACAAGCCTCCGAAGGAAAATCGCCTCGTTAATAACGGTGTTGCGGAGGTTTCTGAAGACCATTCTGATGCTGCTCAGGCCATCCTGCGTTACGAGCTGGAGACCTTCGTCTGTGACGGTCAGTATGAGAAGGGTCTTGAGACCATCCTCGATAAATTTCTGCTCAATCTGGATGCTGGCACCGAACAGCCAGGCGTCTGGATTTCTGGTTTTTATGGTAGCGGCAAATCGCATCTCGCGAAGATGCTGCGCACGCTCTGGACCGACTACCAGTTCGCCGATGGTGCCACAGCTCGCAGTCTCGCCAGTTTGCCCACTGGTGTGTTCGACCAACTAAAAGAGCTTAGTACACAAGGAAAGCGCTACGGCAGCTTGCACGCTGCAGCCGGCAAGCTCGGCGCCGGAGCTGGTGACAAAGTACGACTGGCTCTGCTTGGCATCGTATTCAAATCCAAGGGGCTACCCGAGCAATACAACCAAGCTCAACTTGTTTTGTGGATGCAGCGCGAGGGCGTATTGCCGACCGTCGATGCAGAACTCCAGGCGGCGGGTCGCTCGCTGGCTCAGGAGCTGCCGCACATGTACGTGTCCGGCCACCTGGCCAAGGCATTGCTCAAAGCCCGGCCTGACCTCGCGCACACCGAAGCTGATGCCCGCAAGCTTCTCAAGGAACAGTTCCCTCAGGTCACTGACGTTACCAGCGAGCAGATGACCACCGCGATTGCCGACGCGCTGTCTGTCGAGGGCAAGTTCCCGCTGACGCTGGTTGTTCTGGACGAGGTGCAGCAATACATCGGCACCGACGCCGAAAAGGCTTTCCAGGTCCAGGAGGTTACCGAAACCCTGTCCAAGCACTTCAACGGCAAGCTTCTCTTCGTCGGTACTGGTCAGTCTGCACTCTCCAGCATGCCCAATCTACAGCGGTTGATGGGCCGTTTCCCGGTGCAGGTGATGCTCGGCGACTGGGACGTCGAGAACGTCACCCGCCAAATCATTCTGGCCAAGAAGCCGACTGCCCAGCCAGAGGTGGAGAACGTCTGGCGTGCCAACCTTGGTGAAATTTCGCGGCACCTGCGCGGCACGAAGCTCGAGTACGTCACTGACGACGAGGACGTCATGACCTCCGACTACCCGCTGTTGCCGGTGCGTCGTCGTTTTTGGGAGCGTGTTCTCCGAACCATCGATACTACCGGTACGGTGTCGCAACTGCGTAGTCAATTGCGCGTGGTGCACGAGGCTGTGCTCGCATCTGCCGATGCCCCACTGGGTCACGTGGTTTCCGGCGACTTCCTCTACGACCAGATTGCCGCGAACCTGGTTTCTACAGCTCAGTTGCCGAAGGAGGTGTTCGAGAACGTCCAGCGCTTCGCTGCTGGCGATGCCGACAGCCAGTTCAAGGCGAGGCTGCTCAAACTCGTCTATCTCATCAACAAGCTTCCGGCCGATGCGGCTCTGGACATCGGCCTCAAGGCAACCGAAGACGTGTTGGCTGACCTGCTGGTAACCGACCTCGCGGCCGGCTCCGCAGAGTTGCGCAAGAAATTGCCCGCTCTGCTGGACGAACTCCAGAACAAGGACCGTCTTGTCATGGCACTGGTGGGCAGCAGTGGCACCGAATACCGGCTGCAGACACGAGAATCCAGCGCCTGGTATGACGAGTTTCGTGCCCAGGAGGCTGAACTGAAAGCAGCGCCGCAGCGCATAGAGCAAAAGCGTTCGACGTTATTGAAGGAGCGTTTTGGTGAGGTGCTAAAGAAGGTGCGCGTTGTGCAGGGTAAAGACAACGTTGAGCGTCGCCTCGCGCCCACCTATGACGACACGCTGCCCAAGGACCATGCCCAGAACCTCTATCTGTGGATACAGGATGGCTGGCAAGCCGAGGAGAAGTCTGTCATCGCTGAGGCCCGGGCAAAGTCGGCAGATAACCCTACATTGTTCGCATTCCTGCCCGCACAGCATAAAACCGAACTCGCCAACGCCATTGTGGCGCTGGAAGCCGCGCGCACGACTCTGCAGAAGAAGGGCAGTCCCTCTACCGAAGAGGGACGCGATGCGCAACGCTCAATGGAAAGCCGTCTACGCACCGCGGAAAAGGAGCTAAGTGAGCTGCTGGACCGGCTCTTCGGCGGAGTGCGCGTGTTCCAGGCCGGTGGCCAGGAAGCGCAGGACGGCAATGACCTTGCTGACCGCATCAACCGCGCAGCCAAAGCTTCTGCGATTCGCCTGTACAGCCAGTTCGATGCGGCCGACCACGACCAGTGGAGCAAGGTGCTGGACGAGGCTCGCAAAGGTAATCTGGAAGCCCTGAAGGCCGTGGGGCACAGTCAGGAAGCTGACAAGCACCCGGTCTGCCAGAAGCTGCTTGCCTACATTGGCCCCGGCAAGAAGGGGGCCGAGATTCGCGATAACTTTGATGCGCCACCGTATGGCTGGCCGCGTGATGCCATTGACGGTGCCCTGTACGCATTACTGGCCGCTGGTCATATCAAGGCGACGGATGCATCGTCCAAGGCTGTCGATGCAAAAAGTCTTGACCGTGCCAAGCTGACGCAAACGACTTTCCAGCGCGAAAGCGTCAATATCACGCCGCCGCAACTCATCAAGATTCGGTCGTTGTTCAGTACGGTGGGCGTGCCATGCCAGCCGAAGGAAGAGTTGGCTAAGGTGCCCACGCTATTGGCCAAGCTCCGAGAGCAAGCTGCCAAGGCGGGCGGCTCCGCGCCCGCGCCGCAGATGCCCAAGCCAGCGTTCATCGAAACCATCGAAGGCCAAACGGGCAACGCGCAGCTACTGGCCCTCTTTGAGGGCTTTGATGAAATCGTAGGTCTGTCCAAGTCTTGGGTTCAAACAGCAGATGCTATTGCCAAGCGCCTGCCTGTCTGGCACCAGCTAACCGAACTGTTGCACCACGCCAAAAGCCTCGGCCCCTATGCGGAGCTGAAGGCTGAAACGGATGCAATCGAGGCACAGCGCAGCTTGCTGGCCGAGCCCGACCCGGTGCGCCCGCTGCTCGACAAGGTTGTGGACCTGCTGCGCCAGGCGCTGGGGGCGAAGCTCGATGCGTTTGAGCATGCTTTCGCGCAGCAGCAGGCGCAATTGCAGGCCGACGCCGATTGGGCAAAGCTCACCGATGCACAACGCAGCGAGTTGACACAGGCCCATCATCTAAACGCGCCGACTACGATTGCTCTGGGCACGCCCGACCAGTTACAGGATGCGCTCGATGAATGCGACCTTGACCATTGGGTGACCAGAACCCAGGCGCTGACGAGCCGCTTTGAGGCCGCTCGCCAAGCTGCGGTGCAATTGCTCAAGCCTAACGTGGTGCACGTGACTATTCCACGCCGAACCTTGAATGATGAGACCGAGCTGAAGACCTGGTTGGTGGAGGTCGAGGCCCTGTTGGCAGCAAAACTCAAGCAAGGGCCAGTGGCTCTCTGACATATAACCAACGGCGCGGGTAGTCAGCTCTTCAAATACCCACGCTTCGTTGCCGATAAGACAACAAGGTCATGACACACAGCATCAACAATCAACCGCTACCAAAATCGCTACGTACCCAACTGGAAAATACCGTCAAGGCGGCCCGGGAAGTGGCGGAAAAGGCGGCCAGTGGAGCGCTGGCCCAGATGGCGGTGGCGGAAGCGAAGGCGCCTGACTATCTGACCGACGAGTCCAAGGCTCTGCGCCGACGTCTGCGTGCTCACGGTCGCGCATTGGGTGATGCGAAGTTCAGTGACGACACGCAAGCCGTCCAACACCTGGTGTGGGAGGTGGCCTATGAGCACTGGCATCGCATGTTGTTTGCCCGTTTCCTCGCGGAGAATGGTCTGCTGTTGTGGGAGCCAGGTGCTGCGGTGTCGCTTGATGAGTGCGAAGCGCTCGTGCAGGAGACTGACCCGGCGATGAATCTGGGTGCCAAGACCAAGTGGGAATTAGCGGGCAAGCTGGCCGCTCGTATGCTACCGCAGGTATTCAAGCTCCGTAGTCCAGTGTTCGAGTTGGCCTTCGCGCCGGAACATCAGCGTGAGATGGAACGCCTGCTGGCTGCATTGCCCGACGAGGTTTTCAAGGCCAGCGATAGCCTGGGGTGGGTCTACCAGTTCTGGCAGTCCAAGCGCAAGGACCAGGTGAATGCCTCGGAAGTGAAGATTGGCGCCGACGAGCTGCCCGCAGTCACCCAGCTTTTCACCGAACCGTATATGGTGGACTTCCTGCTCCACAATACTTTGGGGGCTTGGTGGGTAACGCGCTATCCAGAAAAGGAATGCCCTGTCCCCCTTAGCTATTTGCGAACGCTCGATGACGGTACACCGATTGCCGGCCAGCTTGAAAGCTGGCCCGACAAACTTGCCAATTTTAAATTGTTGGACCCATGTTGTGGCTCGGGACATTTTCTGGTCGCGGCCTTCCTACTGTTAGTTCCAATGCGTATGGCAACAGAATGCCTATCCGCCTCGGATGCGGTGGATGCCGTTTTGACTGAAAACATTTTTGGCCTGGAAATCGACCCTAGATGTGTCGAAGTGGCTGCGTTTGCTCTTGCTTTCACCGCGTGGCGATACCCCGATGCCGGTGGGTACAGAAATCTGGACAACCTAAACATCGCTTGCACTGGTCTGCCTATCTCAGCAAGCGAGTCTGAGTGGTTGGCGTTGGCTAATGGTAATCGAAGTATAGAGGTGGCACTATCTGAACTCTACAGGTCGTTCAGCAACGCACCAATACTAGGAAGTTTAATTGACTTCCGGCGAGGACTTACGGGAAGTCAACTCTTTGATACAGATTGGGATGATGTTCAGCCTTTTCTGGAGGCGGCAATTACCAACGAGGCAGGAGCTGAAGTCGGTGAATTAGGAGTGGTCGCCAAGGGTATTGCGCACGCGGCAAAGTATCTCGCCGGGGAGTATCACCTTGTAGTAACCAACCCTCCATACCTTGTACGTGGCAAACAGTCGGACAAATTGCGCGAGTACCTGACCTATTACTATCCAGCAGGGGATGCGGACCTCGCGACCGTTTTCCTGGAAAGATTCAAAAGCTTCTTGGCGGAGGGCGGGATTCACGCATCCGTAACTCCGCTGAATTGGTACTATATCAAGTCCTATAAGGGGCTTCGCGACGACCTACTTCACGATACATGTATTCGCGTCGCGGCAAAGGTGGGGTCGGGAGCTACCGCGAAGGCAAGTTGGGACGTTTTGCGGGCTCTCGCGATAGTCTCCAAGCAGACTGCATTGCCAGACGGAACCGTGGCGGGGTTGGAGGCGCCTGCGTCGGACGAGGATGGTCGAGCCAAACAACTTAGGACCGGAAAGATAAATGTCGCTACGGTTGAAAAAATCCGTGAAGCGCCCGATTCGAAATTTGTTTTTGAGTCAGATTCATCGTCGGGGCGACTCGAAAACTACGTGTGGTCATATCAAGGTCTTGCGACGGCCGATTTCGCGCGCTACGGACGCAAATTTTGGGAAATTCGGCTCCCCGATGCGGAATGGGTGTTTCAGCACAGCACATTCCCTAGCATTTGCAATTATGCTGGCTTGGAGCACGTTTTGCATTGGCAAAAGGGTGTCGGCGCCTTGGCTGCCAGCCCGACTGCGCGTATTCAAGGCCTCGGGGCACTTGGGAGGAAAGGCGTTGTCGTGACACAGACAAGAACCCTCCCTTCGTCACTGTATCTCGGCGAATTCTTCGATAACAATGTGGCCGTGCTTGTGCCGACGGATGAAGAAAACTTGGCGGCAGTTTGGGCCTATTGTTCGTCGGAAGAGTACTACGTAAATGTCCGAAAACTCGACGAAAAGCTCGGTGTAACCAATGCGACGCTCGCCAAAGTTCCGTTCGACTTAAAGCATTGGCAACGAATTGCCGCTGAACGTTTCCCCGAAAATGTCTTGCCTGAGCCGTATTCAGACGACCCGACGCAGTGGATATTTCACGGCCATCCGCAATTTGCAAATGACTCGTTGCAGGTCGCTGTAGCGAGGCTGCTTGGATACCGCTGGCCCGCAGAGTCCGATTCGACGATGGTCATTTCGGACAGAGCGCGTGCGCTTGCGAATCTTTGCCACAAATTTACAGACCTACTAGACGACGATGGCATTGTTTGCTTTCCCTCAGTTCGAGGTGAGAAGCCTGCTCATGAGCGCTTGCTGAACTTGTTAATTGCAACTTGGGACACTATCACGCCTGGCAGTTGGAAGCCCAACACGTTGGACAAACTATTGGCTAACGCCGACAGCGCTGGGAAGGGACTGGATGCGTGGCTGCGCGATAAGTTTTTCGAACAGCATGCCAAGATTTTTCACTATCGCCCCTTCATTTGGCACATCTGGGATGGCCTCAAAGACGGCTTCGGGGCGCTCGTGAACTACCACCAGCTCGACGCCAAGAATCTGGAGCGCCTCATCCATACGTACCTGGGCGACTGGATTCGCCAGCAAGAGGCGGGCGTGCGCGATGGCGTCGACGGCGCCCAAACTCGCCTGGCCGCTGCCCAGGACCTGAAGCGGCGCTTGGAGCTCATCCTCGAAGGTGAACCGCCCTACGACATCTTCGTGCGCTGGAAGAAGCTCTCCGAGCAGCCCATCGGCTGGAACCCTGACCTCAACGACGGCGTGCGCCTGAACATCCGCCCCTTCGTGGCTGCGGAGGTCCTGCGCCACAACAAGAAGCCTAAGCTCAACATTTCGTGGGAAAAAGACCGCGGGAAGGACTTTGAAAGTGCACCGTGGTACCCGGTGTTCAAGGGAGAGCGCATCAATGACCATCATTTGACGGTGGCGGAGAAGAAAGCCGCTATAGGGGACGAGAGATGCTGCTCACCAGCCTGAAGATTGAACACTACCGGGGCATCAAGGCACTTGAGCTTTCGCTGGGTCCGACGACTGTTCTCGTGGGCGAGAACAACTGTGGCAAGACCACCGTGCTTCATGCCTTGCGTGCGTGCCTGTCTGCGTTGCGGTCCTCAGGACGTGCTTCTCCATTCGAGGAGTTCGACCTGCACTTCGACAGCCGGAGTGCAGACCCGACCACCGCACCACCCATTGTTATCACGCTGACCTTCGAGGAAGCGAAGGCGGGAGAGTGGCCGGACGACATCGAGCAGCGTCTCGGCGGGGATGGCGGGGTGATAGTGCTGGTGCCACCCGATGACCGAAGTCGTGTCCAATTGCGCGTCAGCGCCCAGTACTCTCCAGTCATCCAGGAAATCGAGACTACATTTGAGTTCCTCGATGCCGTTGGAAATCCGTTGCCTGCGAAGAGCCGCGGTCGCCTGACAGGCTTGCAACAACTTCGGCCTTTGTTCTACCTCTCGGCTCTGCGTGACGCTGGCAAGGAGTTTTCCCGCACGTCGCAGTTTTGGTCCCCCTTCGTCAAGAATTCGCAGATTGACGAGGCGACGAAGGCTGCCATCGAAACGCAGCTCGAGGACATCAACGCACAAATCATCGAAGCTCACGGAACGTTCAAAGGTGTCCGCGAGCATCTGGCTAAGGTGCAAGAGCTGGTGGCACTCGGTGGACAAGACGTTGTCAGCGTCGATGCGGTTCCTGCACGGGTGTTTGACATGCTGAATCGTACCCAAGTGAGCATTGCGTCGGCTACAGGCGCACGCTTACCTATAGGGCGACATGGAGAGGGTACGCAGAGTCTGACTGTTCTGATGCTGTTCGATGCCTTCCTCAAATCAGAGCTGGCTAGGAAGCAAGGCGTCAAGGAATCGAAGCCCATCGTCGCGCTGGAGGAGCCGGAAGCCCACCTGCATCCGAATGCAGTTAGGGCGCTCTGGAAGACCATTGAGGATATTGATGGCCAGAAGCTTGTCGCCACACACTCGGGTGACTTGCTGTCAGAGGTTGACGTCCATGCGATTCGGCGCTTGCACAAAAAAGACGGGCAGGTTGCCGTTGGAGCGATACACCAAGGGCTTCTTGACGAACGTCAGTTGCAAAAATTTGATTACTTCGTGCGCAGAACTCGCGGCGAATTATTCTTCGCCAGGGTGTGGATTCTGGTCGAAGGAGAGACAGATGTAATCATCCTGAGTGGCGCAGCCAGAGCACTAGGAATTGAGGTAGAACAAGCTGCAGTTCGTATAGTCGACTATGCGCAGAGTGACCTTTCTATTTTCATCGCTGCGGCTGACTCGCTCGGCATCCTATGGCACGTCTTTTCGGATGGCGATGCCGCGGGAGCGAAAAACCTGAAGAAGGCACGTGACGCTCTCGCAGGTAGGCCGGAGAAATCCCATTTGACGTTACTTCCGAATGGTGAGCCTATCGAGCCATTCTTGTGTAGGAATGGTTTTGTCGAAATCTATGAAGAGCATGCCAGCCCGCAGAATCGCCCGCGTTACATAACAGTCGACAAAGACAATGATGCGTACCCGAGCCAGCTATATCAGTGTCTTCCCAATAACGGGAAACCATCGGCTGCCCACGCAGTTGTTGCCTCAATGATTACTCGTGGCAGAGATTCCGTGCCCACGGAAATTGCCGAATGCTTAGGGACAGCAATGAAGCTTGCGGAGGGTAGGTGATGGACTTCCTGGCCAAACTCAATGACAGCCAACGCGCCGCCGCGATGTGGAACGAGGGGCCGCTGTTGGTCCTTGCTGGTCCCGGTTCCGGCAAGACAGCGACTTTGACTGCCCGTGTGGCACGCCTCGTCGAACAGAGTCGCGACGAGTCATATCGGATTCTATGTTTGACCTTCACCAGGAAGGCCGCTGCGGAAATGCGCGAGCGTCTGTTGAAGTTGGTTCCAGATGCGCGGGACCGGGTCCTGCTAACCACGTTTCACTCGTTTGCTACCGACATCCTGAGACAGCACGGCAGCCATTTTGGACTGAGCCCTGACTTCGAGATTCTTGAGGAGTCTGAGCGTGTCGGGCTTCTAAGGTCGGTGCTGGCAGAGAAGTCGGACGAGCTCACCAAGTTCGTTTCGGCAGAGAAGGCGTTGACCGCCATAGACTTTCTTCTCCGTAACGTTACCCCTGAAGCCCAGGTTCCATCCTTGCTGAAGGATGCAGAGGCGGGCCTGCAGCTTCAAACGCTGTTCGTCCGCTACAAGGAATTGCTGAAGCAGCAGAATTGCTTGGACTACGGGTCCATCTTGTACTTCTGCGAGGAGTTGCTTCGCGAACGCCCTCGCGTTAGCAAGCAGCTTCGGACGGTGTATCGGTTTGTCTGCGTGGACGAATTTCAGGACACAAATGCAGCGCAGTACCGGGTGCTTCGGGTCTTGGTTCCCGACAGGGACGCCAACGTCTTCATCGTCGGCGACGACGACCAGACCATATATCAATGGAACGGTGCGAGTCCGGCCCGTGTGAAGGAACTCGAGCAGCACTATGACTTGACCACCATTCAGCTCCCGGAAAACTACAGGTGCCCCCCAGAAGTGGTGGCGCTTGCGAATGCACTTATCGTCCACAACGGTGAGCGGTCGCCGGACAAAAAACCGTTGCTCCCGATGAAGGTTGGCTCTAGCACGAACCCTATCCAGCTTCTGTCGTTTGAAGATGACCAAAAGGAGGCAGAGGGTATTGCTGAATGCGTGGCTGCTCGGCTGAAGAACGGCGCACGTCCTGCCGATATTGTTGTCCTGGCGCGCGCAACCAAGCTCTTGGAGCGGGTCCAAAGGGCGCTGGACGCGCTGTCAGTGCCGAGCCATGTCCAACGACGGAAGTCCCAGTTCGAGAGTGCGCCGATGCGGTTCGTAATGTCGGCGCTGAAACTAGCGTTGGTACGGTCCGACGACGATTTGGCCTCGATGGTAACCAAGGCTCTGTCCGACTGCGTGGAGCAAGACTCCAGTGAAGAGGACCTCGCTGGATTTTCCGCCGCACTCAACGGGGACCAATTAGAGGCGCTTGGCGCGCTAGTAGCTGACAGTCCCGCCGTGGCTAAAGAGCTTCAAGACGCTGTCTTGGTGCTGGTTCAGGGACGATATGCCGAATTCATCCAGGAGACTCTGGCGTACTTCGACGCCGTCGAAAGCGCTGGCCGAGACGGAGTAGACGAGCAGTACGCCGAGTACACAACGGAGCGAAATGTTTGGCAAAACATCATTCGTGAGATTGGCGGCGAGGATGAAGCTTACTCTCTGTCATTGGGACAGTTCCTACAAGAGCTTGCGCTGGCGAACAAGACCCCAGAGGCACCCTCAAACTCAGTGCGCTGCCTGACTATTCACAGCTCAAAAGGACTGGAGTTTCTGCATGTTTATCTGGTCGGCATGTCCGAAGACCAGTTGCCGTCCTTCCAAAGCAAGAAATCGGGAGACGATAGTCGGGAGATGCAGGAAGAGCGCCGCAATTGCTTTGTTGCGATTACTCGAACGATAGAAACGCTGACCATGAGTTACGGTGAAAGGTACAACGGATGGCGCAAGGCGCCGTCTCGGTTTCTTTTCGAGATGGGCGTGTTGGCGTCAGGGGGCGAAGTTTGAGAGAACAAGACTCACTGAACTGGACTCCTTCAGGGAGCAAGCAACGTAAGCCCGGTCTGCACGGTGTTTAAGATGGCTGCAACGCGACAACAACCTTCATCTCCTGTCCAACTCGGCACTGCGCTGGCATCTGCGCTGCAAGCTGCGGCTAAGGGTAACTCGCTCACGGCCACACCTGCTGCGGCGGTTCTTTGGCCGGACAAGGAGGGGCAGTGGCTGGCCGCCTTGCCGGACCTTAGGAATCTGATGCCCAGCTTGTGCATGCTCGGTGCCTACGACCCTGCCAAGCGGACCGGCCCCTCGGTTTGGCTTAAGTGCGCCATTGCCGGTCTGGTTCCTGAGGTTCAATTCGACAGTGTGCCCGTGGTCTATCTGCCCGGCGTTAGCCGTGCGGAACTGCGTGCCATTGAAAGCTGCCCGCGCGACCTGCAGCCGCTCGCTGAGTTGCAGTATCGTGGCGTGTTCTGGAGCCAGGCCAATGCCAAGGACTGGACTCTGAGTGCCTTTCTTGCCTCGAAGAACGGCGGCCTGGGATTGGATGTGGCACAAGACAAGGCTACTCAGGAGGCATTGCGGCAAGCGCTTCAGACCGGCGTACTGCTGGAATGTAGCTTGGAAGACCTCAAGGGGCGCGCTATCACTGCGGAGTGGTTGTTGGGCCTGCTGGCACCCAACCCCACCCGAGACCTGCTGCAGTGGATGAACGAGCCGGAGGCGACCCGCAAGCAGTGGGGCGATGTGTTGTGGGAAGTGTTTGCGAAACGCTGCAAAGCAGACTACGGCTTTGACCCGGTAGCGGACGGCGTATTAGTGGCAGCAGAGCGACTGGCGAGGCGCGAAGGTAAATGGGCTGCGGCTTTTGTGCTCTATAGCGATTCTTTCGGCAGCTTCCCGAACGTCTTTAACCTGCTAGCCAAGTTGCAGACACCACAGATGGGCCTGTTCCCGGAACACGCTCATCTGTCTGGCTATCCCCAAGCCAATGAGCTAGAAGAGTCGGCTTTGCGCGGCGCCTTGTCCTCATGCGCCTCCATGGACGCATCTGCGGCGCGTGCCGCAGTGTTAGAGGCTGAGCAGGAACACGGCCATCGCCGGAATTGGCTATGGGCGCGAATGGGGAAGTCGCCTTTGGTCGCTGCACTTCAGCACCTAGCGGATGTTGCCAGTCGAAGCGCCACCGCCCCCATCGGGCAAACACCGGCCGAACTTGCACAGAGCTACCAGGAGACGGGCTGGCCGGTAGACCATGCCGCGCTACAGGCGCTGGCATGCGTCCATACCAAGAGTGACCTGGGAGCAGTCGGCGCTGCGCTTCGAGCCATGTATCTTCCGTGGATGGAGGAGGCTGCGCGCAGACTACAGGAAGCGGCAAAGGCGTCAGGTGGTCTGCCGCCGATGCATTCTACCCAGACTACGGACATAAACGCCGGGACGTGCGCCATCTTTGTGGACGGTTTGCGATACGACGTGGCGGTACAACTGCAACAGCGCCTTTCGGTTTTAGGCCCTGCCAGCCTTTCGGCCCGCTGGACCAGCCTGCCTTCAGTCACGGCTTCTGGGAAAGCGTGGTGCTCGCCTGTGGCAACTTACATTACCGGCACTGCCGAGGATGTCGAGTTTGAGCCTCGGGTTTCAGCAGATGGAAAGCCCCTTTCTTCACCCAATCTCCGAAAATTATTGTCGGAACATGGCGTGCAGCCGCTGTACCAGCATGAATCCGGAGACCCTCAGGGGCGAGCCTGGACTGAAGCCGGAGACCTTGACCACTACGGACATGAGCACGGTGTGCGTCTCGCGCGGGACCTGGATACGCAGTTGGGCCAAGTGGTTGAGCGGGTCAGCGAGCTACGTGACGCCGGCTGGAAGCGGATTCGCATCGTTACAGACCACGGCTGGCTTCTGATGCCTGGAGGGTTGCCCAAGTCGGATTTGCCGAAGCACCAGGTCGAGACACGTTGGGGGCGTTGTGCGGTCCTGAAAGACAGTGCGCACGCCACTCCGCTGACCTTTGGCTGGGATTGGTGCAAGGACGTGCAAGTTGCGTACGCACCGGGAATTTCAAGTTTTACCGCCGGCGTTGAGTACACCCACGGTGGCATCAGTCTGCAGGAATGTCTGGTTCCCTTGATAGAGCTGGACTTTGCGAGTGTCGCTGGGACGACGGGTTCGGTGACGATTCAGTCGGTGACGTGGAAAGGGCTGCGGTGCACCGTCATCGTGGAAGGGGCGTCAGCAGGCCACCGTGTCGATATTCGTACCAAGGCTGCACTGGCGTCCAGTTCGTTGGCTGCTAGCGTCAAATCGCTGGAAGGTGGCAAGGCTAGTATTGCAGTTGCCGATGACGAGCATATGGGCTCTGTGGCGCTCGTGGTGGTGCTAAGTGCCGACGATGAAGTGCTTCAGAAACAGGCCACTACAGTAGGAGAGCAATAGTTATGCAACTCGACGAATTGGACCGTAAGGCCACAACGGCCTTCGAAGGCTATGTCGTGCGGAAGGATTTGGTTCGCACCTTTAGCCGCCAGTTCCCGGTGCCCACCTACGTTGTGGAGTTCCTCCTAGGCAGGTACTGCGCAACAACCGATGAAGCCGAGATTCAGGAGGGGCTTGACATCGTGCAGCGGCAGTTGGCTTCGCGTACTGTCAAAGCGGGTGAGGAGGAACTGTTTAAAGCTCGCGCGCGCGAGTCCGGCTCCGTGAAAATCATCGACATCATCACTGCTCGCCTGGATTCGAAGACCGACTCGTACGTTGCTAGTTTGCCCAGCTTGCGTCTGAACGACGTCCGCTTGACGCCCGAGATGGTGAAGGACAATGAGCGCATTTTGACCGGCGGCTTCTACGCCGAAGTCACGCTCGGCTACGACGCGTCAATTGCTCAGGAAAAAGGTGGCCGACCGTTCGGTGTGGACGCACTGCGCGCTATTCAACTCTCGAAGCGCGAAGTACTGGACGTGCTGGCCAAGGGGCGCGAGAGCTTTTCGACGGCCGAGTGGCGTGACCTGCTGCTTCGCAGCGTTGGCTTTGAGCCAGTAGCCTTGCCCGAGCGGGCCAAGGATGCGCTGCTGCTGCGCATGGTTCCTTTCGTCGAGCGCAACTACAACCTGGTTGAGTTGGGTCCGCGTGGCACTGGCAAGTCTCACCTATTCCAGCAAGTCTCGCCCTACGCGCACCTGATTTCCGGTGGCAAGGCTACAGTAGCGCGGATGTTCGTCAACAACGCCAACGGGCAGCGTGGCCTGGTGTGCCAGTACGACGTGGTCTGCTTCGACGAGGTATCCGGCGTTTCCTTCGACCAGAAGGACGGCGTGAACATCATGAAGGGCTACATGGAGAGCGGTGAGTTCTCGCGTGGCAAGGAGAGCATCCGTGCCGACGGCTCCATCGTGCTAGTGGGTAACTTCGATGTCGACGTCGAGCACCAGCAGCGTGTCGGCCATCTGTTCGGCCCGCTGCCCCCTGAGATGCGCGACGACACGGCCTTCATGGACCGCATTCACTGCTTCCTGCCGGGCTGGGACGTGCCTAAGCTGAACCCGAGCGTGTTTACCGAACACTTCGGCTTGGTGAGCGACTTCCTGTCCGAGTGCTTCACCCAGTTGCGCAACCAGAGCCGTGTCCCAACGCTACAGGGCCGCGTCTATTGGGGCGGCGCCTTATCTGGCCGCGACCTGAATGGCGTCAACAAGACTGTCAGCGGTCTGCTCAAGCTGCTCTACCCGAACGCTGAAACGCCAGTGAACGATGAAGACCTGGAGTGGGCGGTGCGGCTGGCCCTCGAGGTGCGGCGCCGCGTGAAGGAGCAGCAGAAGCGCATCGGCGCGGCCGAGTTCCGCAACACGCATTTCAGCTACACCATGGGCGCGGAAGGTGTCGAAAAGTTTGTGAGCACGCCCGAACTGCAAAGCCAGGGCGGCATTGGCGATGAACCGCTGGAGTGCGGACAGATTTGGACGCTGAGCCCCGGCGGCCAAGAAGAGCACCCGGGGCTGTTCCGTCTTGAGGTCACCGAGGGACCGGGTAGCGGCGTGAGGGTGCTTAACAATCCGGTGCCCGCGGCTTTCAAGGAATCGATTCGCTGTGCCGAGCAGAATCTCTATGCAAGGGCGCAGCAACTGGTGGGAGACCGAGACCCAAGGTCGCACGAGTTTTCTGTCCAGCTACGAGGATTCGATGCCGCCAAGTCGGGCGCCAAGACTGGTGTGGCGGCACTTGTGGCGCTGGCTAGCGCGCTGCTGAAGAAGTCGGTTCGCGGTGGTGTGGTAGTAGTGGGCGAAGTGACCTTAGGCGGCACTATCGAGCCTATCCACAACGCGGTGACCTTGGCCGAAATAGCCGTTGAAAAAGGGGCTAATTCTCTACTGCTGCCTGTCTCGTGCCGGCGTCAACTCTTTGACTTGTCGGACGAGATGGCGACCAAGCTGGACATCGAGTTCTACCAAGACGGCCGGGATGCCCTTCTAAAGGCGCTTACCGAATAGCGTTGTAAGGACATGGTCACCGCTTTGCGAAGGCCAATCGGCAAGCCAAGCATTCCACGTTTATTGGCCTCGCTGCGGGTCAGAGCGAACGACTTCCGGTTATGCCACCTCGACTTGTGGTAGCATAACCGGAAGCCAACTGCCTCTGGAGGCGCACTTGACGCACGCTCTGCCCGGCATTCCCCCGCTCCATAATGACGCTGCAAGCTCGATTATCAGCGACTCTGAACTCGTCGCAAGCCGATTGAAAGTGTTGCAGCCGAGTCTCGACGAAATGTTGCTGCGGGAGGCCAACGAGCACGGCTACCGTCATCGCCTCGAGGCAACGCCTCTGCACGCCCCGACTGCTGCCGGGACCTACCATTGGAATGGCACCGTGTACGCGTTGCGGTCGTCATTAGCCGAACGCAAATGGGCACCCCAGGACCTGAGAAACTGCCCCTTCATTGTTTCGCCGGACAAGACCGTTGCAATCGCGGTTATGACCGGTGACATGGACACCGGACTCGAGAAGGGGAACCCGACTAACCAAGCGCAGAAGGGCGTGGTGCTCAAGCAGGCGGTCGCCAACAACCAGCAGCTCGAGCTCTTCAACCCGTCCGCGGTCTCCAACGACCTCGCCCGCACGAAGGACGCGACGCAACTTTGGATTTTGCTCTATCACGTTGCGACAGGCGCGGACGGAAAGCCTGAACTCCGGGCCGAGCTCTCGTTGCCTTCCCGCTTCGAGCGTAAGCGTATTGTTGGATGGAAGGAGCGAATCATCCTCGCGGCAATCCGACCTGACGGTGAAGCCGTCATTGAACAGGACCAGCCGACCGGACCTATTGATGTTCCTGTCTTGCGCCGTTCCGGCACTTCGTAACTGAGAGCCAATGTTTGTTAACCCGTCGAGACTGGAATTTGCACGCACCCGTCGTGGGTGGACGAAGGCGCGCCTTGCGAAAGAGCTTGGCCTGCAAGTGCGTTCTATTCAGGGATACGAGTCTGGCGAGTATGCACCGGAACCGGAAAAACTCGCGTTGATTGGCGACCTCCTCCGTTTTCCGGTCGAATTCTTTTCGGGCGATGACTTGCCGACAATCTTGCCGGAGTCAGCGAGCTTTCGCTCGATGTCGAAGATGTCTGCTACCCTGCGGCACACAGCGTTGGGGGCGGGCGTGACCGCATTTGTTCTGAACGATTGGATTGAGGCGCGCTTCTGTCTTCCCGAAACAGATATGCCGGATTTGAGTGACCTTTCGCCAGAAGATGCAGCGGCGACACTGCGAAGGATGTGGGGACTCGGAGAGGCGCCTATCGGTAATCTCATTCATCTTCTCGAGTCGAAAGGAGTGCGCGTCTATTCGCTCGCAATCGAAGCGCGTGAAGTCGACGCTTTCAGCGTTTGGCACCAAGAACGCCCGTTTGTCTTCCTCAATACCATCAAATCCGCAGAACACAGTCGATTCGATGCGGCTCACGAACTTGGACACCTTGTTCGTGACCGACATACGATGCTTCATGGCGACGCGCATAGTCCGGAAATGGAACGACAAGCAAACGCGTTCGCCTCGGCATTTCTGATGCCGCGAGCCAGCGTTCTTGCACGCAATCCCAATCTGGTAACGATAGACAAACTCATTCAGTTGAAGAAGACGTGGGGCGTGTCGCTCGCGGCCTTGGCATACCGGATGAATCAGCTGGGATTGTTCTCAGAATGGGCTTACCGCAATCTCTGCATTCAAATAGCGAGGAATGGCTATCGTACGTCGGAACCCAGTCCGATGCGGTCAGAAGTATCACAGATGTTACGCAAGGTTTTTGATGCGCTGCGCGCGGACGGTATTAGTCGGAGCGCGATTGCACGTGACCTTTGTATGGCGAAGGAAGACATCGACAATCTAACCTTCGGGCTGGCGTTGTCTAGCGTCTCGCTCACGGGTTTGTAAACGGCATTATTTACAGCGCCGTAGCGCGAGCGGCGGTTGAAGCTCAGAGTCGGACGCGCGGAGTAATGTAACGTCGCCTTTTCGTAGACTTGTGCTGCCATGGCCGGATGTATCCTCGTCCGGCCATCTTGGTATGCCTCCCCCTCACAGAGTCTTCCGTGCGCACCCCGCCCAGTCCACGTCGACAGTTGACGCGCATATCGCGCTGTTGCGCTGTTGCGACAGTGCAAGGTGACGTTGACAAATCAATAAACCGAGATTTGCCTTTAAAAAATGAAAAATAGGCTATTTTATATTATACGAAATAGACAAATAAGGCATTTCACGCTATACGTTTTTCATTAAAATGCGAAAAACGTCATTTCACGCTATACCATGCTGCATTGGTGGTTATTTATATTTCGCATTGGAAAATAGCTGATGATGCAAACTCCATCTGACGAACGGAGTGTGCATTGAAAGAAAAAACTAGGTTTGAAGTAGTCGAAGACATCGAGGAAAACTCGAGTATTTACGAAAGCGAGATAAAAGTTCGAGTCACAATTCGTCGCGACCTTGAATATAAGCCTTCTCAGTTTACGGCGGGTCCGTATTGCCTCGACGTGCGGGTCGGCCACCAACATCTCTCGCACTACGGGTTGTCCGAAATGTGTGCTCGCGAGTTGGCGTGTCGCCTTTTGCTTCGACATGTCAAAGGAATCGCTCCGATACTGCATTAACCAGCGCGTGTCATCGGGCGCGGCGTCTCCCGCAATGTTTTTCGCGACATGTCGCCGCTATATATCCTTGTGGACGGGGTCCTTCATCCCGGACCCTGAGACAACCGAACAACTACATTCACCAACACCGCCATGACGGATAGCCCCTTGCAACACAAGCCGCTCTTACGCATTGTCACCAGCGAGTCGATATTTGGCTCATCTCAAGCACGCACAGCCGTCAAGCCAAAGGCCCCTGTTCGCCGCCGGACCAAAGCTACCGTTGCTACGGCGGGCGATTATCCGCTGCGGGCCATTCTCGACATCCCAATCCCGTGGGTGTCAAAGCGGACCGTAGAACAATTGTGTCATCTCGATACGCCAGACGCTGCACTAACGGACGAGCAGCGCAAAGAGCGTTGCCTGCTTCGCGAATATGGACTGGAAGTGAAACAGGCAATTGGTGCATTGCCTGCGGCAATCGTACTGACAAGGAAGCGCTTGTTCAGGAGAACCCTGTCTAAATTCAAGCATCTCGCGAACCTACTCGAAGAGAGCGGTGGCGTCGTGCCATACACCCCTGGATACCCGCGCATCGACACGGAGTCCTCTCCACCCGCGCCGATGAGCCAGTCCGGCACTCCACTGTTGGCGGTGCTGCAGGCAAAGCTCACGCCCGATTTGACCGTCGAGCAGGTCTGTCACATTCCTATCGCTGAAGAACTGCTATCACCCAGGGCGGAATTCTTCTTGGAAGATATGCGCCTCCTTCGGGAAGCGGGCCTGGGCACGGCTTATTTTGATGAAGCGAGGTTGCCTGGCACAACCATCCCAGAAGGGATTGTGCTGGTAGATGAGAGAGCATTTGCAGCAACGTTCCCCGAACTGGCTCACCTTATTCCCCTGCTGAAAGAGGTAGAGGGTGTGGTTCCGTACACGCGGGGGCTTCCTCGAATTATAAGGCGTTCGACAACACCGAGAGTCGGGACGCATCTGCGATTGGTGTCAACCAGTCGAGCATAGGCCGGCGGGCTTTCAACTCCCGCGCAATCGCGAAACGCACGCTCCGGCCTGGCCAGTTTTGGTCGGGGCGTTCTTCGTTTCTATGGAGAGCCCCCAAGGGCGTAGCCAACCGCTCTGGGCGGCTTAACATATGTCGTTAAAAAAGCCCGCACTTCGGCGGGCGAGTTCTACTCCGTTGCAAGTCGCCACGCTTCCAGTCGCAATAGCTGATAGAAACGTTCTTCGTCTCTCGTTTCCGTCAGCCTGAATGTCAGCGCGTGCTCTGCCTTTCTAAGTTCAACAATCAACGGGAGGGCATCGAACTTTGCAGTCCAGCCTGCGCGCTTGAATTGGCCGATAGCGCCGGCCGCCCGTAGGTACAGGAGCGAGTGAGCTTCAAACTCCTTCGTAGGTTTTTCGCCCGGCGGCAATAGAAGCCTCCCATACGGGTCTTCTTGAACATCGGGCAGCGTTCGCTTTGCGCCAGTCCACGGATTGAACGACCAGACCGTATGCCGGTGGTAGTCGCGCCAGGTTGCTGCCACCTCCGGCACAACGCCTCGCTTGCCCGTTGAGGGGCAAAATATCATCTCCGTAATTTGCACCTTGCTCTCCGTATTCCCTTGAAGCAGGAACGTCTCCTGCACCTCGGTATAGAGCGTGAAAGGAAGGATGATTTACATGCCGACAGCGCGAGCATGCGCGTAGAGTTCGTTGAGCTGCTCAGCCATAGACCGCGCCGCGCGAAGTCGAGCAAGGATGGCTTCGGCTCCGAGACTTGTGCACGTGCTGTTCAGGAGCCGTTTGTACGGTGTGAGGCGATTCGTCACTCCATTGAGCGTGTCTGCGTCCATATGAGGCCGACGAGTCTGGCGGTCCTGGAGGCATCTTGACGTAGCGATTCCGTATGCCTTGCGCGAAGGCTACGGAATCCTTAATGTTTCACGCTGGGGCGACTCCCGTACCACCTGCCGACGCCGGCCCTTCTCGCATTCAGCCGTGCGCTACGCCGCGGCCCGAGCGAGCTGCAGTAATTCACACTCTTCGTGGCCTCAGGCCCCAGCTCACAAGCCGAAGGCGCGACCGACTGCAAATCCCTCACGCCAGGCTCCGCGTGACGGTTAGACGGTTAGACGAAAGCGCTGCGCACACAATCAAGTATCTCCTGCTGGAAGAGTTCCCTTCCTGCACGCGCGAATAACCAATACGCGCTTTGCGCAAAGCCAGCTCAACGATTCAAGCCCCCCAGAAATTCCTAACTATCCAGGGGGCTCTCACGCAATGCCTCGGCGGCGACCGACAAGCAGCCTAACTGGCACAAGACGTGTTCGATGCACCTCGACAGACGAGTTGCTGAATTTCACTGGCCCTCCACGCAACGCACCGGGGACCAAGTGAAACCGGCGGGGGATAGCGGCCTTCTTTCACTCCCGCGTACCAGGTTGCACGGGAAACCGGAATGAGCGCCAGCACTTCGGGAAGACGCAATAGTGAGTCATGCTGATTTTGCATGAAACAATCTCCAAATAATCGCCCTGGAGATATTTCCTCAACCCACGAATCATTATCGTGGAGCCACTCCATCATTTTTCCTCAAAGCTGCCGGAGTCGGGCTTGCCGGCAGCGGTCATCCAAAGCGGACGCGCGAAGTGCTATCGGCCCTCACGGGGGCCGATAGGCAACCCGGGTTCAGCCGCCGCGCCCGGCTCAACGCCGTCACGCAGCCGGTCCAGATAGTCCGCCCATTGCTGCATCATCCGTTTCCGGTCATCGAGAAACCGTGTCCGGTTATAGGCGTATCCCAGAGCATCTGGCACGCGGTGAGCCAGCTGGTGCTCAATAACTTCCGGTGCGAAACGCAGCCCTTCATGCAGGATGGTGCGCGCCATGGCGCGAAATCCATGTCCGGTCTGTTCTTCGCGGGTACTAATTCCGGCACGCTGCAGTGCCCTGTTCAAGGTCGCGTTCGACATGGGCTGCGTTCTGTCGTCTCGCCCGGGAAAAACAAACTCCCCTCGTCCCGTCAAAGGTTGCAGTTCGCGGAGGATGGCAACGGCCTGAGCCGGAAGCGGCACAATATGAGGCAACCGGTTTTTGCTCGTAACGTAACGCCATTCAGCTGCGTCCAGATGTACTTCTTCCCAGCGCATCGTCCGCAGTTCGCCCGGCCGGCAGAACAGATAGGGCAGAAGCCTGAGCGCGCACTTGACGGGAAAGGTGGCGCTGACCGCATCCATCCTGCGCAACAGCGGACCGACGCTTTCGGGTTCGGTGATGGCTGCAAAGTGGCCCGGTCTCGCCGGCGGCAAGGCCCCTTTCAGATGAACGGCCGGATTTTCCTGCGCCTTGCCTGATGCCACCGCATAGCTGAGTACTGCGGAGCAGTTCTGCAACGCCCGATGGGCGGTGTCACGTGCGCCGCGGCCCTCGATTCGCCGCAGGCATTCCAGGATGTCGGGCGCCTTGATGTCCGTAATCGCCTTCTGGCCGAGCCACGGAAACAGGTCCTTCTCCAGGCGAGCCTTGACCTTGACGCGGTGGGACTCGGCCTTATCCGACATCATCCGCGCGTACCAGTCGTTGGCAACGGCTTCGAACGTGCTGGCTGCCTGGAACTGTTTCGCGGCTTCGAGCAGCTGTTTGTTTCCGCTGGGGTCGACGCCTGTTCTCAGCAGCTTGCGCGCGTCGTCCCGTTTTTCTCTTGCATCTTTCAGTCCGACTTCCGGATATTTTCCGAACGCGAGCCGCTTTTCCCTTCCCTCAAACCGGTACTTCCAGCGCCAGAGCTTCGAGCCATTGGGGAACAGCTCGAGATAGAGGCCGCCGGTGTCGTGCATGCGATACGACTTGTCACGCGGCTTCGCGTTTTTGATTGCGACGTCCGTGAGCGGGCGGCGAGCGCTGCGCTCAACTGCGTTTGAATGCTGCACAGGGAAAAGCAGCGTCACGTCGGGCTGGCGAACAACAACGTCATGCAGGGTTTGCATGTGACCATCTCCACAATAAAGCCCTTGGAGATATGTCCTCAATCCACACCCTTGAGCGTGGAGATACTGCCTCAATAGTTTCCTCGAAGCCGCCGGAGCAGGGCTTGCCAGCAGCTGTCGTACATCGACGACGGAACGCAGTATGGCGCGCCGTCAAACACGCCGTCAAGCACTTTTTTGAGCATTAATTGCGCAAATACTCTAGTTTTCGCGCAGTTTGTCCAAATAGTCCGCCCATTCCTGCATCATTTTTCTCCGCTCATCCAGAAACTTGGTCCGGTTGTACGCCGTGCCCAGCGCGTCCGGGACGCTGTGTGCGAGCTGGTGCTCGATGATTTCTGGCCGGATGCCGAGCCGTTCATGCAGGATGGTCCGGGCCATGGCCCTGAAGCCATGCCCGGTCTGCTCGTCGCGGGTACTGATGCCCGCGCGCTTTAGCGCAACATTCACCGTGTTGCTCGACATCGGCTGTTGCTTGTCGTCCCTGCCCGGAAACACATAGTCCCATCGCCCGGTCATGGGTTGCAGTTCACGCAGTATGGCGACGGCCTGCGTCGCAAGTGGAACCAGATGAGGCGTCTGGGTCTTGCCGACGATGTAGCGCCATTCCGCTGTGTCGAGATGGACCTCGTCCCACCGCATCGAACGCAACTCGACAGGGCGGCAAAACAGATACGGCGCCATCCTGAGTGCGCATTTGACGGGAAAGGTCGCGTTCACGTCATCCATCTTGCGCAGCAGCGGGCCGATTTTCTCGGGTTCCGTGACCGCCGCGAAGTGGCCAGGTCTCGCCGGCGGCAGGGCGCCTCTGAGATGTTCGGTGGGGTTGCCATGAGCCTTGCCGATGGCCACTGCGTACCGCAAGACCGCCGAGCAGTTCTGCAGTGCCCGGTGCGCCGTATCGCGTGCACCACGGGCCTCGATGCGCCGCAGGCAGGTCAGTATTTCGGGCGCCGTGATGTCCGCGATAGGCCGCCTGCCGAGCCACGGGAAGATGTCGTTCTCGAGTCGCGCGATGACCTTGTCCTTGTGAGACGGAGCCTTGTCGGCCATCATGCGCTCGAACCATTCACGCGCGACCGCTTCGAAGTTGTTGGCAGCACTAGCGAGCCTCGCCGCCCTGGCGGCCTTCCGGTGCTCGCTCGGGTCGACGTCGTCGGCCAGCAGCTTGCGCGCCTCGTCGCGCTTGGCGCGCGCGTCTTTCAGGGTGACTTCCGGGTACCGTCCGAAAGACAGGCGCTTCTCTTTGCCGTCGTAGCGGTACTTCAGTCGCCACAGTTTCGACCCGGCAGTCGTCAACTCGAGATACAGCCCGCCCCCGTCCCACAGGCGCTGGGTCTTATCGATTGGCTTGGCATTTTTGACAGCGAGGTCAGTGAGTGGCATCTGGGGGCATCCTGAGCTGGGGGCAGCGCACCTATGCCCCTATGCTGCCCCCACTCTGACCGAAATGCCACCCGATGTCGCTGGACGACGTTGGACGTAAAAAAGGCTGGAATCCTTGTGCATCAAGGGTTTCCAGCCTTCACAATACTTATTCAGACTTGAATTTGGTGGAGAGGAGGAGGATCGAACTCCCGACCTTCGCATTGCGAACGCGACGCTCTCCCAGCTGAGCTACCCCCCCAACGAATCAAAATTGTACCACAGCAAAATCGCCGTCAGGCAAGCCTTCAGACGACTTCAATCAACGCTCACTTCTGCGGCGCCCCCGCCAGAATCCAAGACACGACCGTCTTGATATCCGCGTCGTTCATCTTCGGGTGCGAAGGCATCGGAATCGAGCCCCACACCCCCGCGCCGCCGTTCTTCACCTTCTTTTCAAGCATCGTGCTCGCCTGCGGATCGCCCTTGTACTTCTCGGCGACCTGTTGAAACGACGGCCCCACAAGCTTGCGATCGATCGCATGACAACCCATGCACGCGTTGCTGCGCGCGATCGCCATCGCATTCGCGGATGAAACCGTCTGCTCCGCAGCAGACACACCAAAAGACGCGGCAACGATCACCGCGCCGACAATCGAACGCATCATGTTCATTTCACCGTCGAAGCCGGATTGGCATTCCCCGGACGCACATCCGAGTTCTTCACGGGCGCGGGCGATTGCGTATCGAGCGGACGCGACGTCACGCCCGAATCAGGCACCGTGCCAACCGTCGCCTCAGCCGGCGCGCTTGCCGCCGGCGCCACGCTCGTGCCCGACGCGGCCGCCGCTTCCAGCGCTTGCGCCTCTTCAGGCTTGATGTACTGGAACACCTTCACGACCTGCTCGACGCCCGGCACGCGCGCGGCGACATCCGCGCCATGCGCGCCTTCGTCCGGCGTGACGAGCCCCATCAGATAAACGACACTGCGCTCGCACACCACCTTGTAGTCGTTCGCGTGCAAGTCCTTCTCGCCGACCATCGCAGTCTTCACGCGTCCTTCAAGGTAGGAATCGTTCGCGCGCGATGAGTACGAACTCGCGCCCTGCACCGACAGCTCGTTGACGATGCTGCCGACGTTATTGATGTCGCGCACCACCGCCTCGGCCTTCGCCTTCGATGCGTCGTCCGGCACTTCGCCCGTCAGCAACACGCGCCGGTTGAACACGGTCACGTTGACATGCGACGTATCGGGCACGTTCTCGTTGATCCGCGAAAGCGCCTTCACCTGAATCTCGCGATCTTCGGTCTGCGCGCCGAGCGTGCGGCGATCCGTGGCGATCAACGTGCCGCCGGCCGCCGCGCCGACGACCGCGAGCGCGCAGCCCTGCAACGTCAATGCAACTCCCGACAACATGCCCACCATCAGCGTGGCCTGGGCCAGCGTCGCCTTGACGCGTGTCTTGTTCATCAACTCCGTTCCCCCTTTCAGTTTCAGTCGTCGCCGAGCAGCATCGCATCGATGCCGTCGCACAGACAATGAATGGTCAGCAGATGGACTTCCTGGATGCGCGCCGTTCGTTCGGCCGGCACGCAGATATGAATATCGGTTTCGGCGAGCACGTCGGACATCGCGCCGCCGCCCTTGCCCGACAACGCGATCACGATCATCTCGCGCTCGTGCGCTTCCTGAATCGCAGCGAGCACGTTCACCGAGTTGCCCGACGTGCTGATCGCAAGCAACACGTCGCCCGACTGGCCGAGCGCGCGGACCTGGTTCGAGAAGATCTGCTCGAACGCATAGTCGTTGCCGATGGCCGTGAGTATCGAGGTGTCCGTGGTCAGCGCAATCGCCGGCAAGCCCGGACGCTCGCGTTCGAAGCGGCCGATGAGTTGCGCGGCGAAGCGCTGCGCATCGGCAGCCGAGCCGCCATTGCCGCAAACGAGAATCTTGTTGCCGTTCGCGAGCGCGCCAAAAAGCGTATCGACGGCGGCCGCGATCGGAACCGCCAGCGCGTCGAGTGCTTCGAGTTGAAGTGCCGCGCTGTCGCGGAATTGCTGTTGAATGCGTTCGACTGACATCGACTCTCGATCATCGGCCGCGACGTGCGCGGTGTGTGGCTTGAACGCTCAAGGCGTCGGTTGTTGCGCAGTTTACCGCATGCATCATGCGATGAACCGCAGTCACGCCTCGTCGGCGCGAAACGCATCGGGCAGCCAATGGATGCGGCCCGCATCGAATGCGACGACGTCGAAACGGCACGCAGGCAACGCGCCGCGCCATGTCGTCAGGAAATGCTGCGCCGCATGTACGAGGCGCGCGCGCTTCTTCGCATCGACGCTTGCGACGGCATTCGCGTAACGCCTGCTTCTTCTCGCGCGGACTTCGACGAACACGAGCGCGCCGCGTTCATCGAGCATCACGAGATCGATCTCGCCGCCGCGACACGTCACGTTGCGCGCGACAAGACGCATGCGCTGCCGCTGCAGGAACGCGAGCGCGTGCGACTCGAAAGCGTCGCCGAGCGTTTTGGACACGGCTCCTCCGTAAAAGTTGTCGGCGGGCCACCGAATCGCGCATGGCAAAATGACGACCTTTCCTTCGACGCCCGCGCTCATGCTTCAGATCTCCGAACTCGCCGCTGGGCAGCACTATCCGACAGGCGCGCTGTATATCGTCGCAACGCCGATCGGCAACGCGGCGGACATCACCGTGCGCGCGCTCCACGTGCTCGGACTCGCGGATCGCATCGCCGCCGAAGACACGCGCAACACCGCGCAACTGCTCGCGCGCTATGGCATTTCGAAGCCGTCGATCGCCGTGCACGAGCACAACGAGCGCAGCGCCGCCGAACGCGTGATCGAGCATCTCAGGAACGGCGAGCGCATCGCGTGCGTATCCGACGCGGGCACGCCCGGTATCTCCGATCCCGGCGCGCGTCTCGTCGATGCCGTGCGCGAGGCCGGCCTGCCGGTCATCCCGCTGCCGGGCGCGAGCGCGCTCACGACCGCATTGAGCGCGGCGGGCGCGTTCGTCGGCGGCTTCTCGTTCATCGGCTTCCTGCCGACGAAGGCGAAGCAACGTGCGTCGGAGCTGAAGAAACTCGCAAGTCTTCCGATGGCGCTGGTGTTCTACGAGGCGCCGCATCGCATCGTCGAAACCGTGCGCGCGCTCGGCGACGCGTTCGGCGGCGAACGGCAACTGCTGATCGCCCGTGAGCTGACGAAGTTACATGAGAGCCTGCATCGCTGCACCCTGGCCGAAGGGCCAACGTGGCTCGAAGCCGATGCGAATCGTCAACGCGGGGAATTCGTCCTGGTCGTCGAAGGCGCGCCCGAAGCGCACGACGCCGACGACGCCCACGACGCGCTGCTGTCGACGCTGCTGGAAGAGTTGTCGGTGAAAAGCGCGGCGCGCATCGCGGCGACATTGACGGGCGCGTCGCGCAATGCGCTGTATGAACGCGCGCTGAAGCTCGCCAAACGCGACGAGAAATAAAAACGGGCCGTTGCGATAACGGCCCGTCGGGTTCTGCGAAGCTGTCGGCGAGATCAGTTCACGCTGTCGTCGGCCAGCGCCTGAGCCTGCTCTTCGCGCGCCGCACGCGCTTCCTGCTGCGTGAGACCTTCGATCTTCACCTTCTGCGTGCCGGCGCCGCGCATGCCGAGCACCGCCGCCGCTGCATACGACAGATCGATCACGCGTCCGTGCACATAAGGGCCGCGATCGTTGATCTTCACGACGACGGTCTTGTGATTCGCTTCGTTCGTCACGCGCACCCACGACGCGAGCGGCAGCGTGCGATGCGCTGCGGTCATCGCGTTCATGTTGAACTTCTCGCCGCTCGCGGTCTTGCGACCGTGGAACATGCGTCCGTACCACGACGCCTTGCCCTTCTGCTCGAAGTTGCTGGCGTCGGGACCGGTCGTGATCGGCTCGGCGTCGGAAAGCGACTGCGCCGGTTGCGCCGGCTTCTCGGCGGGCAGCGCGGAAAGGTGCGAATCGAAGGCGAGCGGCGCCGTCGAGCGGGCACTGCTCGTGCTGAAGGAGTTTGTGTTCTGAGGATTGGATGCGACATCGCCCGAACCCGGCGCGGCGCAACCCGCCAGCACGCCAACTGCTAGCAGGCTCCCGACATGTCGAATAAATCGAGCATTCATAGACGTGTTTTCAACGATAAAGGAGCGGCCGCGCTGCGCTGGTCGGCGCGCGCAAGGCTGCTCGAGGCTTTGCCGTGCAAAGCAGAACGCCGCTCGCTGAAGCGAACGGTGGACTGTGCTCGGATGCGGCGCACTCGTGCCGCAAACGCCCGGTTATTGTTCACGTCTGGCGCAACCTGTCCCCGGCAGCCTGACCAGACCCCACAAGCCGCCATCGAACGTGGCATCACGTTCGTGCGCTGGTGAAGCCAAGTGAGCGCAGGAACGGCGGCGTAGGCCCCATCCGGCGTGACGGCGGCAAAGGCCATCTGACAGACGCGCGGCGTCTGGCCGGACAAGACGTGTGCACCTACTGGAGGTGCGTGAGTTGCAATTGCGAGGCTTTTGGCCCCCAACAGCGTACTGACAGCGATTGTAAAAACGCACTAGCGTTTTGGCATTCGCCCAATGACGGCATGGTTCGATCCATGCACAAGTAGTGCCATTATACAAAAAAACCGTGGTCCGGCTCATCGGACCCATCGAATTGTCATTGATTTTCGCTATGAGCGTAAGAATTGCCGCTTTTTTGAGCAAAGCCGTCGGGGCGCGCGCTGCCGTCGGACCCGTGGTCGCACCGGTACAATGAACGTTTTTACAGGCCCGCGCGCATCGACGTGAGTCATATGAAAGTCATTCTCGTTCCCGTAACGCCCTTTCAGCAGAACTGTTCGATCGTGATCTGCGAAGCGACCCAGCGCGCCGCCATCGTCGATCCGGGTGGCGACATCGAACGCATCATCGCGGAAGTCGAACGCCAGGGCGTGACCGTCGACAAGATTCTTCTCACGCACGGCCATCTCGATCATTGCGGCGGCGCCAAGGCGCTCGCGGACCATTACGGTATACAAATAGAGGGACCGCATCGCGAAGATGCGTTCTGGATCGATCAGTTGCCCGCGCAGACTCAGCGCTTCGGTTTTTCGAACGCCGAAGCCTTCACGCCGGAACGCTGGCTCGACGACGGCGACGCCGTGCAGTTCGGCAACGAGTCGATGGAAGTCTATTTCTGCCCGGGCCACACGCCGGGTCACGTCGTATTTTTCAGTCGGGAGCACAATCTGGCGTTCGTCGGCGACGTCCTGTTCGCCGGTTCGATCGGCCGGACCGATTTCCCGCGCGGCAATCACGCGGAACTCATCCGCTCGATCCGCGAAAAGCTCTGGCCGCTCGGCGACGATGTCACCTTCGTTCCCGGACACGGCCCGGCATCGACGTTCGGCGAGGAACGGCGCAGCAATCCTTTCGTGCGCGACGGCGCGGCAACGGGTGCGACAGCGTGAACGCAATTCCCGAAATCTACGTCAGCACCGATGTCGAGGCCGATGGCCCGATTCCCGGACCGCATTCGATGCTGAGCTTCGCGTCCGCGGCCTACACCGCGGACAAGCAGCTCATCGGCACCTTCTCCGCGAATCTCGAAACGCTCGAAGGCGCGACGCCGCATCCGGTTCAGGCGGCTTGGTGGAAGACGCAGCCCGACGCGTGGGCCGCATGCCGCAAGGATCTGCAGAAGCCGGAAATCGCCTTGCCGGCCTATGTCGAATGGGTGGAAGCGCTGCCCGGCAAGCCCGTGTTCGTCGCGTATCCGGCGGGCTTCGACTTCACGCATATGTTCTGGTACATGATGCGCTTTGCCGAGCGCTGCCCGTTTTCGTGGTCGGCGCTCGACATCAAGACGCTCGCCTTTGCGATGACCGGCCTGCCGTATCGCAAGGCCATCAAGCCGCGTCTGCCGAAACACTGGTTCGACGAGCTGCCGCATACGCACGTCGCGCTGGACGATGCTATCGAGCAAGGCGCACTCTTTTGCAACATGCTGGCCGACCTGCGGATCTCGCAGGAGAAGCTGGCCAGGCTTGCGAAGGAATCCGGCGACGACACTGAAGGTAAAACCGCGCCCTGAGGCGGGGGAGTTAGGGAAACTCCCTCAGTGCGGGCGCGTTTGCATTGCGTTTCTTTTTCGACGCCTCTACTATGAGAGTCAAATCGCGACCGAACGGAGGCGCAGTTGACTCTCGATACATTCTCACAAAAAATCTTGCGTCTCCTGCAGCTGGACGCACGCCGCTCCGTTCAGGAAATCTCCGACCAGGTCGGCTTGTCGAGCACGCCGTGCTGGCGTCGCATCAAGGACATGGAGCAATCGGGCGTCATTCAGCGCTATACCGCGCTGCTCGATCGCGAAAAGCTCGGTCTGCATGTCTGCGCGCTCGCGCATATTCATTTGACACGGCATACGGAAGGCGGCGTCGAGCAATTCGAACGCGAAATCGCCACTTGCCCGGAAGTCACCGAGTGCTATAGCACGACCGGCGAATCCGATTACATCCTCAAGATCGTCGCGCCCGATATCAAGGCTTACGACGCCTTTCTCCACGATCGCATCTTCAAGATTCCTGCCGTCGCTCAGGTGCGAACGAGCGTTGTGCTCCGAGAGATCAAGTTCGACACGCAATTGCCGCTCTGACGGATTGCGTTTAGCGCCGCGTTTCTAATGCGCGCTTGGACCGTTGGTTCCAGCGCGCGGAATCGGTGCGTCCGTTGGAAGAGCCTTGTAATGCAATGGGCGAACGCGCATCCAATTCCCTTTCAGCCAGTCGATAAAAATCAAACTACCCAGCACGCCCGGCCTGATACGGGCGAAATATCCTGATGGTTGGCGATCCAGGTTCGCTCGCGAGCCAGCATTGCGACGCGAACCGTGAACAGCAATCCGCCGAGGAAATTAATGCCGAAATTCGACGGCAGAACCACGATGATCCGAGTTGCCGAAAGTCCGCTATCTGGCGCAATATTCCTTCAGGAGACGTCCCGGTTTTTCGGCCTGCGCGCTGTTGACGCAAGCGCGGTGTAATGTGTCTCCGGTCTTCGAACTTCGGCAAATGACGAAACACCGTTCATCTGATCGCACAAATGAAAAAGCCGCGTCACGTAACGCGGCTCTTCGAATGCATCGATTGATGCTTTGCAATTACTTGCCGATCAGAAAATTATCCCGATCCTGCCCGGCGATCCACTTCGGCGGCTTGCCGCGACCCGACCACGTGCTGCCACTTTCGGGATCGCGATATTTCGGCGCCACGCCCGAGCGGCTGCGCGCGGCCTTCGCGCCTTTTGCGCCACGGCCGCCAGCCAGTTCCTGAAGCGTGATGCCATAATCCGACATTTTCTGCTTGATCTCATTAAGCACTTCCGCGTATTCGCGCGACTTCGCTTCTTCAATCTGACGTTCGAGAGACTCGCGTTGTGCGAGGAGTTCCTTGTATGAAGGCATGGCAATTCCCTAAGTGGTTTGCTGACTTGCGAATCGGCGCGCTCGCTTTCAGTTATCAGTATAGCCTCGGACTGGCACGCAGATTAACACAGTTCCCAATAACGCGGCATGTGCGAATCGCCACTTATTAAAAGTTTAGCAATTTTCTTCGTAACAATTGCCGAAAGCTCAGAAGGTTCGCTTGTTCGCTCTTCGGACTTAAAAAGCTCTGCCAGTCGCGACGACGACTCGACGATGGCATCGGATGAAAACAAAGACAAACGAGTCAGTCGCAAAGTTTCATGAGATGGTAACTTGCCACGAAAAAGCCGCTCTGCAGCGCGTTCCATGCGGTTGAAATCGGGTCGCAACGTCTCGGATTTATCTCGTTCAAATATTACGTTGACGCTCAAAACAATCGATAACCGCGGCCTTCAAATCCTCGTTCGTCAGTTTCGGGTAATCGAATGTAAAACGATTGCGGATGTCGGCGAGCAGCAAATCGCAGCCGTACCGGTCTATCCCCAATAATCCGAGATTCTCCGGACGGCCGCTGTAAGCATCGAAATATTTGCATAACGACGATTCGTCGTCCGCCGAAAGCGGCGGCAGCGAATCCAGTTCTTCTCCGCCGAGCCATCCCATCGCGCCGAATCCGCCTATATAACGCATGCGCTCGAGCGACATCACCCAGAAGGAAAAATCGCCGAGTTTCAGATAGCGTGCCGCATCCGGGTGATACCGCAAATAGCGCCGCGCGAGCTCTTCGCAATCTTCGGGCGCGGCGGGCGCGAAACTGCCGAGCATCGTCAGGCGCTGGCCTTCCAGCACGCCGCCATCCGCCGCGTGGGAAACCAGAAACCCCGCGCGCGCATCGGCCTGAAGATTGCGCGTGTGCTCGGCGAGATGGCTGATGAGCACCATCGGCACATGGCGCTCGGTCGGCGCGAACGGCAGCGCCGTCGGATAGGGAAAGCCGCGCGGCTCGCGGGTAAGCGTGGCGAGCGTGCCTTCGGAGACGCGATGCAGCAGATGCAGCGGCGCTTGCGACGGGATGTTCATCCGGGCCTCGTGCGTGGGTGAATGGTCGGACGATGGTAATGCAGCAGGTCCGAGCGTGTCGCCTGGCCGTTCGATAGAATCGAAAGCCTTCGCGTTCGATGGCAACATGTCCGGTTGTCATCGCATCCCGCGCAACTTCAAAGAACGATTTCATTCGTGTCCGATTCGACCACTGCCTCCGCCGCCTGCGAATCCAATCCGACGCTCGCGCTACATCGCACTCTTCCGCATGCCACACGCGTACGCGCGCGCTACGCGACGATGGCCGTCTTCTTCATCGCGGGCATGATGTACGCCTCCTGGGGCGTGCACGTTCCCACCGTGCGCGACAAGTTCGCACTCAGTCCCGGCATGCTCTCGTTCGCGTTGCTGGCGGTCGCGGGCGGCTCGATCTTCGCGATGCTCACCGCCGGATCGTGGATCGCGCGCGCCGGCACGCGCACCGCGTGCATGGCGGGCGGCATCACGATGATGATCTGCGGCTCGCTGATCCTCGTGACGCCTTCTTACTGGATGCTGCTCGTCGTGCTCGCGATTTTCGGCTTCGGCATGGCGACGCTCGATGTCGCGATGAACGCCGAGGCCAGCGCGGTCGAGCAGGCTCTGGCGCAGCCGATCATGTCGTCGCTGCATGGCATGTTCAGCATCGGCGGGATGGCGGGCGCGGCCGCGGGCGGCGCACTGCTCGCGCACGGACTCGCGCCGGCGGCGCATCTCGCGCTCGCTTCCGGTGTGAGCCTGCTCGTACTGCTCGTATCGATGCCCGCCGTGCTGCCGCACGTTCCGCATCACGACGAGCACGCGAAGGCGTCGTCATCGAATCGCTGGCGCTCGGGCGCGCTGTGGGCGCTCGGCGGCCTCGCGCTCGTCGCGCTGATCGCGGAAGGCGCGATGTACGACTGGGCCACTGTATATATGCGCGATGTCGTCGAAGCCACGCCGTCGGTGTCGAGCGCCGCTTACGCCGCGTTCTCGGGCGGCATGGCGGCCGGCCGCTTCGGCGGCGACGCGGTGCGCGCGCGTTTCGGCGCGCCGCAACTGATCTTCGGCAGCGCGGGGCTTGCGTTCATCGGCATGGTGATGGCGCTCTTGCTGCCGAACACCATCGTCACGATGACCGGCTTCACGCTGATGGGCTTGGGCCTCGCGAACATGATGCCGGTGCTGTTCGCAGCAGCGGCGCGCGTCGAGGGCGTGACGCCCGCGGAAGGGCTCGCGCAGGTCGCGGGCCTCGCGTATTTCGGGCTGCTGCTCGGGCCGGTGTTGATCGGCGGCGTTGCACAGATCAGCAATCTGCCGATCGGGCTGTGCGTCGTCGCGGCGTGCTGCTTCGTCATCACGCTCATCGGACCGCGCATTCTCAGGCGCTGGAAGATATGAAAAAGCGCGCGGTCCTTTCGGAACCGCGCGCTTCTCTGGACTTCGAGAAGTCCGAAGGAAATTACATCTTCACGACGTCGAGCAGCGTCTTCTTGCCGCCCTTGTAGTTGTACAGCGAGATCACGCCGTGCTTCAGATCGCCCTTCGAATCGAAGGTCGTCTCGCCGATCACGCCCTTGTAGTCCGTGTTCGGCATCGCGGCGACGATCTTCGCCGGATCGGTCGAGTTGGCGCGCTTCATCGCGTCGACGATGATGTACACCGCGTCATACGTGAACGGCGCGTAGATCTGGATCGGCTGGCCGAAGCGCTTCTGGAACTTCTCCGCGAACTGCTTGCCGCCGTCCATCTTCTCGAGCGCCATGCCCGCTTCCGAGCACACGACGTTGTCGGTCGCATCGCCTGCGAGATCCGACAGCTTCTCCGTACAGACGCCGTCGCCCGCGAGAACCTTGGCGCGCAGGCCGAGCTGCTTGGCTTGCTTGGCGAACGGGCCGCCGGTTGCGTCCATGCCGCCGTACATCACGGCGTCGGGGTTCTCACCCTTGATCTTCGTCAGAATCGCGCGGAAGTCGACGGCCTTGTCGTTGGTCGCGTCGTGCGAGATCACCTTCAGGCCGAGCGACTTGGCGGTCTTTTCGAACTCGTTCGCGAGACCCTGGCCGTATGCCGTCGAGTCGTCCACCACGGCGACGCTCTTCACCTTCAGGTTCTTCGCGGCGTAGTTGGCGAGCGCCGGACCTTGCTGCGCATCGGTCGCGACGACGCGGTACGTCGTCTTGAAGCCTTGCTGCGTGTAGGTCGGGTTCGTCGCCGACGGGGAAATCTGCACGATGCCCGCGTCGCTATAAATCTTCGACGCCGGGATCGACGTGCCGGAGTTCAGGTGACCGACGACGCCCACGACCTTGTCGTCGACCAGCTTCTGCGCGACTTGCGTCGCCGTGCGCGGGTCGGCCGCGTCGTCTTGCGCGTCGAGTTCGAGCGTGACCTTCTGGCCGTTGATCGTCAGGCCCTTGGCGTTGATCTCTTCGACTGCGAGCCGCGCGCCGTTTTCGTTATCCTTGCCCAGGTGAGCAATGCCGCCGGTCAGCGGAGCGACGTGACCGATCTTGACGACCTGGTCGGCTGCTGCGGACGTTGCCAACGTCGCGAAGAGCACGGCTGCGGCGCTGATCGGCAACAGTTTGTGAAGCTTGGTGTTCATGTAAGTCTCCAGTTTCGGTCCCAAAAACAACGTAATCGCCCTGTGCCCCGTCTTTCATCACGATCGCTCAGTCCCGTGGACGACCACGCCGGATGCATCGTCATGCACTTGGCAAGTCCTTCCGGCAGGCCGTTCGTGGCAGCCGCCATCCGCACTGCGCGCAAGTGTAGGGTTGTCAAATTAATTTAGGGAAGTTTTTTAAGATAGTGGTGTCACTACCAATTAACGGCCAGTTGTGATGCGCCGCCGTTTGTGGTGGCGTTCGCGTGAAGAAGCCCTGTGCATGCGGGTTTGCGCGACATCGGCGCGCAAAGGTTTGGCCGTCATTCGAGTCTGGCAGACGCGCGCCGATAATCCCTGCCCATCGGCACCATTAGCCTGTTTTTTAATGACTGTTTTTAGCTGGCGTTTAGATCGGCGCCTCTAAAAACCGGCTGCGCGTCAAAGCGCGTGCCAGAGGGCCCGCGGGCGTTCAGGGCGACTGAAAGGGAAAGCTGGCAAACTCACACGCCTGCATTCCCACACACAAGGAGTTTGACGTGACCGTTTCCACGACTTCACGCTGGATCGACATTCCGGCCGATGGCGGCAGCTTCCAAGGCTATCTCGCGCTGCCGAAGACGGGCACCGGACCCGCCGTGATCATCCTGCAGGAGATCTTCGGCGTGAACGGCCACATTCGCAGCGTCGCGGATCAATACGCCGCCGATGGCTACGTCGCCCTCGCACCCGATGTTTTCTGGCGCACGCAGCCGCGCGTCGAGCTGGGTTACGAAGGCGCGGATCGCGAAAAGGCGATGGAACTGCTGCAAAAGACCAAGCTCGATGCCGCTGTCGCGGACGTCGGCGCGGCTGCGAAAGCGCTGCGCGCGCTGCCCGAAGTGACGGGCAAGATCGCGGCGATCGGCTATTGCTTCGGCGGCCGGCTCGCGTATCTCGCGGCGGCCGAGGGTTCGGTGGATACGGCGGTGGCCTATTACGGCGGCGGCATTCAGAACGCGCTCGACAAGGCCGATCAGGTCAAGGTGCCGATGCAGTTCCATTACGGCGAACTCGACGCGCACATTCCCGCCGATGCCGTCGATGCCGTCCGTCAGAAGTTCGCGGGCCGCGAGGATTCGGAACTGTATGTCTACGCGCAAGCCGACCACGGCTTCAACTGCGGCGATCGCGCGTCGTATAACGGGAAGGCGTCGGCGCTCGCGCACGGACGCACGCTGACCTTCCTCGGCGCTCATCTGTAATAGAAGCACCTTTCGCAAGCGCGCCCTGAACGGCGCGCTTGCTATATCAGCGCGGGCAATCCTTCGACGAGCAGAAAGGCGGCGAGCACACCGAGCAATGCGCCGAACACGCGCAGTACGTTGTTTCTCAGATGCGTCGCGCAGGGAATGGCCCCGAGGAACAGCGCGCCAGCGAGCGCCATCGGGATGATCAGAATGAAGTCGCCGATCGTGAAATACGTCGTCATGGTGCGTCTCCCATCGTCCTGCTTCTGGCTTTATCGTCGCGTGTGAAAAGCTGCATCGACGATTCGAGTATAGGCCGCGCCAACGAAGGCGTTAGCCCAACTTCGTGCGACGGCAAACCACGAAAACGTACGAAAGCCTTGCGCGACAAGGACTTGCAGGCACCTATTTTTAAGCGGACGCGGAAAAACCCTTAGCTTCGGCTTATTTCAATCGGCTTTCGATTGTTCAGACGACAGCGTGCTCGCGCCGGTTCAGATGCACCGCGCCCGCAATCCCGACGAGCAGCAGCGCGCCGATCAGCCCGGCGACGCCCTTCCATCCGAACGCGGTCCAGAAGTGCCCTCCGTACGATCCGATCAGACTCGACCCGATGTAATACGCGAGCAGATAGAGCGCGGCCGCCTGGCCTTTCGCTTGCATCGCGAGCCGTCCGACCCAGCCGCTCGCGACCGAGTGCCCTGCGAAAAAGCCGAACGTCAGGCACGCGATACCCGCAATGATCACCGGCAGCGCGTTCGACAAGGTCAACGCGATGCCGAGCATCATCAGCACCAGGCTTGCGATCAGCACGCGGCCGCGCCCGAAGACATCGGCCATCTTGCCGGACCACGGCGACGCGACCACGCCCGTCAAATACACGGTGAAGATCGCGCCGATCTGCGTCTGATTCAGGTCGAACGGCGCGCCCAGCAACCGATATCCGACGTAGTTGTAAAGCGTGACGAAACTGCCCATCAGCACGAAGCCGATGAGAAACAGAAACGGCAAACCGCGATGCCGCAGATGCCCGCCGAGCGAGCGCCGATGATGCGCGAACCCGACGCCGCGCCGCGGCTTGAAGCGTCGCGACGGCGGCAGCAGCGAGCGGAACGCGAGCGTGGCGAGCAGACCCAGCAGCCCGATTCCGCCGATAGCGACGCGCCAACCGAAAAGATCCGCGAGGATGCCGCTGATCACGCGCCCGGCCATGCCGCCGATGGCCGTCCCGCCGACGTAGAGTCCCATCGCGAGACCGAGGCCTTCGGGATGCACTTCCTCCGCGAGATACGCCATCGCGACCGCGGGCACGCCGCCGAGCGCGAAGCCTTCGAGCGCGCGCACGACGAGCAGCGCGTGCCAGTCCGGCAGCACGGCGGCGATCACCGTCAGCACCGACGACGCGAGCAGCGAAAGCGTCATCAGCCGATGACGGCTCCAGCTTTCCGAGACGAATCCCGCGATGAAGATGGCGATCGCCAACGCCGCCGTGCTCACCGACACCGCGAGCGCGCTGACCGCCGGACTGACGCCGAACGCCTTCGTGAACTCGGGAAGCAACGGCTGCACGCAGTAGAGCAGCGAGAAAGTCGCATAACCGGCGAACAGCAACGCGAGCGAAGCACGCCAATAGGCGCGCGAGCCGCGTTCGAGATACCGAGCGGCATCGGCGGCCCGGTTTGCGTTAGCATCCACGAATGAAGTCTCTGCTGAAAAAACTCTCGACGATACGCCGATCCTCAGGGTTTTGCCTGATAAGCAAGCCGCGATCCGGCCACGTAGCCCATTAATTGCTGCTATTCGTCTGCGATCGGCAACATAACGAAGCGAATGGCGTCGCGCCGACGCGCCGCCATGCGCTAAAGTTAGAGCACAATCGTTCATGAAAGCCGCGCGTGTCGCGCTTCCCGCAACAGCGACGCGGCGATTGTCTGGTGCACGAGCCGTGAAAAGCCTGTGCTTGGTGAAAACATATGACCGGCGCTTCAATCCCAGCCGGCGTTGAAACGGGGATTCATCATGCAAATCGGTTCGATTGTCCGCTCCGTGCATATTGCCGTGCCTCAGGGCGCGCGCGGCATCGTGATGCGCATTCTCGGCGACATGGCCATGGTCGCCTGGTACGCGGGCGAGCCTGGCGTAACCAAACTGCTCAATACCGAGCCGTTCTTTCTCGAAGACCTGATCGATACGGGCGATGTCGTGCGCCCGTCGAACACGGTCGTGCACTGAGAAGCGACGCGCCGCATTGCGGCACAATGCCGGGATGAACTCGATCCATCCCGACTCCCAGGGCGCGCCCGCCGACGACGCGCCGCCCTTCTCCGGCCTCACGCCCGATTGCGTACTCGATGCAGTCGACCGCGTGCTGATGCCCGCAGGCGCGCGTACCGATGGCCGCCTGCTGCCGCTCAACAGCTACGAAAACCGCGTCTATCAGGTGGGCGTCGAGGACGGCGCACCGATCGTCGCGAAGTTCTATCGGCCGAAACGATGGTCGAATGCGGCGATTCTCGAAGAGCACGCGTTCGTCGCGAGTCTCGTCGCGCGTGAGATTCCGGCCGTGCCCGCGCGCGCGCTCGATGGCACGACGCTGCACGAATTCGACGGCTTTCGCTTCTCCATCTTCGAGCGGCGCGGCGGACGCGCGCCCGACCTCGATCGCAGCGACACGCTCGAATGGCTCGGGCGCTTCATCGGGCGGATTCACGCGGTGGGCGCGGTCGAGCCGTATCGCGAGCGGCCGACGCTCGATATCGACACTTTCGGCTATGAACCGCGCGAGTTCCTGCTGACGCACGGCTTCGTTCCCGCCGATGTGCGCGAAGCGTGGGAAGCCGTCGTGTCGATGGCGCTCGAAGGCGTCGCGCAATGTTTCGAGCGCGCGGGCGATGTGCGGCACGTGCGTCTGCACGGCGACTGTCATCCGAGCAACGTGCTGTGGACCGACGCGGGCCCGCATTTCGTCGATTTCGACGACAGCCGCATGGGCCCGGCCATTCAGGACTTGTGGCTGCTCTTGCCCGCCGGACGCGCGGATGCATCGCGCGCGCTCACCGATCTGCTCGCCGGTTACGAAGATTTTTGCGAGTTCGATCCGCGCGAACTGCATCTGATCGAAGCGCTGCGCACGCTGCGGCTGATTCATTATTCGGCGTGGCTCGCGCGCCGCTGGAACGATCCGGCGTTCCCCGCCGCCTTCCCGTGGTTCAACACGCAACGTTACTGGGAAGACCGAATCCTCGAATTGCGCGAGCAAGTCGGCGCGATGCAGGAAGGCCCGCTTTGGCCCGTTTGAAATTTTTTGTGACATTCGCGGACTGTCAGGCGATCGCAAAGCGTTGAAAAGCGCTTTTCGGCATGTAATGATAACAATTCTCATTTGCCCGCCTGACATCGATCGCCGCGCGCGCGTGCGCGTTTAGCGATCGGGGCGCGGCTTTGCCTGCCAACGCCCGAATTCTGGAGAGACGCGTGAACGCGCCTGAAACCCTCAATACGCCGCCGTCCGCGACGGGCGGCTCGACGCATTACCGTCCGCATGGGCGTCTCATCGACGATGCCGAGCAGATCGTCCGCAAGAATCGCTCGCGCCGCTCGACCTTCCTGAAGTGGCTGCGCAAGGTGCATGGCTGGGTCGGTTTGTGGGGCGCGCTGCTGGGCCTGCTGTTCGGCGCGACGGGTTTTCTGCTGAATCACCGCGCGCCGCCGCTGCGCATTTCGACCGGCGAGCCGCAGGTTTCGCAGATGCAGATGCCGCTGCCCGCCGAAGGCTTCAAGTCGCCGCGCGACATGGGCGCGTGGCTGAAGAAGGAACTGAAGATCGACGGCAATCTCGGACGCGCGCGCAAGGAACCGGCGCATCCGGTCGGCTGGGGCGACAAGAGCACGATGCAGCCGGAACAATGGTCGGTGATGGTGGCATCGCCGGGCGGCAGCGTGATGGCGGAGTACTGGGTCGGCAACAATTTCGTGTCGGTGAAGCGCACCGAAAACACCTTCCTCGCGATGATGACCAACCTGCACAAGGGCGTTGGCCTAAGCGTGGGCTGGGTGCTGCTCATCGATACGTTCGCGGGCAGCATCATCCTGCTGTCGCTTACCGGCGTGCTGCTGTGGACCGAGCTGAACAAGAAGCGCACGGCGGGCGTGGTGATCGTGGCCGCGTCGCTGATTGCGGCGATTCTTTGCGGGTTGATTTGAGGGATTCGGGACGTCGATCACGCGGCCGACGTCCCCTTCCCCTTCCGCGGGTTATGCCGCGTCAGCCACAAATAAAGCCCGCTCCCGAGCACGACGATCGTCAGCACATCGAACGCGGCCCAGAAAATCTTCAGCGGCATGCCGCCGAAATCGCCGAAATGCAGCGGCTGCGAGCCGAGCAGCACCTTCAGATACCACGGCAACTCGCGTGAATCGGTGAGCGCGCCCGTCGATGCATCGACGAGCACAGGTCGCATGATCCGCGTCGTCAGAATGCCGTCGCCGCGCATCCACACGGCATAGTGATGCGGGCTCGCGAAGCGCGTCCCCGGAAACGCGACGAACGACGGAATCATCTCGGGCGCGACGCGTCGCGCTGTCTTCACGGCATCGTCGATGGAAGCGCGCACGACGACCGGCGGCTTGTCACGATACGGCGCGACCATCTGCGCGAGCTGATCGTTGCGCCATGCTTCGAGCATGAGATCGGCGAGCGTGTTGATCGAACCCGTCGCGCCGACGAGCAACGCCCACCCGAGCGTCAACATGCCGATGGCGTTATGCCAGTCGAGCCACACGATCCGCCGCTTCTTCTTCAGGCGCACGCGCCCGAGCCCGACCTTTCGCCAGAACGGCAGATACACGACGATACCCGACACGATCGCCGCGAGAAACACGACGACCATCGCGCCGAGAAAGAGCTTGCCGAAGAGCCCGGCGAACATGTCGACGTGCAACTTCAGCAGCACGAACTTGAGCGAGCCTTTGCCGGGCGGCATGCCGAGGGGCTGGGCGGTGCGCGCATCGACGGTCGTACTGAGCGTATCGTCGGGCGGCGTGTCGGCTTTCGGCGCGGTGACGACGACCGGCAAAAGCGGATCGTCCGGCTCCCAGATCATGTATTGCGGCACATGGCCCGGATGCTCGCTCAGCGCCGCGCGCAACACCGCGTCGTAGCTCGCGCGCGCATTCGCCTGCGATGCAGGCAGCGCTGGCGCTTCGATCGCATCGCCGGTGAGGATGTCGAGTTCGTGGCCGAACACGAGCGGCAAGCCGGTCAGACACAGCAGCAACATGAACGCCGTGCAGACGAGACTCGTCCACCGATGCACGATCGACCATACGCGCAGCGCGCGCTGGCTCATGTGGCGCTTGTTCGCGGACGAGCGCGAGTCGGGCGATGCATCGGCGCGGGCGGCTGCGCGCTGGTCATCGCCGGTCAAAAACTTGCCGGGCATTCGACTAAATCGTTGAGCTGAAAGGGAAACGGCTGCGCGTCAGCCGAAGCCGGCCACGCAAATGAGAATGATTATTATATAGCCGTCGCGCCCGTCCGGGCCGCGTTTCGTCAGGATTTTGTAATAATCAGACGCCGCAGACTTCGCTTTTTCCCGCAACCTCGCGCGCCGCTTTCGCGCCTTCCACCTGCAACAGTTCGGGCAACGACACGCCGTTCTTCGCCGCCGTGACTTCCGCGAGAATCGACACCGCGATTTCCGGCGGCGTCCGGCTGCCGATATAAATGCCTACCGGCCCATGCAACCGCGCCAGTTCGGCCTCGCTGAGATCGAACTCCTTCAGACGCTCGCGCCGCGCCGCGTTGTTGCGCCGCGAACCGAGCGCGCCGACGTAGAACGCGGGCGTCTTCAGCGCTTCCATCAGCGCGAGATCGTCGAGCTTCGGATCGTGCGTGAGGGCGATGACCGCGCAGCGTTCGTCGAGCTTCATCTCCATGACCGTGTCGTCGGGCATGGTTCGCACGATCGTCGTGCCGGGCACATTCCACTCTTCCGTGTATTCCTCGCGCGGATCGCACACGGTCACCTGATAATCCAGCCCGACCGCGATACTGCACAGATAGCGCGACAACTGCCCCGCGCCGATCACGAGCATCCGGTAACGCGGGCCGTGAATCGTCAGCAGATGCGCGTCGTCGAAGAGCACGCCGTCGGTGGCCTGCGCCGGTTCGAGGCGCGCCGCGCCCGTGGCCATGTCGAGCGTGCGCGCGACGAGCCTGCCGCTTTCCACCGCCGCGCACAATTCCGAGATGCCGCTTTCCATCGTCAGCGGCTCCAGCACGAGCTGGATCGTGCCGCCGCACGGCAAGCCGAAGCGATGCGCCTCTTCCGCGCTGATGCCGTACTTCACCGCTTCCGGCTTCGTCTGCTCGATGCCCCGCTGCCGCACGCGATCGATGAGATCGTCCTCGATGCATCCTCCCGACACCGAACCGACGACGTGGCCATCGTCACGCACGGCGAGCATCGCGCCTTCGGGTCTCGGCGACGAGCCCCATGTCTTCACGACCGTCACGAGCAGCACGCGATGTCCCTCTTCGAGCCATCGCGCGCTGTTCTTCAGGACTTCGAGATCCACGCTGTCCATGATTTCTTTCCCTTTTCCTTCTCTTCTGCGCCGCTTTCGTCTTGGTCGGCGGCTGCATCTTGCGATTCCTGGCCGCCTTGCAGCTGCGCGCTGAATCGCTTGAAGAATTCTCCCGCGATCTTGCGCGCCGCGCCGTCGACGAGCCGCGAGCCGATCTGCGCAAGCTTGCCGCCGACCTGCGCGTTTGCACTGTAACTGAGCTTCGTCGTGTCGGCTTCGTCGCCGGGTTCGAGGTTCACGGTCGCGCTGCCCTTGCTGAAGCCGGCCGCGCCGCCCTGCCCTTCGAAGACGATCGTGTAAGTATGCGGGGCGTCGATATTCGTCAGCTCCATTCTTCCCTTGAAGCGCGCTTTCACCGGACCGACCGCCGCCGTCATCGCGACGTTGTAGGCGTTCTCGCCATCGGCGTCGATGCTGTCGCAGCCCGGAATGCAGACCTTCAGGATCGACGTGTCGTTCAGCGCTTCCCACGCGCGCGCCTGCGGCACCGGCAACGTGTGTGTTTCGGTCAGTTCCATCTCGTGTCTCCAGTGTGCCGTGACAGCGCGGCCAGTTCGGCTCCGACCGCGCCGAGGCTGTCGAGGTTATGTGCCGCGAGCATTGCATCGACGTGTGGCAGGATCGCGCGCACGCCTCGCGCGCGCGGCGTGAAATCGGCGAAACGCAGCAGCGGATTGAGCCACACCAGCCGATGCGCGAAACGCCTGAGTCTTTGCATCTCGGCATCGAGCACGTCGATGGCTTCGTGATCGAGGCCATCGGTGACGAGCAGCACCGTCGCCCGACCGGCCAGCACACGCCGCGCCCAGCGCCGATTGAACTCCGCGAGCGTCGCGCCGATGCGCGTGCCGCCGGACCAGTCCGCGACGTTCTGTCCGAGCGCGGCAATGGCGACATCGGGATCGCGTTCGCGCAAGGCGCGCGTCGCGTTCGTGAGCCGCGTGCCGAACAGGAACACTTGCAGACGCTCGCGCGATTGCAATAGCGCGTGACAGAAGTAGAGCACGGCGCGCGAATACGCGCTCATCGAGCCGGAAATGTCGAGCAGCAACACGAGCGGCGGTCTGCGCTCGACCGCCGCGCGATATTTCCACACGGTCCAGTCGCCGCCCGAGCGCACGGCGTGTCGCGCGCTCGCTTTGAGATCGGCATGCGTGCCGCGCGAGCCCGCCTTCAGCCTGCGCGTCGGCTCCGTCGCGAGCGGCATCCGATGCGCGCGAATCTGATGCCGCAGCGTGCGCCATTCGTCGGCGCTGAGCGTGTCGAAATCGCGATGGCTCAAGCGTTCCTGCGCGCTGAACGTGATGCGCGCGTGCGCCTCTTCCGGCTTCGATTCCGGCGGCGGCGTTGTCGACGATGCCGCCGCGCGCGTCGCCAACGCATCGGCGAGACGGTTGTTGCGCTTCGGCGGCGGCATGCCGCTCTTCACCTTCGGCAGCAACAGCGCGCGCAGCTTGCCTTCCCAGTCGGGATCGCGCCAGAAAAGATCGAACGCCGCATCGAAGATGTCGCGTTCGTCGCTCGCGTGGACGAGCAAACACGCGAGCGTCGCGCGCACATCGTCGCGGCGATTCAGATCGACGAAGCGCAACGCGTCGAGCGCATCGACCGCGTGCGCCGGCGACATGCCGAGCCCCGCGCCGCGCAGAAGCCTCACGAAATGCACGACGTTGCGCGCGAACGGTTCCATCGTGGTCGTCATGGCGTGGCCGCGAGGCATTGCGCGAGCGTATCGGCGTCCATGCGCGCGAGATCGTCCTGATACTTCAACAGCACGCCGAGCGTGTTCTGCACCGATTGCGGATCCAGTTCCGTCACCGACAACGCCGCGAGCGCGCGGCACCAGTCGATCGTTTCCGCGACGCCCGGCGCCTTGAAGAGATCCAGCGTGCGCAGCTCGTGCACGAACGCGACGGCGCGCTGCTGCAACGCCTGCCCCGCTTCGGGCGCGCGCGCCGCGACGATCGCCAGTTCGACATCGCGCTGCGGATAGCCGATCCACTGATAGAGGCATCGCCGCTTCAACGCATCGTGGACTTCGCGCGTGCGGTTCGACGTCATCACGACGAGCGGCGGTTGCGCCGCGCGCACCGTGCCGTACTCCGGAATCGACACCTGAAAGTCCGACAGCAATTCGAGCAGAAACGCTTCGAACGGCTCGTCGGCGCGGTCGATTTCATCGATGAGCAGAACGCGGCGCGCGTCGGGATTCGACGCATCGGGCAGCAAGGCCTGAAGCAGCGGACGCTTCAGCAGAAACTCGCTGCGATACAGCGAATCGTTCGACGGCGTTTCGCCCGACGCCTCCGCGAGCCGCAGCGCCATGATCTGCCGCGGATAGTCCCACTCGTATAGCGCGCTCGCGGTATCGAGCCCTTCGTAGCATTGCAGGCGCAGCAGCGTCGTGCCGCACAAGCCCGCCGCCGCCTTCGCGAGTTCGGTCTTGCCGACGCCCGGCTCGCCTTCGAGAAAGAGCGGCCGCTGCATCTTCAGCGCGAGAAAAAGCGCCGTCGCGAGCTCGCGGTTCGCGAAGTAGCGATGCTCGCGCAAGCGCGCGAGCGTCTCGTCGATGGATTGCGGCGCCTGTTCCGTCATCGCGAACTAGAACGACATCGCGCGCTCGATCGCGCGGCCCGCGAGCACCGGAATCAGATGCGCGCGATATTCGGCGCTCGCGTGCATGTCCGCGTTCAGCTCGTTGGGCGAGATCGTCACGCCGCGCGCCGATGCCACCGAAAAGTCCTTCGACAACGCCGCTTCCAGCTCCGCCGGACGAAACACCGAAGACGCCGCGCCCGTCACGCCGACGCGCACGCCGTCCTTGAACTTCGCGACGAACACGCCGACGAGCGCGAAGTGCGACGCGGGATTGCGAAACTTCTCGTAGCCCGCGCGCTCGGCCAGCGGAAACTCGACGGCCGTGATGAGCTCGTCGGGTTCGAGCGCGGTCGTGTACATGTCGATGAAGAAATCGTCCGCGGCGATGCGCCTTCTGTCGGTCACGACCGTCGCGTTCAGCGCGAGCACGGCTGACGGATAGCACGCCGCCGGATCGTCGTTGGCGAGCGAGCCGCCGATCGTGCCGCGCTCGCGGACCTGTCGATCGCCGATGCGTCCCGCGAGATCCGCGAGCCCCGGCAGCGCGCGCTGCACATCCGCGTTCGATGCGACCGCCGCATGAGACACCGCGCCGCCGATCGTGAGCTTGTCGCCGTCGAGCGTGACGTTTTTCATCGACGCGATGCGCGTCACGTCGACGAGCGCCGAGGGCTGTGCGAGCCGCAGGCGCATCGTCGGCAAGAGGCTTTGGCCGCCCGCGAGGAACTTGGCGTCGCCGTTGGCGGAAAGCACCGCGACCGCCGCCTTCGCTTCGTCCGCTTTCTGATAGTCGAATGAGTACATTTGCCGGTCTCCTCAGGCGCGTTGAGCGTTATGCATCGCGGTCCACACGCGATGCGGCGTCGCGGGCATCTGCAAGTCCTTCACGCCGAGCGGCGCGAGCGCATCGAGAATCGCGTTGATGACCGCCGGCGGCGAACCGATTGCGCCCGCTTCGCCGCAGCCCTTCACGCCGAGCGGATTGTGCGTGCACGGCGTGCCCTTCGCGGTCTCGACGGTGAAGTTCGGCAGATCGCTAGCGTGCGGCATCGCGTAATCCATGAACGAGCCGGAGAGCAACTGGCCGGTGCTGTCATCGTAGACGCAGCGTTCGAGCATCGCCTGGCCGATGCCCTGCCCCAGCCCGCCATGCACTTGCCCTTCGACGATCATCGGATTGATGACGTTGCCGAAGTCATCGACGGCCGTGAACTTTTCGATGCGCGTTTCGCCGGTGTCCTGATCGACCTCGACTTCGCACACATACGCGCCCGACGGATACGTGAAGTTGGTCGGATCGTAGAACGCGTTTTCGTTGAGGCCCGGCTCCATGGTTTCGAGCGGGAAGTTGTGCGGCACGTACGCGGCGAGCGAGACGTCGACGAACGATTTCGTGCGATCGGTGCCCTTCACGCGGAACACGCCGTTGGTGAACTCGATATCTTCCGCCGACGCTTCCAGCAGATGCGCCGCGATCTTCTTCGCCTTCGCTTCGACTTTATCGAGCGCTTTCATGATCGCGGAGCCGCCCACCGAAATCGAACGCGAGCCGTACGTGCCCATGCCGAACGGGATGCGCCCCGTATCGCCGTGAATGATCTCGACGTTCTCGATCGCGATGCCGAGCCGGTCCGCGACCACTTGCGCGAACGTCGTTTCGTGGCCCTGTCCGTGACTGTGCGAACCGGTGAAGACGGTGACGGAGCCGGTCGGATGCACGCGCACTTCGCCCGCTTCGAAGAGACCCGCACGCGCACCGAGCGCGCCCGCCACGTTCGACGGCGCGAGCCCGCACGCTTCGATGTAGCACGAATAGCCGATGCCGCGCAGCTTGCCCTTCTGCTTCGATTCGTCGCGCCGTTTTGCGAAACCCGCGACATCCGCGAGTTCCAGCGCGCGATTCAGGCACGCGTCGTAATCGCCGATGTCGTACGTGAGACCGACCGGCGTCGCGTACGGAAACTCGCGGATGAAATTGCGCCGCCTCAATTCGACGGGATCGATATTCAGCTCGCGCGCCGCCGTCTCGACGAGCCGCTCGACGACATACGTCGCTTCCGGCCGGCCCGCGCCGCGATAGGCATCGACGGGCACCGTGTTCGTGAAGACCGCTTTCACTTCGGCGTAGATCGCGGGCGTCGTGTACTGGCCCGCGAGCAGCGTCGCGTAGAGCACGGTCGGAATCGACGATGCGAACGTCGACAGATACGCGCCCATGTTCGCCGTCGTATGCACGCGCATGCCGATGAACTTGTTGTCCTTGTCGAGCGCGAGTTCGGCCTTGGTCACATGATCGCGGCCGTGCGCGTCGGAGAGGAAGGCTTCGGAGCGCTCGGCCACCCACTTGATCGGACGCCCGACTTTCTTCGATGCCCACGTCAGCGCGACATCTTCCGGATACAGGAAAATCTTCGAGCCGAAGCCGCCGCCGACATCCGGCGCGATCACGCGCAGCTTCGATTCCGGCAGCGACAGCACGAACGCCGCCATCAGCAAGCGCTCGACGTGCGGGTTCTGATTCGCGACGTAGACCGTGTAGCTGTCGTCGTGCTTCGAATAGCTCGCGTTGACCGCGCGCGGCTCGATCGCGTTCGGCACGAGCCGCTGATTCACGATATCGAGCGTCGTGACGTGCGCGGCTTTCGCGAACGCGGCGTCGGTCGCGGCCTTGTCGCCGTGGCCCCAGTTGTAGCAGACGTTGTTCGGCACGCTGTCGTGCACGAGCGGCTGGCCCGCGTCCGATGCGCTCGCCGTATCGACCGTCGCGGGCAGTTCGTCGTAATCGACCTCGATGAGTTCGAGCGCGTCCTTCGCCTCCTTCACCGATTCGGCGACGACGAGCGCGACCTGATCGCCGACGTGCAACACCTTGTCGTGCGCGATGACGGGATGCGGCGGCTCGTGCATCGGCGAGCCGTCGGTGCTGTGGATGAGCCAGCCGCACGGCAGTCCGCCGACGTTTTCGCCCGCCATGTCCTTGCCGGTGAAGATGCCGATCACGCCCGGCGACTTCAGCGCCGCTTCCATATCGATGCGCGCGATCTTCGCGTGCGCGTGCGGCGAACGCAGGAACACGCCGTAGCTTTGCTGCGGCATGACGACGTCGTCGGTGTACTGGCCCGCGCCCGTCAGGAATCGATAGTCTTCCTTGCGCTTCACGCCAGCGCCGATCAGTTTCTGTTGCTCAGGGGCATTCATCGCGATCTCCTTGGTCAAAGGCGCGATACATCGTGTGGAATGTGGATTGACGCGGAATCAGGCGCCCGCTTTCATGTTTTGCGCGCCCTGCAAGACCGCCTTGACGATGTTGTGATAGCCCGTGCAGCGACACAGATTGCCGTCGAGCTGCTCGCGCACTTCTTCTTCGGAGAGATTCGGCGATTGCGCAGCCAGCGCGCTCGCGCTCATCACCATGCCCGGCGTGCAGAAGCCGCACTGAAGGCCGTGACATTCCCTGAACGCCGCCTGCATCGGATGAAGCTGGCCGTCTTTCGCCATGCCTTCGATGGTCGTGACTTCCATGCCGTCCGCCTGCGCGGCGAGGATGTTGCACGACTTGATCGCGCGGCCATCGAGATGGACGGTGCACGCGCCGCACTGCGCCGTGTCGCAGCCGATATGCGTGCCGGTGAGCCTGAGTTGATCGCGGAGAAACTGGACGAGCAGAACGTGCGGTTCGACGGTGGCGGTCACCGGTTTCCCATTGACCGTCAGGCTGATGCTGAGCGCCATTTTCACTGTCTCCTAAGTGAGGACGATCCAGCTTCACGCCACGCACCTGCCATCTGCCGCCGTGAGCGTTCAGCCGGAATTGGTGTTATGTGTTTGTGACAATGAGTAAAACACAAATCGGCGGGCGTCGCTATCGGCGCGAACGTCCGTCCCAAACTCAAGGTTTTGCCGCTGCAAATGCAAAGCGCCGCCTCGAGGGCGGCGCTTTTGTGTCGAGCAAAGACGCTCAGTGCGTCACGGTCTCTCGCTGCTCGTGCGTTCGACGTCCGAGCACCGAATGGCGTCGCGAGTACAGGAAATAGATCGCGAGGCCGATCACGAGCCACAGCACGAACGCGATCCACGTCATCGCCTGAAGATTGACCATCAGGAACAGACACGACGCCACCGCCAGAATCGGCACGACCGGCACGCCGGGGCAGCGGAACGCGCGCGGCAAGTCAGGATGCGTGCGGCGCAGGATCAGCACGGCGATGGAGACCATCGAGAACGCGGCGAGCGTGCCGATGTTGATGAGCTCGGCGAGCACGTTGAGCGGCACGAGCGCGCCGATCAGACCGAAGAAAATGCCGACGATCCACGTCGTGAGGAACGGCGTCGCGTAGCGCGGATGCACCTTCGAAAGCCGCGCGGGCAAGAGGCCGTCGCGCGACATCGCGTAGATGATGCGCGTCTGGCCGTAGCTCATCACGAGAATCACGGTGAGCATGCCGAGCACCGCGCCGAGATCGATGAAGCCCGCGACCCAGTTCTCACCCGCGACTTGCAGCGCGAACGACACCGGATGCGGATTATTCGCGAACTGCGGCGCGGGCACGATGCCGGTCACGACGGCCGCGACCGCCACGTACAGCACGGCGCACACCGCGAGCGACGAGATGATGCCGATCGGCAGATCGCGCTTCGGATTCTTCACTTCCTCGGCCGCCGACGACACCGAATCGAAGCCGATGAACGCGAAGAACATGACGGCCGCCGCGCCGAACACGCCGGACCAGCCGTTCGGCATGAACGGCTGCCAGTTTGCCGGCTTCACATGGAACACGCCGACCGCGATCACGAGCAGCACGATGGTCACTTTGATCGCGACCATGATGTTGTTCAGGCGCGTCGATTCCTTCACGCCGACCGAAAGCAGCCAGGTGATCGCCATCATCACGAGGAACGCGGGCAGGTTGAAGAACGTGACCTCGCCGGGCAACGCGCCGGGCGCGGCGGTGAGGGCGGTCGGCAGCGAGATACCGAAGCCGGCGAGCAGCGACTGCAAGTAGCCCGACCAGCCGACCGAAACGGCGGACGTCGCGAGCCCGTATTCGAGCATCAGATCCCAGCCGATGATCCACGCGGCGAGTTCGCCGAGCGTCGCATACGAATACGTGTAGATGGAACCGGCGACCGGAATCGTCGACGAAAATTCCGCGTAGGCGAGGGCGGCGAAGCAGCACGCGATCGCCGCGATGATGAACGAAATCATGAGCGCCGGGCCGGCCTGGACGGCGCCGGTGCCGGTCAGCACGAAAATGCCCGTGCCGATGATCGCGCCGATTCCGAGGAACGTCAGATCCAGGGCGCCGAGCGTCTTTTTGAGCGATGTGCTGTGCGCGCCGGCCAGCATGTGCTCGATGTTTTTCTTGCGGAACAACGACATTGCGATGAGTCTCCTTCTGGCGCGCGCGAGCGGCCGTTACCTCGGGAAAACCCGATATTTTATCGGAGACTCAGAGATTGCCTATCCATTGAGCATGCAACGCAGAATTGCGGCAATTTGTTACGATCCACCCGTTTTATCTAGCACGAGATAAAACCTACCCGGCGATGGCGGGATTCATGTCGACGAGACGGTTGCTCATCACATAGAACGTAAGCTCTGCATTGTTCGCGAGCTTCATTTTCTCCAGCAACCGCGCGCGATAAACACTTACGGTCTTAACCGAAAGCGATAAGGCGTTCGCGATATCAGTGAGCCGTTTTCCCGAAGCAAGCATGCACAGCGTCTGATATTCGCGGTCCGATAGTTTCTCGTGCGGCAACCGGTCCGTATCGAGCGAAACGTAGGTTGCGAGGGCTTCGGCCATTTCAGGGCTCACGTATTTTCGGCCTGCGGCGACTTGCTGAATCGCGCCGATCATCAGCGCGGGGTCCGCCGTCTTCGACAGATAGCCCGCCGCGCCCGCCTTCAACGCGCGCACCGCATATTGATCTTCGCGATACATCGAAAACATCAGCACCGGCAGACGCGGGCTTTCGCGCTTGAGACGCTTCAACACGTCGATGCCGTTGATGTCCGGCAGCGAGATGTCGAGCATCGCGACATCGAGCGGGCGACGCGCGGCGAGCGCGAGCGCCTGCATGCCGGTCTCGGCCTCCAGCACTTCGGATGCGACGCCGCGTTCCAGCAGCAATTGCGCGACGCCGCGGCGCACGATGCCGTGATCGTCGGCGAGCAGGATTCTGAGCATCGCGGCGGCCTCAGGCGTTGACCACGCTGAGCGTGAACAGGCCCGGACCCGCCGCAGCCCACGGGAAACGCGCGCGCACGCAAGTGCCGGCGGGCTTCGCCGCCGCGACGCGCAGATTGCCGCCGAGCGCCTCGCAGCGCGCGCGCATCCCGGAAAGGCCGAAGCGTCCGCTCTTGCGACGCGCCGCCGCGCTGATGCCGACGCCATCGTCTTCGACGAGCAGGATCACGCCTTGTCCGTCGAGCGCGACGGACACGCGCGCATGCCCGGCGTGCGCGTGACGCGCGACGTTGCCGAGCGCTTCCTGCATCACGCGAAAGAGCGCGAGCGACATGTCGTGCGACATGCGATCGAGGCGCGCATCGTCGGGGCACGAGAAATCGACGGCGATCGCCGTGCGCGCGCCGAAATCCGCGATCCAGCCGGCCAGCGTGGCGGCGAAGTCGGCATCGAAAGTCGGCGTCTGCAATCCCTCGACGATGCGATGACTCGTCTCGCAGACATCCGCGAGCGCCGCGCGCGCCTGATGCAGCGCGTCGTCGAGCGCGGCGGGCGCATCGGCGGGCAGCCAGTGCTCGGCGCGAGCGAGCGCGATATTCGCGACGGTGAGCGCGGCGCCGCTCGCGTCGTGCAGGTCTTGCGCGAGCGCCTGGCGCGCGCGCTCTTCCGTGGCGGCGAGCAGCGCGGCGAGTTCCTGGACGCGGGCGGTGAGACGCTGAATCTGACGGTCGCCCTTGAGCTTGGCGTCGATCAGCGCGGAATAGGGTGAGGCAAACGACGCGCCGGAGCATTCCGGCGACGGTGACGGAACCGCGCGCAGCGGAGCGCGGCGAATCGGGTTCTCATCGAGCGTGATCGTGGCCGACGGGTTCATTCACTATCCTCGCTTCGAGCGCAACTGGAGCTACGTCCTCGGGTAACTCACGAGCGGCGTAACCGAATTTACACTCAGTAACATCGTTGACGGACTACGGGATGGCCTGCGCCGTCAAAAAGTAAACGCATCATATCTCAAAAAAATGATAAAGCCATGTCGCGCAAGGCTTCGGCGGTCGAACTTCATGTCGTTTGCCAAGTCCGCTGCGCATAATGCGTAGGAAAAAGACCTACCGACCGTGGTCAATTTGTAACAGCGACGCGCGTATGGTGATTTCGTCGAGGCGAAAAAAAACCGGAGCGCGAGGCTCCGGTTTGTGCAATCGCGACGTCGAGACAGCTTATCCGACGAACGCCTTTTCCACGACGTAGTGGCCAGGATGGTTGTTGCTGCCTTCCTGGAAGCCCATCGCGTCGAGCAGTTCGCGCGTGTCGCGCAGCATGTGCGGGCTGCCGCAGAGCATCACGCGGTCGTTTTCGACCGAGAACGGCTCGACCGAGAGATCGGCGAACAGCTTCTTGGTCTCGATCAGATCGGTGATGCGACCACGGTTCGCGAACTCCTCGCGCGTGACCGTCGGGTAATAGACGAGCTTTTCGGACACGATTTCGCCGATATGCTCATGCGCCGGCAAGTGCTCGGTGATGAAATCCTTGTACGCGAGTTCGTCGACGAAACGGCACGTGTGCGTCAGCACGATCTTTTCGTAGCGGTCGTAGACGTCCGGGTCCTTGATGATCGACATGAACGGCGCGAGGCCCGTGCCGGTCGACAGCAGCCACAGCGTCTTGCCGGGCAGCAGATTGTCGGCGACGAGCGTGCCCGTCGGCTTCTTGCCGATCAGCACGGAATCGCCCACTTTCAGATGTTGCAGGCGCGAGGTCAGGGGGCCGTCCGGAACCTTGATGCTCAGAAATTCGAGATGCTCTTCGTAGTTCGCGCTCGCGAGGCTGTACGCGCGCAGAAGCGGCTTGCCGTCGACTTCGAGACCCACCATCGTGAACTGGCCGTTCTCGAAGCGGAACGAGCTGTCGCGGGTGCAGGTGAAACTGAAAAGCGTGTCGGTCCAGTGATGGACGCTCAGAACGGTTTGAGAATTAAGGTTGCTCATGGCTTCTTGAACTGTGCTCTAACTGTGCGAAAGCGGTGACGCTCTGACGCTCGCGCCTGGCTGGCGGCGGATGCCACGCCGGGCCGATGTCGAAAACAAAGCGCGCTACGAGGGCGCAACGAGGGGCGCTGCGCTGTCCGAACGGGACGATCGAATGGTGAAGGTCGCCGATTGATCCGAAACCCGCGATGCGAGGACAGCGATTCACGCCGCGCCACGCGTGAACTTCGCGCAAAAAAACTGACAGCCCGGCGCAATCGGCTATTTTAACCCGATAGTCGTTTCGCGGTCCGAACGTCGATACGGCGGCGGTGGCGCGCACGCGCGCCTCGTGGGCGAACGTGCGTGCAGAAGAAATGCACTTTCGGCTGACTGCGCGGCCGGTGGCCGGCCTCGGCGGCAACTCTTATCGCTGCGGAAAAGCCGCCGAGTCCGCATGATAGCAACGGATGCCGCGCGTATCTCGAAATACCCTTCTGGCGAAAGGCCGCACGCGTGTCAGATGCGCTGATCCGTCGACGGTTTTTCCCACAGGTTGATGCCGCCTTCCTTCGCGTGCTGATCGATTTCCGCGAGTTCTTCCTTCGAGAAATCGAGATTCTTCAGTGCGCCGACGTTCTCGACGACTTGCTCCGCGCGGCTCGCGCCGATCAGCACCGAGGTCACGCGCCCGCCTCGCAGCGCCCACGCGAGCGCCATCTGCGCGAGGCTCTGGCCGCGCTTCTGCGCGAGATCGTTGAGCTTGCGGACGTGCGCGAGGTTCGCATCGCTCAGATGTTCCTGCTTGAGCGAGCCGCCGCCCGGTTTGTTGACGCGCGCGTCCTGCGGCACGCCATTCAGATACTTGCTGGTCAGCAGACCTTGCGCGAGCGGCGTAAACGCGATGCTTCCCGCGCCGATGTCGTCGAGCGTGTCGAGCAGGTCTTCTTCGATCCAGCGGTTCAGCATGTTGTACGACGGCTGATGGATCAGCAGCGGCACCTTGTGCTCGGCAAGCAGCTTGGCCATCTCGCGTGTTTTGGACGCCGAGTACGACGAGATGCCAACGTAAAGCGCCTTGCCCGAATGCACGGCCGTCGCCAGCGCGCCAGCGGTTTCTTCGAGCGGCGTATCGGCGTCGAAACGGTGCGAATAGAAGATGTCGACGTAATCGAGGCCCATGCGCTTCAGGCTCTGGTCGAGGCTCGCCAGCACGTATTTGCGCGAGCCGCCGCCCTGGCCGTACGGACCGGGCCACATGTCCCAGCCGGCTTTCGAGGAGATCAACAGTTCGTCACGATAAGGGCGGAAGTCGTCCTTGAAGATGCGCCCGAAGTTCGTTTCGGCGCTGCCGTACGGCGGGCCGTAATTGTTCGCGAGATCGAAATGCGTGACGCCGAGATCGAACGCCGTGCGCAGGATTTCACGTTGCGTGGAGATCGGCGTCGTATCGCCGAAGTTGTGCCACAAACCGAGCGACAACGCAGGAAGTTTCAACCCGCTCCTGCCACAAGTGCGGTATTGCATTTGCGTGTAACGCTCGGAGGCTGCTTCGTAGGCCATGACGGATTTCCTCTGCGGATGGCGAATTGAACGGACTGGAACGGACAACGTGCCTTTCACGCGGCACGCGCGGACACGCACGCTGTCGAGGGCGTCAATGGTAAGCCAATCGGGGCTGGGCGCGCACGGCACGCGATGCCGTCCCGCTATTCGGTATAGGCCGGATGGCCAGCAAGGGGAACGATCCAACGCGATCGCGGACAAAAGCAGATTCGTTTTGAAGGACCGCTACCCATGGATTCGATCGACAGACTTCGCCCCGCTTACGATTCGTTTAGTGCAATTGCCGTGACTTACGGCATCGATATTCTGCTGGCGCTGCTGATTCTCGCGGTCGGCTGGTGGATTTCGAACGCCGTCGCGAACACCCTGCGCCGCACGCTCGCTCGCACCAATGTCGATGCCACGCTCACCCCGGTGCTCGCCAGCCTCGCGTTGTGGGCGATCCGCGTCGTCGCGATCGTCGCCGCGCTCGGCAAGCTCGGCATTGCCGCCGCCAGCATCCTGACCGTGCTCGGCGCTGCCGGCCTCGCCATCGGCCTCGCGCTGCAGGGCACGCTGCAAAACATCGCGGCCGGCCTGATGCTCCTGCTGCTGCGCCCGTTTCGCGTCGGCGATTACATCGAAGGCGTCGGGACGACGGCGGGCACGGTCAACGAGATCGGACTTTTCACGACGCGCCTCACGAAAGCCGACGGCATCATCATGTTCGTGCCGAACAGCCTCATTTGGGCGAACGCCATCACGAACTACAGCGCGAACGATCGGCGTCGCGTCGTCATCAACTTTCAGGCACAGCATGGGCTGAAGGTCGAGCGTGTGCTCGAGGAACTGCGCAAGCTGATGAGCGACGATCCGCGCATCGTGCAGGACGGGCCGTCGGCGCCGTGGGTCGCCGTGACCGATTACACGGACACCGGCGTCAAATACAACCTCGGCGCGTGGACGAGCAGAAGCGATCATCAGTACGTGATGGCCGACCTCCTGCGCAAGATTCAGCCGTACACGCGCGAGCAGGCGCAGGCGGCGTGAGTGGACGCGCGAGCGCCGACCCGCTAACCTGACGCGCTTTTCCAGCCAAGAGACCACGCCATGACCCGAGCGATTTCCGTTGCGCTGCTAGTCGGCGGCGTCGTGCTGCTGTATTTCGGCGGCCAGTCGTTTCATTCGCTCTCCAGCGACGTCGCGCGCTTCTTCACCGGCTCGCCCACGAACAAGACCATCTGGCTGATCGCGGGCGGCATCGTCGCGTCGCTCGCCGGGCTGATCGGCCTCACGATTCCGTCGAAACGCTGAAACGCTGCGACGTCAAACGAGCGGCACTTCCGGCTTCGACGCCGAGCGCGTGCCGGGCAGCGCCGCGTTGCTCGCGCCGCGATACGTGAACACGAGCGAGAACTTCACCTGATCGGTGAGGTTCTTGCCCGCCGAATGCAGCGTGTTGCAGTGGAAGAACACGACGTCGCCCGGTTCCAGCGCGGGCGACACCGCCGTGCGGATCAGCGCGGCATTCTCGGGCAAGTCGGAGCGGAAGAATTTCGCGTCGTCGAAGCGATCCGATGTGAACGGCAGCTTGTGCGACATCGGCACGAACCACAGCGCGCCGTTTTCCACCGTTTCGTTGCCGAGCGCGACCCACGCGGAAACGAGATCGTCGCGCTCGAACGCCCAGTAGCGCACGTCGCGATGCCAGCCGGTCAGGCTGCCGTACGCCGGGTGCTTCGTCATCATGCAGTTGTGATGCGCGCGCGACAAATACGGCGTCTCGCCGAAATACAACTCCATCCATCCGCGCACTTCCGGCGATGTCGCGAACTCCGCGTAAAGCGGATGCCGCGCGTAGGCGTCGAGCAGGCGGCGCACGGTGTGTCCGCCGGGCGCGTCCTTCGAATCCGGCGCGCCGGGATATTTCAGATCGGCCTCGAACTCGACCGGCGCGGCGGCCTCGGCGAGTTGCCGGCGCGCGACTTCGAGCATCGCGTCGCGGCGTTCCTGCGAAACCAGCCCTTTCACGATCACGTAGCCGTTTCGACGCAGCTCGTGCACCTGTTCCTTCTTCGATTTCAGCAGGTTTTGATCAGACATTTCAGTTCTTGGCTCCGGCGGCTTTCGAATTTATTCATGCCGTCGACGCTATATCCGGAATTGGGGCGAATACGGGGATTGTAAATCCGGCAGCGCAGGAAGGCCCATGCGAGAACGCTTCCGCCGATTTTTATAAGCAGCCGCTTCATGAAACGGCAGGGAAAACGCGGACTTACCCGGGTAATACTGGTCCTGTACATTGATCCGCATCAATTCGGTGCAACTTCGCAAATGCTGTTGAATCGAAGCGTTGAACTTCATTTTTGAGACGACTATCGTCGAGTCTGCTTCCACGCAAACCGACCTTTCCCGCCGACATGAACCACCGAATCGCTATCGGACTTACTCGCGTCGCATCGCGAGCCGCGCGTCCTGCGCGCCGCGGCATGATCCGCGCGCTGCGCCATCACTCCACCCGCACGCAATTGCTCGCCGAGCAACTGAAGAACGTGCATCCGGTCGACGGCATCCGGTCGTGGTTCCGCGGTTTCTTCTTCAATTTGCGCGTGCGCGCGGCCTCGCGCCGGGTGTCGTTGCGCGCGCTGTTGCGCCGTCCGGTGCAGTTGCGCGCGCCCGCGCCGAAGCCGAAAGCGGCTGCGCTGACGAGCCGTCGTCCGCGTCGCGTGTCGGCGACGAGCGCCGGCTGGTACGCGTTCGCGGCGCGCTGAATCGCGCAATCGCGCAATCCCTCACTTGCGCTCGGCCTCGTCGAGCGTCGGATAGTCCGTGTAGCCTTTCTCTCCGCCGCCGTAGAACGTCGCCTCGTCGGGCGCGTTGAGCGGCGCGTTCATCCTGAAGCGCTCGACCAAATCCGGATTCGCGAGAAACGCGCGACCGAAAGCCACGGCGTCGGCTTCGCCTCGTTCGATGCGCGCATTGGCTTCTTCCGCGGTGTATTCGCCGCAGACGATGATCGCGCCGTCGTAAGCCTCCCGCAGCGCGTCTCGATAGCCGTCCGAAAGCGGCGCGCCGCCCGCCCAGTCGCCTTCCGCCAGATGCAGATACGCGATGCCGATGCGCTTCAGCTCGCGCGCCAGATACAGCGATGACGCTTCGCCTTCATCGTCGTGCAGATCGAATCCCGTGAAGTTCGGCGATATCCGGATGCCGACGCGATTCGCGCCCATCACGCCCGCGACCGCCTCCAGCACATCGACGACCAGCCGCACGCGATTTTCGATGCCGCCGCCGTACTCGTCGGTGCGATGGTTGGTGCCCGTCGCCATGAACTGATGCAGCAGATAGCCGTTGGCCGCGTGGACTTCGATCATGTCGAAATCGGCGCGCTTGGCGCGATGCGCGGCATCGACGAACTGCAGCACGATGCCCGGCAACTCGCCGATCTCAAGCGCGCGCGGTTCGTCGGCGTCGGTCATGCCGTAGGTGCCGTCATCGTGTCTCACGAACACTTGCGTGTCGCGCGCGCGGATCGCGGACGGCGCGACGGGCGGCGCATCGCCCTCCTGCAGCGATCGATGCGACACGCGCCCCACATGCCACAACTGCGACGCGATGCGCCCGTGCCGCGCGTGAACCGCGCCCACGACGGCTCTCCATCCGGCTTCCTGCGCGTCGGAATAGATGCCGGGCGTCGCGACATAACCCTGACCTTGCCGCGAAACCTGCGTCGCCTCGGTCACGATGAGTCCCGCGCCCGCGCGCTGCGCGTAATAGTGCGCGTTCATTTCGCTGGGCACGTCGCCGGGCTGCGACGCGCGATTGCGCGTGAGCGGCGCCATCACCACGCGATTCGGCAGTTCGAGATTGCCGATTGTGACGGGAGAAAGAAGCGTTTCGAACGGCATGACGGCTCCGTGGATGATCGGTTTTGCCGTCCGGTTCGGTCGCAAGAAACGCGCCGCGCAGGCGAAAAAAAACCGGCAAGCGCGATGCTTGCCGGTTCTTGTCCCGCGCGTTCGGCGAATGGCGTTACGCCACACTTGCGACCGGCTCCGTGCCCGCCGCTTCGGCCAGCATGAGCGCCTTGTCGGTGGCTTCCCACGAGAATTCAGGCTCTTCGCGGCCGAAGTGACCGTATGCCGCCGTCTTTTCGTAGATCGGGCGCAGCAGATCGAGCATCTGGATGATGCCCTTCGGACGCAGATCGAAATGCTCCAGAACGAGCTTCGTGATTTCGGCATCCGACACGCGGCCCGTGCCGAACGTGTTCACCATCACCGAAGTCGGACGTGCCACGCCGATTGCGTACGAAACCTGGATCAGCGCGCGCGATGCGAGACCGGCCGCGACGATGTTCTTCGCGACATAACGTCCCGCGTACGCCGCCGAGCGGTCGACCTTCGACGGATCCTTGCCCGAGAACGCGCCGCCGCCGTGCGGAGCCGCGCCGCCGTACGTGTCGACGATGATCTTGCGGCCCGTCAGACCGCAGTCGCCCTGCGGACCGCCGATGACGAAGCGGCCCGTCGGGTTCACCAGAAACTTGATGTCGCCCTTGATGAGTTCCTTCGGCAGCGTCGGCTTGATGACTTCTTCGATCACCGCTTCGCGCAGTTGCGGCAGGTCGATGTCCGGCGAATGTTGCGTCGACAGCACGACCGTATCGATGGAATGCGCGCGGCCATCGACATAACGCACGGTGACTTGCGACTTCGCGTCCGGACGCAGCCAGGGCAAACGGCCATCGCGACGAAGGTTTGCCTGACGCTCGACGAGGCGATGCGAAAGGTGGATCGGCAGCGGCATCAGTTCGGGCGTTTCGTCGCAGGCGTAGCCGAACATGAGGCCCTGGTCGCCCGCGCCCTGATCGAGATTGTCGTCGTGCGCCTTGTTCACGCCTTGCGCGATATCCGGCGATTGCTTGTCATACGCGACGAGAACCGCGCAGCCGCGATAGTCGATGCCGAAGTCGGTGTTGTCGTAACCGATGCGCTTGATGGTGTCGCGCGCGACCTGGATGTAATCGACGTTGGCGGTGGTCGTGATTTCGCCCGCGAGGACGACGAGACCGGTGTTGCACAGCGTTTCCGCGGCGACGCGCGAATATTTGTCCTGCGACAGAATGGCGTCGAGGATGGCGTCGGAGACTTGGTCGGCAACCTTGTCCGGGTGGCCTTCGGAAACGGATTCGGAAGTAAAGAGGTAGTCGTTCGACACGCTTCAGACTCCAATAAAAGTACGGTTGATATTCACGTAGCCGTCTTCTTTTGGAGTCTGAAGCGGCGACGCTTTAGCGGATGTGCTTCCAGGCCGGCGCTTCTCGAAAGTAAGAAGACTCCGACCCGCTTCGCCCCGCAAGTTGTCCATTAACTCGGCGAAGGTTTTATTATACCGGTTTCCTTAGTTTTCACAGAATTGACCCTTTTGACTTCCTCGGTCCCGCTCCACTCGTCCGCCCGCCGGAGCGAGTCATGCTAGGTCGTATCGGCGTGGCGCTCGCCATCGGTTTTCTCAAATTCCTCGCGGTGATTCCATACGGCATCACCGCGCGTTTCGGCGACGGCCTCGGCTGGCTGCTCTATCAGATTCCGAGCCGTCGCAAGCGCATCGTCCATACGAATCTGAAGCTGTGCTTCCCCGAGTGGTCCGACGAAAAACGCGAGGACATCGCGCAGAAGCACTTTCGGCACGCGATCCGCAGTTACGTCGAGCGCAGCGTGCAATGGTTCGGCTCCGCGAAGAAGCTCGAAAAGCTGATCGAAGTCGATAGCGCCATCGATCTCACCGATCCCGATCTTCCGCCCACGCTCTTTCTCGGACTGCATTTCGTCGGCATCGAGGCGGGCTCGATCTTTCTCAACTACTCGCTGCATCGGCGCTGCGGTTCGCTGTATCAGCCGTTTTCGAATCCGCAGATCGAGGAACTGGCGAAGAGACAGCGCGCCCGTTTCGGCGCCGACATGGCGAGCCGCGCCGACAGCGCGCGCATCGTGCTGCGCTGGCTGCGCGATCGCAAACCCGTGATGCTCGGCGCGGACATGGACTACGGCATGCGCAACTCCACGTTCGTGCCGTTCTTCGGCATCCCGACGTGCACGCTGACCGCCGTCGGCCGGCTCGCGAAGACGGGCAAGGCGCAGGTCGTGCCCTTCATCGGAGAAGTTTTGCCGAACTACAAGGGTTATCGGCTGAAAGTCTTCAAACCTTGGGAAAATTATCCGAGCGGCGACGACGAGGCCGACGCGCGCCGCATGAACGCGTTTCTGGAAGAGCAGATTCCGCGCATGCCCGAGCAATATTATTGGGTGCACAAGCGCTTCAAGACGCGCCCGCCGGGCGACCCGAGCTTTTATTGACGCCTGAATCGCGCGAAACGCGGCATCGCGGCTCACATACAATAGCGGCCATGAAACTGAAATTCACAAAAATGCAGGGCGCGGGCAATGACTTCGTCGTGCTCGACGGCTACACGCAGGCGCTCGATCTGTCCGCCGAACAGGTGCGCGCGCTCGCGAACCGTCATTTCGGCGTCGGCGCGGATCAGTTGCTGCTCGTGGAAAAGCCGACGATCGAAGGCGTCGACTTCAAGTACCGCATCTTCAATTGCGATGGCGGTGAAGTCGAGCATTGCGGCAACGGCGCGCGCTGCTTCGTGAAGTTCGTCCGCGACCGGCGTCTGACGGATGCATCGACGGTGCGCGTGCAGGTGCAAAACGGCGTCATCACGCTGACGATGCAGGAGAACGGCGAAGTCGTCGTCGATATGAGCACGCCGGTGTTCGATCCGCCGAAAGTGCCGTTCGACGCGCAAGGCCTCGAAGGCCGGAAGGAAGGCAACGACACGCTCTGGCCGCTCGACGTGAACGGCTCGATCAACGACCGGCGCTGGATTTCCGTCGTGTCGATGGGCAATCCGCACGCGGTCCAGATCGTCGATGACGTCGAGGCGTATCCCGTTCTGACCGAAGGTCCGCTCGTCGAACGTCACGCGCGCTTTCCAAAGCGCGTCAATGCGGGCTTCATGGAGATCGTCGATCGGCATTCGGTGAAGCTGCGCGTCTACGAGCGCGGCGCGGGCGAAACGCTCGCGTGCGGCACGGGCGCGTGCGCGGCGGTGGCGGCCGGCATTCGCCGCGGCCGGCTCGATTCGCCCGTTCGCGTCGAGACGCACGGCGGCACGCTCACGATCAGCTGGGACGGCGCGAAGAACGAAACCGCCGCGCTCTTCATGGCCGGGCCCGCCGCAACGGTCTTCGAAGGCGAGATCGAGCTCGATCGCATCGTTTAACGCATACACGTCACCATGAATCCACGCGAAGTCGCCGACTATCTGCTCGACAACCCTGATTTCTTCGTCGAGCACGCGGAACTGCTCGGCACCATCCGGCTTTCGAATCCGCACGGCAAAGCGGCCGTGTCGCTGCAGGAACGCCAGATGGAAATGCTGCGCGACAAGAACAAGCAGCTCGAACGGCGTCTCGCCGAATTGCTGCGCTACGGCCACGAAAACGACAGCATCTCGACCAAGTTCAATCGCTGGACCGTGCGCGTAATCTCGCAGCGCGATCCGTACGCGCTGCCCGCGACCATCAGCAAGGGGCTGTGCGAAATCTTCGACGTGCCGCACGCCGCGCTGCGCGTGTGGGATATCGACGAAGCTTATCGCCAAGCCGATTTCGCCCGTCAGGTCGGCGAGGAAGTACGCCTTTTCACGACCGGTCTCGCCGCGCCGTACTGCGGCGTGAATACCGGCTTCGCCGCCGCGCAGTGGCTGGGCGCGGCGAACTCGGCATCGGCGACGGTCGCGCCGAGCGACGGCCCGTCCGACATCGACCGCAAGATCGAATCCGTGTCGCTCATCGCGCTGCGCGATCCGCAAGCCGGCCCGGATGCGCCGAGCTTCGGCCTGCTCGTCATGGGCTCGCCCGATCCGCGCCGCTTCCACGACGGCATGGCGACGGATTTCCTCACGCAGATCGGCGCGCTCGCGAGCGCCGCGCTGTCCCGCCTGCTGCCGCATTGACGATGAACGCCGCCGCCGACGTGATCGCCGACTATCTCGCGATGCTCGAGCATCAGCGGCATCTTTCCGAGCACACGCTGCGCGGCTATACGCACGAGTTGAGCGAGCTGCGCGCGCTCGCCAAGGATCGTCCACTGGAATCGCTCACATCCGCCGATATTCGCGGCGCGGTCGTGCGCGCGCACGCGAGCGGATTATCGTCGCGTTCGATCGCGCATCGGCTGTCGGCATGGCGCGCGTTCTATCGATGGCTCGCCGAGCGCGTCGAGATGCCCGCGAACCCGGTCGCGACGGTGCGCGCGCCCAAGCGCGAAAAGACGCTGCCGAAGGCGCTCTCCGTCGATGACGCCGCGAGGCTGATGGACGCGCCGCAAGCCGATACGACCGAAGCGCTGCGCGATCACGCGATACTCGAACTGTTCTACTCGTCGGGTCTGCGGCTCGCGGAACTGGTCGGGCTGGACGTTCGCCACGTCGACACTGCCGAACACCGGTCCGAAGGCTGGATCGATCTGGAAGGCGCCGAAGTCACGGTGCTCGGCAAAGGTAAGCGGATGCGCAAAGTGCCGGTCGGCAGCAAGGCGGTCGAAGCGCTGCGCGCCTGGATCGCCGTGCGCGACGAATTCGTCAAGCTCGAACCGCACGCGCTCTTTCTCTCGGTGCGCGGCAACCGCATGTCGCCCGGCGTGGTGCGCGAACGCGTGAAGCGGCTCGCGCTGCTCGCGGGCATTCCGTCGAATGTGCATCCGCACGTGCTGCGGCATTCGTTCGCCACGCACGTCCTGCAATCGAGCGGCGACCTGCGCGCGGTGCAGGAACTGCTCGGCCATGCAAGCATCACGGCCACGCAGATTTATACATCGCTCGATTTTCAGCACCTCGCCCGCGTCTACGATGCGGCGCACCCGCGCGCGAAGAAGCGCGATTAACTCCGCGAGCGCCCTGCGCGCCGCCTCGGCTTGCAATGGACACCATCACGCTCAAACCGGCGAAGGACAAGTCGCTCGTCCGCCGCCATCCGTGGATTTATGCGAACGCCATCGCGCGCATCGACGGCAATCCCGCGCCGGGCGCGACGGTCGTCATTCGCGCAGCCGACGGACGCTTTCTCGCGCGCGCGTCGTACAGCCCGCAATCGCAGATTCGCGCGCGCGTCTGGACGTTCGATGAAAGCGAGCCCATCGATCACGCGTTCTTCAAGCGCCGCGTGCAGCGCGCGGTCGCGCATCGGCGCACGATGGTCAAGGACACCGGCGCGACGCGCCTCATATTCGGCGAAGCGGACGGCTTGCCGGGCCTGATCGTCGATTACTACGTCGCGGATACCGGCGATCACGCACAGCTCGTCTGCCAGTTCATGGCGACGGGCGTCGAGTCATGGAAAGCCGCGATCGTGCAGGCGCTCGTCGATGCGACCGGTTGCGCGAACGTCTACGAGCGCTCGGACGTGTCGATCCGCCAGAAGGAAGGTCTCGAACAGACGACCGGCGTGCTCGCCGGCGACGCGCCTCCGGCGACGCTCATCGCGAACGAATGCGGCGTGCGCTATCACGTCGACGTGCGCAATGGCCACAAGACGGGCTTTTACGTCGATCAGCGCGACAACCGCGTGCTCGTTGCGCAGAACGCGCAAGGCCGCGAAGTGCTCAACTGCTTCTGCTACACGGGCGGATTCTCGCTGGCCGCGCTGAAAGGCGGGGCGACGCGCGTGGTCTCCGTCGATTCATCGGGCGAAGCGCTCGCGCTCGCGCGGGAGAACGTGAAGGCCAACGGCTTCGACGCGGAGAAAGCCGAATGGCTCGACGCCGATGCGTTCAAGACGCTGCGCCGTCTCTACGACGAAGGCCGGCGCTTCGACCTGATCGTGCTCGATCCGCCGAAGTTCGCGCCGTCGAAGGAAACCGTCGATCGCGCCGCGCGCGCGTACAAGGACATCAATCTGAGCGGCTTCAAGTTGCTGCGTCCAGGCGGCCTGCTTTTCACGTACTCATGTTCCGGCGCGATCGATGCCGACTTGTTCCAGAAGATCGTCGCGAGCGCGGCGGCCGACGCGCGCGTCGATGCGCGCATCCTCAAGCGGCTCGGCGCGGGCGTGGATCATCCGTTGCTGACGGCGTTTCCGGAAGGCGAGTATCTGAAAGGGCTGCTGTTGCAAATCGCGTGATCGGCCTCAGTTAAGGGCGATTCGCGAGCGAAGGGCGCACGAAGCGTCGGCTCCGCAAATATGTTCCAATATTCGATTCCGCGCGTTTCCCGAACTTAAAAGGCGACACCATGATTCCCGTAACCATCCTGACCGGCTTTTTGGGCAGCGGCAAAACCACGCTGCTCAAGCGCATCCTGAACGAGAAGCACGGCATGAAGATCGCCGTGATCGAGAACGAGTTCGGCGAAGAGAACATCGACAACGAGATCCTCGTGCAGGAGACGAACGAGCAGATCATCCAGATGAGCAACGGCTGCATCTGCTGCACGATCCGCGGCGACCTCGCGCGCGCGCTCGAAGACCTCGCGAACCGCAAGAAGGCGGGCACGCTCGATTTCGACCGCGTCGTGATCGAAACCACCGGCCTCGCGAATCCGGGTCCGGTCGCGCAGACGTTCTTCATGGACAACACCGTCGCCGACGAATTCCTGCTCGACGCGATCATCACGCTCGTCGACGCGAAGCACGCGAATGCGCAGCTCGACCAGCACGAAGTGGTGCAGCGTCAGGTCGGCTTCGCGGATCGCCTGTTCATCACGAAATCCGATCTCGTTTCCGCCGACGAACTCGAAGCGCTGAAGCATCGCCTGCTGCACATGAACCCGCGCGCGGCGATCAAGGTCGTGAATTTCGGCGACGCAGACATCAAGGAAATTTTCGATCTGCGCGGTTTCAATCTGAACTCGAAGCTCGAGATCGATCCGGATTTCCTCGCGGAAGACGATCACGATCATGACCACGCGCATGACCATGATCACGATCACGATCATTCGACCTGCGGTCACGACCACAGCCACGATCACGAGCACGGGCATCACCATCATCATCACGCGCAGCACGACGACAAGATCAAGTCGTTCGTGTATCGCAGCGACAAGCCGTTCGATCCGAACCGCCTCGAAGACTTCCTCGGCGGCATTCTGCAGATTTATGGCGAGCGCCTGTTGCGCTACAAGGGCGTGCTCTATATGAAGGGCGTCGATCGCAAGGTCGTGTTCCAGGGCGTGCATCAGATGATGGGCAGCGATCTCGCCGGCAAGTGGATGCCGATCGAGAAGAAGAACAGCAAGATGGTGTTCATCGGCATCGAACTGCCGAAGGATCTGATCACCGACGGCCTCGACGCCTGCCTGGTGAAGTAATCCGGCATGCATCTCGCTTGGATTGCCGCGAATCACGCGGGGCGACAAAACGGGCACTGACACAGAACGCCGCCGCGAAGGGCTCGCGCGCGGCGTTTTTCATGTCCGACTTTCGGTGCGCGTATGTAGTCGCGCCCACCAAGCGTCATCGCTTTTTGCGCGTTCAGGCGTTATATTTTTGAAATTCCGGCGCAAATCGACAGGGTTTTCCGTAGGTTTAGTTGGAATTTGCGGTTCAGTTACAATACAGCCCCACTGGAGAAGGGCAGTTCCGCTGAATGCGCGTCTTCGAGGCGCTCGGCCAGCGGATCTTGGGAGAAGGGATGTCCCGTCGGGACGATGCCTCGATTTGCCGGGGGAAGGCAAATCAAGTCAAAGCACCGGGGCCGGAAATCCGGGGCCATGCGAATGCGCCCGGTCTTCCGGAGCATCATCCAATATCGGTTTCCAGAGGAGTTCGGCCCCGCATCGACGTGTCGCGTAGCCCCTAGCGTACGGATGCGCTGAATGCGGGTAACGCAAGTGCGGGCGTTGCGAAGACATCGCCCTACATTGAAGAAGCAAGCTGATGACAACGAAACTCTTGACCGAAGCCGAAATCCTGAAGATGAGCGAGAAGGACTACATGAACGAGGATCAACTCGCCTTCTTCAAGAACCGGCTCGAACAGTTGCAAGCGGACATTCTGAAGAATGCCGGCCAGACGACCGAGAACCTGCGGGAAACGGTGATCGTGCCGGACCCGGCGGACCGCGCGACCATCGAGGAAGAACATGCACTGGAACTGCGCACGCGCGATCGCGAACGCAAGCTTCTGAAGAAGGTGCAGCAGTCGCTCGCGCGCATCGAGTCCGGCGATTACGGCTGGTGCGAAGAGACCGGCGAGCCGATCGGCATTCCGCGCCTGCTCGCGCGTCCGACCGCCACGCTGTCGCTCGAAGCGCAGGAACGCCGCGAACTGCGTCAGAAGCTGTTCGGCGACTGAAATCGCTGTCGGCAGGCGAGCGTCGCGGGACCGCCCGCAACGGGGAAGACGCCGCCGCAAAAAAGTTGTGCAGAAGCAGTCGCATCGGCAAAAAGGCATCCAACGAAGGGATGCCTTTTTTGCTTTGTGCCCGGTAAAAACGGCGAGCGCCGATACCGTACGCCTTGATAAATCCGGCGTCGCCCTAAAATGAATCCGACGCGCGCCGCAAAAGCTTCATCGCGGCAAGCGCGAGCGCGGCGCCGTCCGCCTCGGGCCTCACGCCCGACGGAACCCCGCGCCGTGCACTCCATCGAATTCTCGACTGCGCGGCGGACTTTCATCGCCACGCATCGTCTGTTTATCCAAGGAACGCACATGGAACAATTTCACGGCACGACCATCGTCTCCGTGCGCCGCGACGGCAAGGTCGCGCTGGGCGGCGATGGTCAGGTGACGCTCGGCAATATCGTCATGAAAGGGGGCGCGAAGAAGGTGCGCCGCATCTATGGCGGCAAGGTGCTGGTCGGCTTCGCCGGCGGCACGGCCGACGCGTTCTCGCTGCTCGACCGCTTCGAAGCCAAACTCGAGAAGCATCAGGGCAATCTGACGCGCGCCGCCGTCGAACTGGCGAAAGACTGGCGCACCGATCGCATGCTGCGACGCCTCGAAGCCATGCTGATCACCGCCGACAAGGACAACACGCTCGTCATCACCGGCAACGGCGACGTGCTCGATCCGGAGCACGGCATCGCGGCGATCGGCTCGGGCGGCGCCTATGCGCAGGCTGCGGCGCAGGCGCTCATTGAGAACACCGATCTCTCGCCGCGCGACATCGTCGAGAAGGCGCTGACGATCGCCGGCGACATGTGCATCTACACCAACCACAATCGCGTCATCGAGACGATCGAATAAAGGACTTTTGCGATGACCACCATGACTCCCTCCGAAATCGTCTCCGAACTCGACAAGCACATCATCGGCCAGGGGCGCGCGAAGAAGGCGGTTGCCGTCGCGCTGCGCAACCGCTGGCGCCGTCAGCAGGTCGCCGAGCCGCTGCGTCAGGAGATCACGCCGAAGAACATTCTGATGATCGGGCCGACGGGCGTCGGCAAAACCGAAATCGCGCGGCGTCTCGCCAAGCTCGCGGACGCGCCGTTCATCAAGATCGAAGCGACCAAGTTCACCGAAGTGGGCTACGTGGGCCGCGACGTGGACAGCATCGTGCGCGATCTGATCGAGATTTCCGTGAAGCAGACGCGCGAATCCGAGATGAAGAAAGTCCGCACGAAGGCCGAAGATCGCGCGGAAGACCGCATCCTCGACATTCTTCTGCCGACGGCGCGGCCGGTCGGATTCGGCGCCACGAACGCGATCGAGTCGTCGGGCAGCGAAGGCGGCGACAACGCCACGCGTCAGACTTTCCGCAAGCGCCTGCGCGAAGGCGCGCTCGACGACAAGGAAATCGAGCTCGATGTGGAAATGCCGCAAGTCGGCATGGACATCATGGGGCCGCCGGGCATGGAAGACATGACCGAACAGATTCGCTCGATGTTCGCGAACATCGGCGGCGGCAAGAAGACGCGCCGCAAGGTGAAGGTCAAGGAAGCGCTCAAGCTGCTGACCGACGAAGAAGCCAGCAAGATGCTCAACGACGAAGAGGTCAAGAGCAAGGCGGTGCAGAACGTCGAGCAGAACGGCATCGTGTTTCTCGATGAGATCGACAAGATCGCGTCGCGCAGCGAGACGGGCGGCGCCGAAGTCTCGCGCGCGGGCGTGCAGCGCGACCTGCTGCCGCTCGTCGAAGGCACGACCATCAACACGAAGTACGGGATGATCAAGACCGATCACATCCTGTTCATCGCGAGCGGCGCGTTTCATCTCGCCAAACCGAGCGATCTGATTCCCGAACTGCAGGGGCGCTTTCCGATTCGCGTCGAGCTGGATTCGCTGTCCGTCGGCGATTTCGAATCGATCCTGAATTCGACTGATGCGAGTCTCGTCAAGCAGTATAAGGCGCTGCTGGCGACCGAAGGCGTCGAGCTCGACTTTGCGGAAGACGGCATCCGGCGTCTCGCGGAAATCGCGTTTTCGGTGAATGAGAAGACCGAGAATATCGGCGCGCGGCGGCTTTATACGGTGATCGAGAAGCTGCTCGAAGAAGTGTCGTTCGCGGCGGGCAATCATGCCGGCAAGCCTGTGCGAATCGACGCGCCGTATGTGGAACGCGCGCTCGGCGATGTGGCGCAAGACGAGGATTTGTCGCGCTACGTGCTGTAACGGCGGCGGAATCGTCTACGAGAAACCGGGCCACGCGCCCGGTTTTTTTGCGCTGACGTTTCGAACAAGCAAAAACCACGGACGAAAAAAAGCCCGCCTTAGTGGGCGGGCTGAATCCATATCAGGAGGAGACATGGAGGAGACAGTTCCAATCATACACAGCCACTTGATGCGACGCAATAGAAATTTCGGTAAAAACCCCTATGGCGTCCCTTTGTGGTATCTGAGCGTCACTTTTCGGATTTCGCAGACCGATGACAGAGCAAGAACCGGCGCGTAACCTCAGTTGGGCGGCTCTACAGTGGTCACGTACCCAAGAGCCATCGAGGTCGTCATGAAAACCGTCACGAACCCTGTTTTTTCCTCCGATGAAAGCCGCTGGCAAGCCGTCGTCGATCGCGACGAGCGCGCCGACGGTGCCTTCTTCTTCGCCGTTCGCACGACCGGCGTGTTTTGCCGACCGTCGTGCGCGTCGCGTGCGCCGCGTCGCGAGAACGTCGAATTCTTTCCGACGACCGACTCCGCCGAACAAGCCGGATACCGCGCGTGCAAGCGCTGCCAGCCGACGAGCCTGCCGCGCGAACTCGCGATCGTCGAGCGCGCATGCAAGGTGCTCGACGCCGATCCGCAGCAACGCATGACGCTCGCGCAATTGAGCGACGCCGTGCATGTCAGCCCGTTTCACCTGCAGCGCCTGTTTTCGCGAATCGTCGGCATTTCGCCGCGTCAGTATCAGGCGGCGCAGCGTGCCGGCGTGCTGCGCGATGCGTTGCAGCGCGGCCGCGACGTCACGCGCGCGACGCACGACGCCGGTTTCGGCTCGCCGTCGCGCATGTACGAGGCCGTGCCCGCGGAACTCGGCATGACGCCCTCCGCGTATAAGCGTCAGGGCGCTGGGCTGACCGTGCGTTACGCGACCGCCGCGACGCCGCTGGGTGCCGTGCTCATCGCCGCGACCGACAAGGGCGTCTGCAAGATCGCGTTCGGCGACGACGCGCCCACGCTCCTCGATCAGCTCGCCGCCGATTTCGCGCAGGCCGAACGCGTCGAGGATGCCGCGAAACTGGAGCCGTTCATCGCGCAGATTCGCGCGTATCTGCAAGGCACGCGCGAGCGCTTCGACTTGCCGCTCGACATCGGCGCGACCGCATTTCAACGGCGCGTGTGGGACGCGTTGCGGCGCATCCCGTATGGGCAGACGCGCAGTTACACCGAGATCGCCGAATCGCTCGGCGCGCCGCGCGCGGTGCGGGCGGTGGCGAATGCGTGCGCGTCGAATCCGGTGGCGCTCGCGATTCCGTGTCATCGCGTCATCGGCAAGGATGGCGCGATCGCCGGCTATCGCTGGGGCACGCCGCGCAAGGAAGCGCTGCTCGAAACCGAACGCGCGCGCAACGAAACCAACAAGGTTGCATGAAGCAGGCGCGCTCGCCGTCGACATGACGCGCGAGCGCTTCGATGTCCTCGCGAGCCGCTCCAAGCGGCTCCAAAGCGCACCGCCGCGTATTCCGCGGATCTCCCGCGAATCTCCCGCGAATCTCCCGAAAAACCCGCAATCCCTTGCCTGATATGGGCCCAAGCACGCCTTACACCGAGATGTTAAAGTGCCCGCTACCCTAAAAATACGACCGCGCGCACACGCGCTCGCGCTCCTCGCAGAACGCTTCAATGGCAAACAAGAATCCCGCTCACACCAAGGCCGGCGCTTTCGAGCGCAGGCTTGCCGCGCTCGCGTCCGGTCCGCATGCCGACGCGTTGCGCCAAGGCTTGCGCGGCATCGAAAAAGAAAGCTTGCGCGTGACGCCGCAGGGCAAGCTGGCGATGACGCCGCATCCGCGCTCGTTCGGCTCCGCGCTGACGCATCCGCTCATCACGACCGATTACTCCGAGGCGCTCGTCGAGCTCATCACGCCCGCCGAATCGGATGTGGCGATCACGCTCGATCGCCTCGACGCGCTGCATCGCTTCGCGTACGCGCACATGGGCGACGAGTTGCTGTGGAACAATTCGATGCCCAACTCGCTGCCGCCCGAGGACGAGATTCCGTTCGGCTATTACGGCACGTCGAACATCGGCATGTTGAAGACGGTGTACCGGCGCGGCCTCGCGCTGCGCTACGGCCGCACGATGCAATGCATCGCGGGCATCCACTACAACTATTCGCTCGATGAAAACGTATGGCGCGCCTGGCAGGCGCTCGATGCGACGAGCACGCTGTCCGCGAAAGACTTTCAGTCCGAGCGCTACTTCGCGCTGATCCGCAATTTCCGCCGCACGAGTTGGCTCCTGATGTATCTGTTCGGCGCGTCGCCGGCGCTGAACAAGCGCTTCGTCGCCGGCAAGAAGCATCATCTGGAAACGTTCGATGCCGACACGTTCTATCTGCCGCACGCGACCAGCCTTCGCATGAGCGATCTCGGATACACCAACAATCCCGCGCAGGCCGATCTGCTGCCGAGCTACGACAATCTCGACGCGTATCTCGACGTGCTCGCCAAAGCCGTGAGCCAGCCGTATGCGCCGTATGAAGCCATCGGCACGCAGCGCGACGGCGAATGGGTGCAGATCAACACGAACGTGCTGCAGATCGAAAACGAGTTCTACTCGACGATCCGCCCGAAGCGCGTCACGCATTCGGGCGAACGTCCGCTGCATGCGCTGGCCGAGCGCGGCGTGCAGTACATCGAAGTGCGCTGCCTCGACATCGATCCGTTCGTGCCGACGGGCATCTCGCTCGAAACCGCGCGCTTTCTCGATGCGTATCTGCTCTATTGCGCACTGGAAGACAGCCCGCTGTTGCCGCCCGGCGCGAGCATCGAAGCCAACGCGAATTTCATGACGGTGTCGAAGGAAGGGCGCAAGCCGGGTCTCGCGCTGCAACGCGACGGCGCAAGCGTGCCGATGCAGCAATGGGCCGAAGAACTCTTCGATGCAATCGAACCGGTCGCGAAGACGCTCGACACGCTAAACGGCAACGGCGATCACACGCGCGCGCTGGAAGCGCTGCGGCCGCGCATCGCCGACGCGTCGCTCACGCCGTCCGCGCGCGTGCTGCAAACGATGCGCGACAAGCAGCAAACCTTCGACGAGTTCGCGCTCGATCTCAGCGCGCGTCACGCGGAAGATTTTCGTGCGCGTCCGCTTTCCGTCGCAGAAGAGCGCGTGATGAACGAGCTTGCGGCAAAATCGCTTGTGGAACAGGCGGTCGTCGAAAGCAGCGACACCGAAACGTTCGACGCCTTCGTTGCGGCGTATCAGGTCTACAAGCTGAACCCCGCGAACGCGTGAGGCGATTTTTCCGCTGCGGTGTCAGCACGCGGCGGCAATTGTTTCCGGCTTATGCAACAGAGGGAAACGCGTCATCACATCATCCGATTTGAGGGGTCAAAATATGGCCGACTTTTCGACGATCGGGGGAGTAATGAAGAAGAAGTACTTCGCCGCCGCCGCGCTTGGGGCTGCATGGCTCGCCCTTTTTAGCGGCTGCGCCGTGCAGGACCAGGTCAGCAGCACGACGATGGAGCAGGCCACGCAACCGCTCACCTGCATGAGCAAGCCGGAATGCGACGCGTGGTGGGCGCGCGCCCAGGTCTGGGTGACGAACCATTCCGAATACAAGCTGCAGACCGTCACCGATTCGATCATCCAGACGGCGGGGCCGTCGAGCGGCAAGCGCGCGCTCGCGTATCAGATCACCAAGACGCCGACCAACGAAGGCACCGCGACGATCGGTTTCGCCGCGCATTGCGATAATCCGCTCGGCTGCCAGCCGAATCCGTGGCAGGCAGGCGCGGATTTCAAGCAGTTCATCAAGAACGGCCCCGGACTGCGCAAGACCGAAACGCCGCAAGCCACGCAGACCCCGCCTGCACCCGCGCCGAGCGGCGTGCAGGTCAGCCCGCTGGATCAGCCGGTCCCGCTCAATCTGGAAAACCAGCCGGGGCAGTCGGTCACGCCGCTCACGCCTCAGTAGTTCAGTGTCCCATCGAGGCTGACGCGCCCTTCTTCGGCCGCGTCAGCCAGACCATCGCGGCCAGCACGAGAAACGCATAGAACGAAATGCGGAAGAAGTCGTTGGTCGACATCATGTACGCCTGCGCCGACACCACGCGATCCAGTTGCGCGGTCAGCGCCTGTCCCGACAAGCCGAGTCCCGACAGCAGGTCCGAATACGCGTTCGTGCCCGCCGAATAAGGCGTGACCGATTCGGTCAGACGCGCGTGATGGCGGATCATGTCGTTTTCCCAGAACGTCGTGCTGACCGCCGTGCCGATCGCGCCCGACAGCGTGCGCAGGAAGTTCGACAGGCCCGCGGCGCCCGCGAGCCGTTCGTCGGAGACGCTGGAGAGCGTGATCGTCGTCATCGGCACGAAGAAGCACGCGACGCCGATGCCCTGAATCAAGCGCGGATAGATGATCTGGTCGAACGGCGTATCGAGCGTGAAGGTCGAGTTCCAGTGCGACACGAACGCGAACGTGAGGAACGCGAAGCTCGCGACCACGCGCAAATTCAGCCGATGCATGTTCTGCCCGATGATCGGCGACAGCACCAGCGCGAGAATCCCGACCGGCGCGGTGGCGAGACCCGCGAGCCACGGCGTGTAGCCGAGCACGGTCTGCAACCACAACGGCAACACGACGACCGAGCCGAAGAACGCGAGAAAGCCGAGCGACGTGATGAGCACGCCCATCGCAAAGTTGCGGTCGCGAAAGAGCGAAAGGTCGATCACCGGTTCCTTCTCGGTCAACTCCCACGCGAACATGAACGCGAGCGAGACCGCCGACACGATCGCCAGCGTCACGATGAAGTTCGAGTTGAACCAGTCGTGGTCCTTGCCGAGGTCGAGCATCATCTGCAGGCTCGCGACGCCGATCACGAGCAGCGCCAATCCGACACCGTCGATGCGCTGCTGCGTCGTCTTCGTCTCGTGGCCGCGCAGCAGGAAGTACGCGATCGCCGCCGAGAACACGCCGATCGGCACGTTGATATAGAAGATCCACGGCCAGGTGTAGTTGTCGGTGATATAGCCGCCCATCACCGGGCCGAAGATCGGCGCGACGATCACGGTCATCGCCCAGAGACCGAGCGCGAGGCCGCGCTTTTCGGGCGGATAGCTGCGCATGAGGATGGTTTGCGACAGCGGGACCATCGGGCCGGAGACGAGGCCTTGCAGCAGCCGGAACGCGATCAGCGATTCGAAGTTGTGAGCCAGCCCGCACAGCGCCGACGCGATCGAAAACAGCAGCACGGAAATCGTGAAGAGCTTCACCTCGCCGACGCGCCGCGCGAGCCAGCCGGTCAACGGCACCGCAATCGCCGAAGCGACCGAGTACGACGAAATGACCCACGTGCCTTCGCTCGTCGCGACGCCGAGGCTGCCCGAAATGGTCGGCACGGCGACGTTCGCAATCGACGTGTCGAGCACTTCCATGAAGGTGCCGAGCGCGAGGCCCATCGTCAAAAGGGCGAGGATGCCGCCCGTGAGCGGCACGGGCGTGGGCGGCGTGGCGGGCGTGCCCGCAGTGGATGTGGACATCGAAGGTTTCTCCGGCGCGCGGCGCTCGAAACGCGCATGGCACGCAAACTATTTCTTGTCGCGGCATTCTCTGCTCAGACAGTGAAATCGGCGCAGAAATGCAGGTTAATTCCGATGAATCAGGGCAAGTCGTCGTCGAGCATGCATGGCGCGCAGTCGCCCATCGGCGTATTGCCGACGATGCGCGCGAGCATCGCGATCAGCAGATCCAGCTCGGCGCGGGTAAAGCCGTGCAACTGCTCGTTGAGCACGGCCGCGCCGATCACCGGCAAACGCGCCGCCGCGTCACGTCCGCGCTCCGTCAGACTGAGTTCGACGATTCGCCGGTCCACTTCGCTACGCGCGCGGCTGACGAAACCCTTCTTCTCGAGCCGGTCGAGCATGCGCGTCATCGAGCCGCTGTCGTACGACAGCTCGCGCGACAGTTCCAGCGGCGTGCGCGCCCGCCCCGACGCGAGCAGCAGAATCACGCCGATCTGCGGCGACGTGAGTTCGAGCGGCTTCAACGCCTGATCCGTTCGCATGACGAGCACGTTGCGCGCCTTCGCGAGGTAGTAGCCGAGGCTCGTTTCGAGCTGGATCGTCGCGGGATCGTAAAGCGGTTCGCCGTTCATGCGACATCGGTCAAACCGCGGATGCAAAAGTGTGACACTGCGCCGCGTCTCCTAAAGGCAACAATTGCGAAAAGCAATCAGCAGTATCTTGAAAAGTAGTTGCACAGTCAATATTATTCTATGCAACGAGTTACGCGCTTCATGCGCCGCCCGAGACCATGTTCTGACCGCCCGCCGTCGCTCGCCGACGCCCGAAGGACCTTTCGATGACCCGCTTTGTCCGTACCGCCCGCCGACGCTTCGGCCCCATCAGCAGCAAGATCGCCGACGCCTCCCGTCACTTCGTCCCGCCGAAGCTGAGTTCGTGGAAACTCGCGTTGTATCTGATCGTGTTCCTGCTGCCGGGCGGATCGTTCGTCGTCTTGGGCATGGGATGGTTCGAGAACCGGCAGCGTCGCAAGGCGGCGGCCGCGCCCGCGAAAGCGCCGGCGCGACCGTTGCTCTCGGCGCCCTGCTCGCCGTGTCCCGGTAGCGGACGATAATCGTCACCGTAACGCGTCGTAACCGATTCCACCCGCTGCGTAACACCCGCCTTACGGCGAACCCGTTACGCTAACGTCTGCCTGACGCGCGCGCCGCACGAGCGCCCGTCGCGTTCCGTTACCATTTCGGCTTGCCGCGTCCGTCATATCGAACGGCGCGGCGCCGACAGGAATTCCGACAAGCAGATGCCGTATCGCCCCGCCTTTCCCGCTTCCGCCGCCGCGCGCCTGACCACGACGGCGCTCGCCGCCATGCTCGCGATGTTCATCGCCGGCTGTGCTGTCGGGCCCGATTATCAGCGCCCGACGACGGCGGTCCCGGCCAGCTACAAGGAAGCGCCCGAAGGCTGGAAAGTCGCGCAGCCCGCCGACCAGGCCGATCGCGGCGCATGGTGGAGCATCTATCGCGACGAGCGCCTCGACGATCTCGAAGCGCGCCTGAATCAATCGAACCAGACCATCGCGCAATACGCGGCCGCGTATCGTCAGGCACGCGCGCTCGTCGGCGAGGCGCGCGCGGCGTATTTCCCGACGATCGGCGCATCGGCTTCGGCGGCGCGTTCGGGAACGGGGGCGGGCAACCGGTCGACCAGCAGCTCCAGCCTCGGGCAGACGGGTGCCGTCACCAACCAGTTCAGCCTTGCGCTCGACGCATCGTGGGAACCGGATCTGTGGGGCAGCGTGTCGCGCACGGTCTCCGCGCAAAAGGCCGGCCAGGAAGGCGCCGCCGCCGATCTCGCCAACGCGCGGCTGTCCGCGCAGGCCACGCTCGCGCAAACCTATTTCCAGTTGCGCTCGCTCGACGCGCAGCAAAGGCTCCTCGACGACACCGTCGCGGCCTACGAGCAATCGCTCAAGCTCACGCAGAATCAGTACACGCAGGGCATCGTCGCGCGTTCGGACGTGATTCAGGCGCAGACGCAGTTGCAGTCGGCGCAGGCATCGGCCATCGATAACGGCGTCGCGCGCGCGCAATACGAACATGCGATCGCGGTGCTCGTCGGCGAGGCCGCTTCCACGTTTTCGATTCCGCCGATTCCGCTCGACGCCACGCCGCCGACCGTTCCCGTGCAGATGCCATCCGCGATTCTCGAGCGACGGCCCGACATCGCGTCGGCGGAACGCAAGGCCGCGGCGGCGAACGAGCAGATCGGCATCGAAATGGCCGCGTACTTCCCGACGCTCACGCTCTCCGCGCAAGGCGGCTTCGAAAGCTCGGTGCTGTCGCAATTGCTGCGCGCGCCGTCGCGCTTCTGGACGCTCGGGCCGGACATCGCCGCGACCATTTTCGACGGCGGCCTGCGCTCCGCGCGCACCGAAGCCGCGCGCGCGACTTACGACCAGAACGTCGCGACGTATCGGCAGACGGTGCTGACCGCGTTCCAGGACGTCGAAGACAATCTCGCGTCGCTGCGCATTCTGGAGAAGGAAATCGTCGTGCAGCAGCAGGCCGTGGAATCGGCGCAGCAGGCGCTCGCGATCATCAACAATCAGTACAAGGCGGGAACGGTCGCGTTCATCAGCGTGCTGACCGCACAGACAACCGCATTCACCGCGCAACAGAAGCTCGCGAACATCGCGGGACAGCGGATGGTGTCGTCGGTCGGACTGGTGAAGGCGCTCGGCGGCGGCTGGGATGTCGGGCAGATGGATCGCGAAACGGGCGCGGTTCAAGCGCCCGCGCCCGCGTCGAGTCCGGCGCAAACCGCCAGCCGCTGATCAACGCATGAAGGTCAGGGCGACCGTGTCCGGATCGGTGTGACGGCCGAGCAGGTTGAGCAGACCCGCGAGGTTTTCCCGCTGATCCGGCGCGGCCGTCGCCGTGCCTTGGAACGACGTCGATTCCGGTGAGATCGCGCCGTTGCCGGTGAGCATCAGCGGACCTTTGCTCGTCGAAAGATCGATGGTCGCGGACGCGCCCTGCGCCTGCAACGCGACGCGATACGAACCGAGCGGCTTCACGCGCGAGACGCGCGAAGCCATGTCATCGAGCGTGACGACCACTTGCCCGTACGCATTGCGGTTCAGCAGGCGGAACTCCGTCCACGAGAGCCGCACGCTGCCGTCGAAATCGAGCGTATTGAACGGCGCGCCGAGGCCCGAGAGCAACGTCGCGGGCACGGCGATCTGGCCGGCGGTGATGACCGCGCCGCGCGTGGTGGCGTCGACGATCACGGCATCGGGCATCGCTTCGGTCTGACGCATGGTCATGTGAACGCGGCCGGTGAAGAGCGGCAGAAACGCCGTCGTCCATTCGATGCGCCCCGGCAAGAGCGTCGCGCCCGCGCCGTCGCTGCCCGCGGCGAGCATCAGCGTGGCCGAGCCGCTCCACAGCGAGCCCGCCGGATCGACCAGATTCACATGGCCGCCCGTTGCCTTCGAGAACTGCGGCACGATCCACGCGGCGGGCATCATCGCGAGCAGCGTGCCGGCGACCGAAATCACGATCACGAAAAGCGCCGGCAACGCGAGCCGGATTCGTCGCGTCCAGTAACTCATTTCGTGCCGGCCGGTTGCAGCGATGCCGTCAGATCGACCTGGCCATCCGGCTTCAGCGCCGTAACGTGCGCCTCCGAGACCTGCACCTTGAACTGCTTGCGGGCGTCGTCGAGCCACGCCGTCCAGTTCGGAAAGGACGCGTTCTTCAACTGAATCTGCACCGCCGCGCCGATCACCTGAACCTGCGTCGGCTGCATGCCGTTGTCGGCGAGCGACTTCGCGAGCGCATCGCGCAGCGCGGCGCCGGTCGGCATCACGCCTTCGGCGGCGGGCGCGAGCGAGCGCGCGTCGTTGGCCTGCGCGGTCATCGTCGCGAGCTGGCGCTGCATCGTCGGCAGCGATTCGCGCAGCCGCGCGCGGCCTTCATAGGCGGGCGCCCACAGCACGAGATAGACGAGCGCCAGCCCGACCGCGATGCCGCCCCACATGAGAATGGTCTTCTCGCGCGGCGTGCGCGCTTCCCAGAATTCCGACAGGGAACGTCCGATTTCCGCTTTCATTGGCCGCTCCTGATCGTCCATTTGCCTGTGTTCGTATCGATCGATCCGTTCAGGCCGTTCGCGGCAAGGCGCTTCGAAAGATCGGGATCGACCTTCGTCTCCGGCTTGAAGGTCACTTCCAGCCGACGCTCGCGATAATCGAGCCCCGCGACGCCGTTTACCGGCACCGGACCGAGCGAGCGCGCGAGGCCGTCGGCGAGCGACAGGAAATCCGACGGCGACAGCTCGCCCGATGCCACGCGCAGACGATCGAGATTGCGCGTCATCTGGTCGGGCGCATCGAGCACGGTCGTCGTCTTCGGGAAGGCGTTGAGCAGGAGCTCGGTTTCCTGCGCGCTGATCGCGTCGCGCTGACGCGCAAGCTGCAGCCATTGCACGTTGATGCCGATGATCGACACGACCACCGACGCCGCCACGAGCGCGATCGGCACGCGCAGACGCCGCATCGTCGCGCGGTCGAGCCGCCACGGTTGCGCGGCGAATTCGAACTGGCACAGGTCGAAGCGGCACGCGAGCGCGTTGCGCGCGAGCGCCTCGAACGTGATCGGATGCGCGCCGGCGATGGCCGCCGCAGCATTGCGCGAACCGGACAAGCGCGGTTCGTCGCCGGGCAGATCGGCGAGCGAATAAAGCGTCACGGGTTGATCGCCGGCGAGCGCGGCGAGCGTTGCCTCGATCGAATCGGCGGGCAGCGCGAGTCCTTCGCCGAGCGCCGCGCGTTCGCCGCGCGCAATCGCCACCTCGATGCGCGGCGCGCCGAGCGCGGCGGGCGAGGGCGCGGCCATTTCGCCGATCAGCGCGGGCGCGGTCGACACGACATGACCGAGCAGCCCCGCGATAAACGGCTGCGGCGGCGCTTCGATCTCTTCGGCTTCGCCGGTTTCATCGAATGGCACGGCGGCCGGAACCGGCAGGCAGCGCATCGCGGGCACGGCCTTCAGATTGCGATGCCCCGCGCCCGAAAACGCGCCGACCACGAAGCGGAACCAGCCGCGATCGATCACGCCGACGACGCGCTTGCCATCGGCGAGGGCGACCGGATCGACGGCGATGTGGCACGTCTGCGGATCCTGGATCAGCTGATCCTCGACGACGTTCGGCAGCGCCTGCCGCAAGCGCGGCCCCTTGAGTGGCGGCACGGCAGCGGCGAGCAGAAGCGTGTCGCGCGCAGCGACGATCAGCACGGTCGCACTCGCGCGCGGCAACAGCCCGATCGCCGCGCGGCCGATGCGTTGCGGCTCGCCGCGCTTGTCGAGCAGCAGAAACGGCAGATCCGGCAGATGCCACTCTTCCGAGCGCACCGCGGGATCGCGCGGCGGTAACAAAACGATCAGTGTGCTCAAAGGCCACTTCCTCTCATCAATAACAGCGCATCGGTTCTACAGCGAATCACGCGTGTAGACGATGCGCGTCGTATGCGTCGTCGGATCGCGATACACGAGCGTCGTGCGCTCCAGTTGCGCGCGCTCGTGTTCGACGCGCCCGTGGATCACGAAATACTTCGTCGTGACGTCCATCTCGTTCGAATCGATCGAGACCGTCTTGACGCCCGCGCCGGTCAGCGCGAGCTGCACGTTGCCGATGTCGTGAAAGAACACCGTCTCGCGGCGCGCGACGAACGCTTGTCCCTGCGACAGATTCATGCCCGGGATCAGCGCGGCGATCACTTCGGCGGGCGCGGTGTTCATGTTCACGGCGGTCGTCGTCGGCAGCACGGTGACGAACGGCCTCAGCTTCGCGACCGCTTCCGCGGAAAAACCCGGCACGTCGAGCAGCGAATCGACGGTGATCATCTGCAAGGGCGCGACCGGCGCGTTGCTGTCCGCGTCCTTCAGGCCGGGATCGTCGGTGAAATTGCCGCCGCCGGCCGCGCCGCCGCCCTGCGCGATCGCCGCGAGCGTCGTCGATTCGTTGTTCTGGCCGCTCGCCGTGGTCGCGCTGTTGCCCGTTTGCGTCTGGAAGCGCGTTGCGGAGCGCGCGAGGCCGGCGCGCATCTGCAGCGCGACCGTCTTCGCGAGCGAACCGTTGATGCCGAGCATCGTCAGCAGCCGCTGAAACGCCTGAATCTGCGCGACGTTGATCGTCAGCACGCCGGGCGTCGGCGTCGACACCAGATTGCGCAGGTTGAATTTCGCCTGCGCGTCCTCGATCGAGCCGGACAGATACGTCGACGCGCCTTGCTGCGCGCGCACTTCACCGATCTGCCCGAGAAAATCCGACAGCTTCGTCCGCGCGATCGGCACGCCCCACACGCCGCCGAGATACGTGACCGTCGGCGAAGTATCGGCTTCCGAGCGCAGGATGAGACGCGTCCAGTCGAGCGCGCTGCGCGAAATCCATTGCGCCTGCGCGAGCAGCCGCTGATTCTCGATGCGCCGAATCTGCACCTGCTGACGCCACAGCATGCCCGAGACGAGAATCGCCGTGAGCGATACGACGAGCAGCGCGCTGATGATCGCGACGCCGCGCTGCTTCTTCCGGTTCGGAGCGCCCATGTTCATTCTCCGACCAGAAAGACGCGCGTGATCGGCGTCGCCAGCGTGCGCGCGCCGACCGCGACCTGAACGCCCGACACGGCGCGCGCCAGCGGCGCGTTGCCCAGTTGCGGCACTTTCAGGTTGTTGTCGTTCTGGTTGATCTGCGCGAACACGTCGCCCATGCGCGTCGTCCAGCCTTTTTCCGGAATGTAGACGCGCGTCGCGAGCGACGCCACGCCGCCCATCAGCGGAATCGATGTCCAGCCGTCGCCCGAATCGCCCGACTGCAACGCGCGCCGCACTTCGCCGACATTCGACAGCGGCGGCGATGCATAGCGCACGATCCGCCCGTTCGACAGCCTGTAGCGCACCACTTGCAGACGCGGCGCCGTACCGGGCGCGAAGACGCCGCGCACGATCTGCAGCGAGCCATTGCCGATCTGCACGGCGGGCTGGCCGGCTTCGTCGTCGGTTGCGGCCTGGCGCGCGTCGATACGCATCTGGTCGAACAATTGCGCGACGATGCGCTCGTCCTGCATCGCGTTCTCGATGGTCGCACGGCCGCGAATCACCGAATCGAGCCCGCGCCACGACAGCACCGCGAGCACCGCGAGAATCGCGATGGCGATCAGCATTTCCAGCAGCGTGAAACCGCGCTGACTGGTGCGGCGGTCAGAGCGAGCGGTTCGTTTCATTCGCCACCACCGTGACCATTTGCGCCAGATAGCCGGAGCGGCCCGGCGTCGTGACCAGCATCTCGACGCGCCGGAAAATCGGATTGGGCGTCTGGCTCACGCGCTGCGTGCACGAGAGTTTCAGATTGCCCTGCGAGCAGTCGAACGTGCGCGAGCCGATCGCCGGAAACTGATGCGAGAGCCTGAGCTGCGCGAGTTCGTTGTCCGCGCTCCAGCCCGCGAGCAGCCGCCGATGAAGCTCCGCTTCGCCCGTCGCGAGCGAGCCGACCGCGCGCACCGAGGCGGCGAGCGCCACCGCGATGATCGCCAGCGCGACGAGCACTTCGATCATCGTGAAGCCGCGTTGATGACGACGCTGGCGCATCACTGCACCTGATAGCGGCCGTTGCCGCTGCCGACGATCGTCACGCGGCCTACAGCCGAGAACAAGGTGATTTCCATGGGCGAGTCGATGGCCTCCGTGCCGAACACGAGCCGGCCCGCCGTTTTGTCCGAATCGAGGAACTGGATGGATACGCCGGTCACGCCGCCTTCCCAGCGCCGCTGACGCAGGAGTTCGTCGCGCAACGGACGCCAGCCGTCCTCGGTGCGGATGTCGAAGCGATACCCGCCGTCGATGGGCTGCCACGCGATCGGCCGCGCGCGCACCTGCGCTTCGTCGCCCGCCGATTCGAACAGCAGCGCGAGACGCTGCGCTTCTTCCTTCAGATCGGTGCGCGGGTTGCGCGTGAGTTGCAGCGACGCGAGCGACACGAGCAGGCCCGCGATCACCAGCACGACGAGCATTTCGAGCAGCGTGAAGCCTGCCTGACGCCGCGCCGCCGAATGCCCGTTCACGATTCAAGCCGCCGATTTACTGCCAGGAGCCGACGTCGGCATCGTTGCCTTCGCCGCCGGCCTTGTTGTCCGCGCCGTAGCTGAACACGTCGACTTCGCCGTGCACGCCCGGATTCAGATATTGATACTGGCCGCCCCACGGATCGGCCGGCAGGCGCTCGAGATAGCCGCCGTCTTTCCAGTTGTTCGGCACCGGCTCGGTCGTCGGCTTTTCGATCAGCGCGCGCAGGCCTTGCTCTTGCGTCGGATAACGGCCGTTATCGAGGCGATACAGCTTCATCGCCTGCATGATGGTGCCGATGTCCTGCTTCGCGGCGACGCGGCGCGCCTCGTCCGGGCGGCTCATGATCTTCGGCACGATCAGCGCGGCGAGAATGCCGAGAATCGCGATCACGACCATGATTTCGATCAGCGTGAAGCCGCGCTGGCGGCGTCCTTGCGCCTGAGCTTGTTGAATTCGCATGCGGCGTTGGGTCCACAATTGCATGACTGCTACCTCTTGAATTGAAAATATTGTTTCCGGGTCTTGCCCGGTGATTACAAAAATCGCGCGGCTTTCCGCCTTGCCGAAGCCGCCGGTCATTCTATCGATCCGCTTTCGTCGCGTGATTCGGCCGCAAGCGAGGCATCGCGTCGCGCTCAGCGCACCCAGATCGTCGGGCCGGGCGGATTCTGCGGCAGGAAAATCTCCGACTTGACGCCGTTGCGCTCGATGATGATCGAGCGCGCGCGCACTTCCGAAAGCTTCACGCCTTGCGTGAGCGGACCGCCCAGCGACACGGCTTTCGCCGCCTCGCCGCCGTAGCTCACGATGGCCGCCGCGCCGCCCTGCAGCGCGAGAATGCCGAACAGATGCACGTCCGAATTGGCCTGACGCTCCAGCCGTCCGCCGAAAATGGTCGCAGCCTGCTCGACCGACGGCTGGCGCGTCGCCGCCGCGGCGGGCAGCGGCGCGGTTTGCCGCGAAGTCAGCGTGACGACCCAATACGTCACCGTCACGCAAAAGAGCGCGAGCGCGGCGAGCGTCAGTAAGCGAGTTTGAAGGGCGTTCATCACTGCACCAGATTATTCAGTTCGATGATCGGCAGCATCACCGCGAGCACGATCACGAGCACGACGCCGCCCATCGCAAGGATAAGCAGCGGTTCGAGCAGGCTCGTGAGGAACATCGTGCGGCGTTCGAGTTCGCGCGCTTCGCCTTCGGAAGCGCGGTCGAGCATCGTGGTGACGTCGCCGGTCGCTTCGCCCGAGCGGATCAGGTGAACCAGCACCGGCGGAAACGTCTTCGTGTTGCCGAGCGCGCGCGACAGCGACGAGCCTTCGCGCACGCGCACGATGGCGTCGTCGACGTTCTCGCGCATCGCCGTGTTGCTGAGCGTTTCGCCCGCGGCCTGCAGCGCGCGCAGGATCGGCACGCCGGCGGCGGTGAGGATCGCGAGCGTGCTGGCGAAGCGCACGGTGTTGTAGCCGCGCACCAGCTTGCCGATGAGCGGCGCGCCCAGCAGCCAGCGGTCGAACGACATGCGCGGCCCGGGCCGCGCGAGAATCGTCTTCACGAGCCACGCGAAAATCACGACGCCGATCAGCACCGCCCACCAGTAACTTCGGACGAAGGCGGAGAGCGCCATCATCATGACGGTCAGGAAGGGCAGCGCCTGCTTCGTGCTCGCGAACACGTTCACGACCTGCGGCACGACGTAACTCAGCAGGAACGTGACGATGCCGAACGCAATGATCGTCACGATGCCCGGATACGTGAACGCCAGAATGATCTTCTGCTTCAGCGCATTACGCTGTTCGATGTAGTCCGCGAGACGCGACAGCACGAGGCCGAGCTTGCCGGTATGCTCGCCCGCCGCGACGAGCGCGCGGTAAATCTCCGGAAAGTCCTTCGGATGCTGCGCGAGCGCGTTGGCGAACGAATGGCCGCCGAGCACTTCGGCGCGGATCGCGGCCATCAGTTCGCGGATGTAATCGCGCTCGGATTGCTCGGTCAGCACCGCGAGCGTCTCGCCGAGCGGCAAGCCCGCGATCAGAAGGCTCGCGAGCTGACGCGTGAGAATCGCCTGTTCGCGCTGCGACAGCCGCCGCCCGAGCGACAGGCGCTGCTGGCGCTCGCCGCGCGTGCGCGAGCCCGCCGCCTCGACGACGAGCGGTGTCAGCCCTTGCGTGCGCAACTGGCTGCGCGCGGCGCGGGCGCTGTCGGCATCGAGCACGCCTTTTTGCGTCTTGCCCGCGTGATCGATCGCCTCGAAACGGAATGCCGGCATCTGCTTATTCTCCGCCCGTCACGCGCAACACTTCTTCCAGCGACGTCACGCCGGCCGCGAGCCAGCGATCGCCGTCCTCGCGCAGCGTGCGCATGCCTTGCTTGCGGCCCGCCTCGAGAATCTCGGCATCGGCCGCATTGCGATGGATGAGCGGGCGGATCGCGTCGTCGATCAGCAGCAGCTCATAGACACCGCGACGGCCGACATAACCCGACTGGCCGCATCGGTCGCAGCCGACCGGATGGTAATGCTTCGTGCCGTCTTCCTCGACGCGCTCTTCCTTGCACACCGGACAGAGCTGGCGCACGAGCCGCTGCGCCAGAACGCCGAGCAGCGACGACGCGAGCAGATACGGCTCCACGCCCATGTCGGTGAGACGCGTGACGGCGGAAGCGGCATCGTTCGTGTGCAAAGTGGCGAGCACGAGGTGGCCGGTGAGCGAAGCCTGCACCGCGATCTGCGCGGTCTCGAGATCGCGGATTTCACCGATCATGATGATGTCCGGATCCTGACGCAGAATCGACCGCAACGCGCGCGCGAACGTCATGCCGATGCGTTCGTTCACCTGCGTCTGGCCGATGCCCGACAGGTCGTATTCGATCGGATCTTCCACCGTCATGATGTTGGTGGTCGTCGTCTCGAGGCGCGACATCGACGCGTACAGCGTGGTCGTCTTGCCGGAGCCGGTCGGGCCGGTCACGAGCACGATGCCGTGCGGGCGGCCGATCAGCTTGTCGAACTGGACGAGCGTGTCGCGCGCCATGCCGAGCGTTTCGAGATTCAGGCGCTGCGCGTCCTTTTCCAGGAGACGCAGCACCGCGCGCTCGCCGTGGCCGGTCGGCAGCGTGGACACGCGCACATCGACCGGACGGCCGCCGACACGCAACGTGATGCGCCCGTCCTGCGGCAAACGTTTTTCGGCGATATCGAGCTGCGCCATGATCTTGATACGCGAGATCAGCGCGCCGTGCAGCGCCTTCTTCGGCCGCACGACGTCGCGCAGCGTGCCGTCGACGCGAAAGCGCACGACCGACGCGTTCTCGAACGGCTCGATGTGAATATCCGATGCCTGTTCGCGCGCCGCCTGCGTGAGCAGCGCGTTGATCATGCGGATGATCGGCGCGTCGTCTTCCGATTCCAGCAAGTCTTCCACTTCCGGAATGTCCTGCATCAGGCGCGACAGATCGACTTCGCCTTCCACTTCGCCGACGACCTGCGCGGCGCTGCCGTCGTTGCGCGCGTAGGCCGAGTTGATTGCCGCGGCGAGCTCGTCGGCGGGCTTGCGGATGATCGACAGCGCGCCGAAATTACGCGCGACTTCCGCGAGCGCCGCGTCGGTCGTGCGCTCGCTTATCCAGACTTCGATGCTGTCCGCGTGCTGATGCGCGAGCAGAATCTGCCCGCTGCGCGCGAAGCCGTAAGGCACGAGCCGGGCCGCCAGCGGCGACGCCGCGGTGCTCGCGCTCTCGACTGCATCGTTGACCGTGCTCACGGATGGACTCCCGTTGCGGCATTGCCCGGCATGGCGTTGGTCGCGCCATTGGCCGGAATCGCGTTCGTCGCGCCGTTCGACGGCGCCGGATACGTGCTTTGCGGCGGCAGCGTCGATTGCGGCGCGGTCTGCGTCGGTTGCGGCGCGGGGCCGGCATCCGGATTCTGTGGCAGCGTCGTGCTCGGGCCGGGACCGCGCGTCGTATCGCTCCAGTCCAGCAGATTTTGGGCCGGCGGTCCACCGCCTTCGGAAGGACCGAGCGGTTTCGGCGGCATGACCGGCACGTTCTGATCCTTGATGATGCGGTTATCCGTCGTCGAGCCGTATTGCTGCTGACGCAGATAGTCGTAACGCGTGTTGGCGATCTGCGTGGCCGTCGCCTGGTCGCGCACGATCACCGGACGCAGGAACACCATCAGGTTGGTCTTCGTGCGCGTCTTGCCTTCGCTGCGGAACAGGCTGCCGATGAACGGAATGTCGCCGAGCAGCGGAATCTTGCTGTTGTTGTTGTTGTACTGATCCTGCATCAAACCGCCGAGCACGACGATTTCGCCGTCGTCCGCGAGAATCGTCGACTGCACCGAGCGCGTGTTGATCGTCACGCCGCCCGGATCGTTCTTCGTCGTGGAATCGACGCTCGAATCTTCCTGATAGATCTGCATCTTGAGCACGCCGCCGTCGGTGATCTGCGGCTTGACGTGCAGGGTCACGCCCACGTCGCGGCGGTCGAACGTGTTGAACGCCGTGACCGACGTGGCGGCGTTGGCGGTCGGCGTCGCGTACGAACCCGTCACGACCGGCACGTTCTGGCCGACAACGATCTTCGCTTCCTCGTTGTCGAGCGTGATGAGGTTAGGCGTCGAGAGGATGTTCGCATCCGCCGATGTCGACAGCGCCTGCAAGAGTCCGCCGAGACCGAAGAGATTGCCGAAGCGGTGCAAAAGGCCGATGTTCAAGCCTTGCGCGAGCAGGCCGGACGTCGACGTGAGGGACGACGGATTCTGCGCGATCGCGTTGCCCTGCAAGGTCAGATCGACGATGTTCGTATTGCCGGCGCCGAAGCTCGAGCTGCCGTAGAGCGCGTTGTTGCCGCTGTTGGAAAGCAGCGCGCCCTGCCACTGAATGCCGAGATTCGAACCGCTCGTCGCGGAAAGTTCGACAATCAGCGCTTCGATGTACACCTGCGCGCGGCGCGCGTCGAGCTGGTCGATCACGGTGCGCAGGTTCCGATAAACCGGATCCGCCGCGGTGATGATCAGCGAATTCGTCGCGGCATCGGCCTGGATCATGCCGCCGCCCTGGTCGTTGCCGGAATCGTTGTCCTTGTTCGACGAGAAACTCGAGTCCTTGTTGCCGGTGCCGCCCGACATCGGATTGCTGCCGCTGCCCGAACTGCCGCTGAGTCCGCCCGGCAGCGGCGGCGTGCCGGACGTTCCGGTGGACATCGACGAATTGCCGAGACCGCCGCCGCTCTGACCGAACGTGTTCGAGCTGGTGTTCGACGTGTTGTCCGAGCTGTTGTTGCCCTTGCCGAGCATGCCTCGCAGCGTCTTGGCGAGACGCGTCGCGTCGGCGTTGCGCAGCGCCACGACGTGCATGTTGCCGGGCTGGGTCGTGGGCGCGTCGAGCTTCTGCGCCAGTTGCTTCGCCGCGGCGAGGCGCGAGCTGCTCGATGCACGGAACATCAGCGAGTTGGTGCGGGCATCGGGCGTGACGGTGACTTTCAGCGTCGCGTCCGTGCTGCCGATCGCGCCGGGATCGAGCAGCTTGTTCATCTGCTCGGCGACGTCGATCGCATTCGCGTTCTTCAGCGTGACGATGTCGACGGAGCGGCCCGCCGCCGTATCGACGCCCGCGATGATGCCCGCGATGCGGCGCACGTTGTCCGCGTAATCGGTGACGACGAGCGTGTTGTTCGCCGGATACGCCGCGATCGTGTTGTTCGGCGAGATCAGCGGACGCAGCACCGGCAGAAGGTTGTTCGCCGATTCGTTGTGCAACTGAAAGACCTGCGTGATCACCTGATCGCCGCGCGCCGCCGGCGCATTGCCGACATACGTGGGCACGCCCTGCAGCTTGGCGTCGGCTTCGGGCACGACCTTCAGGACGCCGTGATCCTGCACGAGCGCGAAGCCCTGCATGCGCAGCGACGACTGGAGCGTCTTCAGCGCTTGGTCCTCGGGAACCGAATTCTCCGAAACCAGATTGAGTTGCCCCTTGACGCGGGGATCGACGATGATCGTTTTGCCGGTAGCGGCGCCGATCGCTTTCGCGACCTGGTCGATATCCGCGTTGACGAAATTCAACGTCACCTGCGCGTGCGCGGCTTGGGCGACGATAAGTCCCGCCGCCAGCATTGCCGTCGCCAGACGACGCAGTGCCATAGGTTGTCTTCTCATGGGTTTGATGTCAGAGCCGGGTCTTCGGAGCCGGCTGAGGCAGCCCCGCTCGTCAGCCGAGAGCGCCGCCAACCGCGGTGTGGAACGGGCAGGCCCGACCCCTCGCGGTTATTTTAAAAAATATGACGATAGCAGCTTTGTGTAACGGAATTGTGCCAATTCGTTCCGGATCACGTTGCCCTAGGCTGCCACGTGCGATACAAAATCCAGCGCTCTCAAGCTTTCGAATAACTTGCCGATAGACCGTATCTGAACGATTCCGAGACTCGGCCGATGTACGCGGGAGCCGAATTGTACAACGTCCAGAAGTCTTATTATTCAGACATTTAGAACAAGTCCGATCAATAGGCCGGTGCGCCTCGCGCGCATGCGGGTTTCGGAGGGCGAAACGGGCGTATGTCTGATAGCCAACTTTTGGGCGGATTCGTCAGCCGGTATGATACGGTCGGTTCCGCATTCCGGGCGGTTACAGAAAGGGTGGGTTTTCCCCATGCACGCCCGGCCGCGGACGTTGATTTGTTGGCGTTGGCGCCAAGGCGCCGCAACGGCGGCATGACGTTCCGCGTGCGCGGATGGAGCAGAAGGAAGATGAAGAGAATATTGCGATCACTGGCGATATGCGGGCCGCTCATGGCGGCCGCGGCCGCGCACGCAGACTGCTTCGACGAAGCGGCGAAGTATCAGAAGGTCAATCCGCTCATCCTGCGCGCGATCGCGTGGCAGGAATCGCACAACAAGCCCGACGCCATCAACAAGAACGCCAATGGTTCGACCGATTACGGGCTGATGCAGATCAACTCGATCCATCTCAACACGCTCGCCCAGTACGGCATCTCGAGCGGCACGCTGATGGAGCCGTGCAAGAGCGTCTATGTGGCCGCGTGGCATCTGCGTCAGAAGATGAACAAGTATGGCAATTCGTGGCAGGCGGTCGGTGCTTACCATTCCGAAACACCTGCGCTGCGCGACAAGTACTCGGCGCAGATCATCGAGATCCTGCGTCGCTGGAAGCTGCTTCAGGCTACGCGCTGACCTTCGCCCGCGCTTTTCCGCATGTGCGCCGCGCACGGCGTGCATTTGATGCAAAATCCCCTATTCGATCGCCCGCGCCGCCCGACCGGCAGCGCGGGTTCGCGCTCGTGCGCTCCGTTCCCTGTCACGCTCCATTGCGATGAATCAGATGCCATTGCCCATTACCGTGCTATCGGGATTCACCGGCGCGGGTAAGACCACGCTCGTCGATGCCTTGCTCGCGAACGCCGCAGGCGTGCGCATCGGCGCAGTGACGTGCAGCAAAGCCGCTTCCGGCGCCGATCGCGAAACCACCGAACTGCCCAACGGCTGCCTGCTTCTGACACTCGGCAGCCGGTCGATGCAAGCGCTCGAAAGCGCGATCAGCTGGATCGCGGAGCAGCAGCGCTTCGATGCGATCGTCGTCGAAACGTCGGGCATCGCCGAACCGATGACCATCGCCGAGCATCTCGCGTTCGGCGACGACGACGATGCGACGCTCGCGGGCCACGCGCATCTCGACACATTCGTCACCGTGATCGATGCCGCGAGTTTCCTGCGCGATTACGCGTCCGCGGATTCGCTCGCCGAGCGCGGTCTGTCGCCGGAAGGCCATGACGACGAAGACGATCGGACGGTCGTCGAGACGCTCATCGAACAGATCGAATTCTGCGATGTCATCGTCATCAACAAGATCGATCTCGCCAGCGCGGATGAAATCGAAAAGGTCGCGCGCATCCTGCATGGTCTCAATCCGCGCGCGCTCCAGGTCCGGGCGCAATCGGGCGACGTTCCCATCGGCGACGTGCTGAACACCGGCCGTTTCGATTTCGATGCGACCGCGAGCGCGCCCGGCTGGCTCGCGATCCTGAACGGCGAACATCCGTCGGCCGACGAACCCGATGCGTTCGGCGTGGGCCATTTCGTGTATCGCGCGCGCCGGCCGTTTCATCCCGAGCGTCTGTGGAATCTGTTGCATCAGGAATGGCCCGACGTGCTGCGCGCGAAGGGCTTCTTCTGGCTCGCGACGCGAAGCGATGTAGGCGGCTCGCTGTCGCAAGCGGGCGGAACGGTCCGGCATGGACCGGCGGGACTATGGTGGGCCGCGCAGGATCGCAGCGAATGGCCGACTGACGATCCCGAGCTCGAAGCCGAAATCGTCGCGGAATGGTATGGCGATCCGGATGACAACAGCATCGGCGATCGCCGGCAGGAGCTGGTGCTGATCGGATTGAATCTCGATCCTGCCGTCTGGCAAGACCGCTTCGACGCATGTCTGCTCACCGACGACGAATGGGCGCGCGGTCCCGACGCCTGGCGAAGCTTCGCCGATCCGTTCCCCGCGTGGGAAGTCGAGGACCACGATCATGAGCACGACCACGACCACGGTCCCGACTGCGATTGCGACGATCATCGGCATTGATGCCGGACGAAAAAAAACCCGCCGAAGGGCGGGTCATGTACATCTGGCTACTTCGAGTAGCCGCACAATCGGCAAGATGCTTACCGCTTGTTCACTGCGTCCTTGAATGCCTTGCCAGCCGTAAACTTGACCGTCTTCGCGGCCGGAATCTTGATGGACTCGCCGGTCTTCGGATTGCGGCCGGTGCGCGCTGCGCGCTTTCCCGAGCCGAAGCTGCCGAAGCCGATCAACTGCACTGCGTCACCTTTCGAGACAGCCTTCTTGATCACTTCGAGCAACGTGTCCAGCGTTTCGCCGGTTTGAGCCTTGCTGGCGCCGGTCTGCGCGGCTACGGCGTCGATCAGTTCCTGTTTGTTCATTAAGGTTCCTTTATCAGTTTAGGTTGACACGAACAGCGCGAACGCGCCGATTATACGTGCGCAAACCGTGCAGTCGAGTAGGGACGGCCTTCTGGCGTGCCTCCCCGACGATTCGGCGCTCTTGCGCGGCATCTCACCGGCATTGCTTCACTTCGTCGCCTTCGCGCCGCCTCTATACGCGGCGCTTGGTATGATAGCGCAGCGCAAACCCAATCAGGATAAGGGTTTCAAAGATTTACCCTTATATTTTTGAGGCTCCCGGCCGCTTTTTTGGGCGTAGAACACCAGGGCGCGAACCATGCTACGCGAGCTGATCATCGAATACGGCCTGCCGTTGGTTTTTGCCAACGTTCTGCTCGAGTGCCTCGGCTTGCCGCTCCCAGCCTTGCCCACATTGGTTTTGACGGGAGCGATCGCGGTCTCCGCGAGCTTCGCTTCGGCGTCGGGTTCGGGGCTTGCAACGAGCTTTCCATCGGCGGTGTGGGAGGCGCTCGCGGCCATCGTGGCCACGGCCAGCATCGCGGCGCTCATCGGCGATGCGCTCTGGTTCTGGCTCGGGCGCCGCTACGGCAGCCGCGTGCTCGCCTTCATGTGCAAGCTTTCGATCTCGCGCGATACCTGCGTGAACCGCAGCCTCGACTTCTTCGGCCGCTTCGGCGTACGCATTCTCGCGGTCTCGAAGTTCATCCCCGGCTTGTCGACGTTGGCTATTCCCGTCGCGGGCGCGACCGGTATCGGCATCGGCAGCTTCCTTCTCTATGACGCGCTCGGCGCGCTCTTGTGGTCCGGCATCGGCGTCGCGTTCGGCGCGATGTTCGCCGATCTCGTCGATAGCGTGCTCGCCTGGCTCGACCTGTTCGGACGCGGCGTGATCGCGATCGCGGTCATCGCGCTCGCGCTTTATCTCGCCGTGCGCTGGTGGCAGCGCGTGTCGCTGTTGCGCAGGCTGCGCATGGCGCGCATCGATATAGCAATGCTCCGCACGCTGCTAGAAGGCGAGCCGCCGCCGCTCGTCATCGACGTGCGCCGACGCGAACGTCGCGCGATGGATCCGTTCGCGATTCCCGGCGCGCTGCTCTTGCACGACGACGCCGCATCGCAACTCGCCGGCATATCGCGCGATCGCAAGCTCGTGACCTACTGCGATTGCCCGAGCGAAGTATCGGCCGCGCTCGCCGCCAAAGAGCTGACGGCGCACGGCTTCACCGATGTCGCGCCGCTGCTCGGCGGCCTCGAAGCATGGCGCGCGGCGGGCTACGCGCTCGAACCGCTGATGATCGAAGACGCCGCGAACGGCATGGCGCCGGCCATCGCCAAGTCATCTTCGGCTTGATGTTTCCCAATCTTTCGCATGACCGAATCCCTGCTTTTCGCGCCGCACGATCTGCCCGTGCGCTGGCGGCATGAACGCATCTTCACTTTCGTCGATACGACGTTCAGCGCCTTCCTTCCGCTCTGGCAACGCTGGCGCGACGACGAAGCGCGTTGCGAGCGGCTGCATGTCGTCGCTATCGCGCAGCCGAATGCGCTGAACGAACCGCCTTCGGCCGACGATCCATCGCCGCTCGCCGCCGAACTCGCGCGCGCCTGGCCGGTGCGCGTGCCGGGCGTGCATCGCCTCGAGTTCGATGATGGGCGCGTCGTGCTGACGCTCGCCATCGGCGATGACGTCCACGAGATGCTCGCGAAACTCTGGCTGCGCGCCGACGCGTTTCATCTCGATGCGCCGGACGATCCGCGCAAGCTGTGCAAGACGCTCGCGCGCTTTGCCGGCGACGGCGCGACGGTTTGCGCGAACGCCTCTCCGGCGCATCGTCCGACGTTGCGGCGCGCGCTGGCATCGTCGGGTTTCGACTGCTCGCCCGACGCAACGGATTCGCCGCTCGTTGCGCGCTTCGCACCGCGCTGGCGTGTGCGTCGTCATGAACCGCCGCTGCGTTGCGACGCGAGCTCGCGCGAAGCCATCGTCATCGGCGCGGGGCTCGCGGGCTGCGCGGTGAGTTCGCGGCTCGCCGCGCGCGGCTGGCACATCACGCTGATCGATCGTCATGCGGTCTCCGCGCGCGATGCATCGGGCAATCCGGCGGGCGTGTTTCATCCGATCGTCTGGCGCGACGACAGCGTCGCCGCACGCCTCACGCGCGCGGCATTTCTCTACGCGTTACGCCGATGGCGCGCGCTGGAAGACGCGAATCACGAGTTGCATCGCAGCGGCGCGGGTCTGCTTCAGATCGCCGATACGGCCGAAGACGCCGATGCGCTCGCCGCCACCATCGCGCGATTCGCGTATCCATCCGACTACGTGCAGGCTATGACGCGCGCGGATGCATCGCGCATCGCGGGCGTTGATGTCGCGCGCGGCGGCTGGTTCTTTCCACGCGGCGGTGCGATCTCGCCTGCGGCCGTGTGCGCGGCGCAAATCGATGACGCTTCGGCGCGGATCACGGCGCGCATGAATACCGAAGTGACGCGCATCGAACACGATGGCCGCATCTGGCGCGCGCTCGACGCGAGCGGCGGTGAGATCGCGAGCGCGCCGGTCATCGTCCTTGCGAACGCGCACGATGCGGCGCGGCTCGCTGGCCTGTACGGCGAACCGACGCGCAGCGTGCGCGGCCAACTCACCGTGCTCGATAGCTGCGCGCTCGATCCTCTGCGCATGCCGGTGATTGGCGAAGGCTACGCGGTGCCGCTCGGCGCGGGCGGCACGCTCGTCGGCGCGACGTATGACATCGACGATCCCGATCGCGCGATCCGCGAGGCCGGACATCGGGAGAACATCGGGCGCGTGGCGGGCATGTTGCCAGACCTCGCGCTGATGCCGGGCACAGTACGCGCGGGTCGCGTCGCGTTTCGCTGCGTGACGAGCGACCGCATGCCGATGATCGGCCAGCTCGCCGACGAACACGCCGCGCGCCGCGATGCGCGTGAACTGTCGGGCGCGTGGCCGCTCGATCTGCCGCGCATCCCGGGTCTCTATGGCGCGTTTGCGTTCGGCTCGCGCGGACTCGTCTGGGCGACGCTCGCGGCCGAGCTGATCGCTTCGCTCGTCGAAGGTGAACCCTGGCCCATCGAGCGCGAACTGGCCGAAGCCATCGATCCAGCCCGCTTTTTGCTAAAGGCGTTGAGGCACGGCGAGATATCCCCGGCAAGTTGTGGATAAGCCGTCGAATTGCGTGTGAAAGTCGTGTGAACGCGTTGTGCACGTAAACGGGACAACTGAGGCGTCCGGTTTACGCGGCCAAAAGTTGTTCCGCGTTCACCGCGCGGCGCCAACATGTTTACGGCCCGCTTCTGCTTTCTCCAAATGATTGAATGAAAAGACAAAACCCATGTTATCCACAGAAAAGGCGTTGCTTTGTTAACCACTACTACGTTTATATACAGTAAACCTGTAAACACCTGACGGCGAGTTCATCGGCCGGCCGTAAACGTGGAAGTCCGATCGACGGGCAAGCCGGTAGCCGGTCAGGTTTGCCATTCGCGTTCGAGCCTGGCAGTCGCTTTTACTTCATAAGAATCATGAGCTTGGACTTTCTGCCGGGCGACGCGAGGTATGGCACAATCGCGCTTCTTCCTGCGTTGCGCCCTCTCCAAGATGGCGTCCGCTTCAATGGAACGATGGTTGCGAGCCAAGAATCTGATCAACGAAGCCGCAACCGTCGTTTGCTGCGTTCGGCCCGGCATCCGAGCGGGCGCCGCATGCGCCACTCATGTCACACGGATCGGAGATGTCCGGTGCGACATTGAGGGCATGCAAGGCGTCTCGTGGTCAGCCGGACGCGTCGTCTAATTCGTGCACGGTTCCGCCGTGACGCCGTGTTCGTTCGCATTTCGATTCGCCTGAATGAACCAACGCTCGCGTAGCCGGGCGGATGCGCCTCGTCCGCGAGCGCGCGCCGCCGATGCGAGTCACGCAACGGAACGTGCACGCTCTGCTGCAGCACCGAAGGAGAATCCCATACGATGAATTCGGCATTTTCATTTTTGCCCGCCTGGCCGCTCGAACCCGACGCGATTCTCTGGGCCGGCCTCGCGCTCGTCACGGCGGGCCTCGCCGGCGAGTTGCTGTGGCGCGCGTGGCGCTTGCCGCGCATCACCGGTTTCGCGGTGATCGGGCTGATTGCCGGCAACGCGGGCCTCGGCGTCATCGACGCGAGCGCGGGCGGACTGTCGCGGCCGCTGCTCGATGTCGCGCTCGGGCTCTTGCTCTTCGAACTGGGCGGACGGCTCGACTTGCGCTGGATTCGCCGCAATCCGTATCTGATTCTGTCGAGCATCGCCGAATCGACGCTCACGTTCGGCCTCGTGCTGATCGCGCTGACGCTCCTCAACGTGCCGACGATGCCTTCGGTCGTGATCGCATCCATCGCGATGGCCACGTCGCCCGCGATGGTCATCCAGTTGAAGACCGAATTGCGCGCGGAAGGCCAGGTCACGCAGCGCCTCCTGACGCTGACGGCGCTGAACAGCATGTACGCGGTGGTCGTCGAGAAGCTCGCGGCCGGCGTGCTGCATCAGGAAATCTACGGCAATGCGTTTGCGACGATCCTGCAGCCGCTTTATCTGCTGATCGGTTCGCTCGTGCTCGCGTTCCTGCTCGCGCGCGCGTGCAACATGCTCGTGCGGCGCCTGCCCGCGAACGACGAGCATTCGTTCGTCGCGCTCTTCGGGCTCGTGCTGCTGGCGATCGCGATCGCGCACATCTTCAAGCTGTCGACGATTCTCGCGCTGCTCGCCGCGGGCATCATCGTGAAGAACGCCGATGAACGCCCGCAACTGTGGCCGTCGCATTTCGGTTCCGCCGGATGGCTGCTCACCGTGATCCTGTTCGCGCTGACGCTGACATCGTTTCACTGGCGCGACATCGCGCTCGGCGGCGTTGCGGCGGTCGGGCTGATCGTTGCGCGTTTCGTCGGCAAGCTGGTCGGCGTGCTGATTTTCGCGAAACCGAGCGGCCTCAACTGGAAGCAGGGCGCGGCGCTCGGCGTCGCGCTCACGCCGATGTCCGCGCTCGCGTATCTGCTCGTCGACGACATGTACGTGCTCTATCCGGACTACGACCCGACGTTGCGCGCGATCGTCATGTGCTCGATCGTCGTGTTGCAGATCGTCTCGCCTTTCGTCGTGTACCGTAGCCTGTCGGCGGTGGGCGAGCGGCGCGAGTAAGCGCCCGTACTCTTCAAGCATTGTTCATTCAAGAGGCGCCATGGCACTCGAACCTTTCATCAACTCCGAACCGTTCACGTTCGGCGTCGAGCTGGAGATCCAGGTCGTCAACACGCATGACTACGATCTGACGCGCGCCGCGTCGGACCTCATGCGTCTCATCAAGGACGAAAAGATTCCGGGCAACATCACGCCCGAAATCACCGAAAGCATGATCGAGCTGTCGACCGGCATCTGCACGACGCACGAGCAGGCCGTGACGGATCTGCGCAAGATCCGCGACGTGCTCGTCGCCGCGGCGGACCAGCTGAACGTCGGGCTTGCGGGCGGCGGCACGCATGCGTTCCAGCAATGGAGCGATCGCCAGATCTATGACGCGCCGCGCTTTCAGTACATTTCCGAGCTGTACGGATACCTTGCCAAACAGTTCACGGTGTTCGGGCAGCACGTACATATCGGCTGTCCCGATCCGAACAGCGCGCTCTTCCTGCTGCATGCGATGTCGCGCTACATCCCGCATTTCATCGCGCTTTCGGCGTCGTCGCCTTACATTCAGGGCGTCGATACGGGCTTTCACTCGGCGCGTCTGAACTCGGTATTCGCTTTTCCGCTGTCGGGACGCGCGCCCTTCGTGCTGACCTGGGACGGCTTCGAGGAATATTTCTCGAAGATGGTCAACACGGGCGTCGTCAACAGCATGAAGGACTTCTACTGGGACATCCGGCCGAAGCCCGGCTTCGGCACGATCGAAGTGCGCGTGATGGACACGCCGCTGTCCGTCGACCGTGCCGCGGCGATCGCCTGCTACATCCAGACGCTCTCGCGCTATCTGCTGCTGGACAAGCCGCTGACGCCGCGGGAGGACGACTATCTGGTCTACACGTTCAACCGTTTCGAGGCGTGCCGCTTCGGGCTGGAAGGCACTTGCATCCATCCGCAGACGGGCGAGCGGCAGACCATCGGCGAGGACATTCTGGCAACGCTCGACGTGCTCGCGCCGCACGCCGAAGCGCTCGGCTCGCAGGCCGCGCTCGCGGAAGTCGCGGACATCGCGCGCGGCGTGAACGACGCGACGTGGCTGCGCGGCGTGGTCGACAAGGAGAAGTCGCTGCACGAGGCAGTCAGACAGCAATGTCTGCAATGGCGTCGATAACGCAGCGCTTACGCTTACGCTGATGCAATTCAGCGAATCATGACGAAAGGCCGCTTCGAACTATTCCGAAGCGGCCTTTGTTTTTGAGCCGAATGAAACATGTGCTTGACGAGCAACGGGAATAACGCGCTCACGGCAACGTTTGAAAAAGAACCGATTCGACGTCGCTAAGGTTTACTTCGAAGAATCCGTATACATCCGTAATAGTAGTTAACAAGGCCGGTGCGTCGCTGTGGAAAACGTCAAAAAGAGGTTCAGAGTCAACGTGCTAGCGCGATGATAACCATGTGGATCATGCGCTCGTCGCGATACGAAATTCTGGACAACCGAAGGGCGTGCGACGCGCCGGCAGTGTTATCAAGAATACGTCCACAAACAAAGAAGACGTTTTTCCACGGGTTATCCACAGTTCTGCGTGGATAATTAAGGTGTACGTTTGTTCTAGGTCGCTTAGAATGGCGACTTTGCTGGCGTAGCGTTATAGTCGGCAGGAAAACAGCGCCACGAGCAGGACCATAAGAAGGCGCAAAACGAAGAGGGTTGCAATGTCCCCAATCAGGCACCGCTAATTGGCTTGGCACGCCTGAATTTTGAGACGGCGGGGACCGAGAACGAAGTGCAGCTCGCAAGGGGTTCGGAGTACTCTTCTGCGGACGGCGTTTCGGACGAGGTGTTCGCGGCGGTCGGCGCGAACGTGCCGTCAAACACATAAGCGGAACAACAAGCGAAAGACTATGAGTGAAGGCGTTTACGGAGAGCAGGCGACGGGGCGGGTGACCCACGGCCTGCTGAGGCTGAGCACCGCGATGCGCAGCCAGGCATGGGAATGGGCGGAAGGCGCGGGGCTGACGCCGACCCAGGGTGAAATTCTCGTTCTGCTGATGCAGCGCAAGGGGCCGATGCGCCTCGGCGAGATCGCGCGTGAAACGGCGTTGACCGCCGCCACGACGAGCGATGCGGTGAGCACGCTCGAAGGCAAGGGTCTCGTCGAAAAGCGCCGCGCGCTCGACGATGGCCGCGCGCTCGCGGTTCGTCTGACCGCGCGTGGCCGCACGGCCGCGAAGAAGGCGCTGCAATGGCCGGACTTCCTCGCGAAGGCGGTCGGCACGCTGCGCGAGGACGAGCAGGTTGCGTTCTACCGCACGCTGCTCAAGACCATCCGTCAGCTCGAATCGCAACAGCAGATTCCGGCGCACCGCATGTGTCTGTCCTGCTCGCACTTCGAAGCGAGCAAGAATCCCAAGAAGACGCCGCATCACTGCTCGCTTCTTCAGATCGACATGGCGGACACCGATCTGCGTCTCGACTGTTCGGTATACGAAGAAGCCGACGTCGCCACGCAGAAGAAAAGCTGGAAGGTCTTCGCCCAGGTCGCCTGATCCGGGCGGACGGCGTACAAGCCATTCGGCGTCATCCGGCGCTGTGGGGCCGCGGCGAGTCGGTTAGACTGTGCCCGTCGCGCCTCACCGCGAGGCGCGGCTCGTCACAACTTCGTTCCGGGCCACACGCGCTCGACCTACGGAAAGCCGCCGATGAAACATGAAGTCCTGGCGATTCGCCACGTCTATTTCGAAGATCTGGGCAGCCTCGAACTCGTGCTCGGCGATCGCGGCCTGCCGGTGCGGTATCTGGACGTCGGGCGCGGGGGGGGGGGGGGGGCCCCGCCCCCCCCCCCCCCCCCCCCCCCCCCCCACCCCCCCCCGCACGGGGCGTTTGTAGACCCGCACAAAAACAAAATACAGCCCCACCTTACCAAAATACAAAAAACAAAACA